>NZ_CP114065.1:1522239-1826687 GCF_027627575.1 Kribbella sp. CA-293567
GTAGAGCGGGACCGAGGTCGGGTCGGTGCCTTCCTTGCCGCCGGTCGCCAGAGCCGTCGGCACGAACTTGTCCTTGCCCCCGATCGCGTCCATCGCCGCACCGTCGAAGGGCAGGAACGCCTCGGTGGCCTGCAGCGACGCGGCCCAGGTGTTGCCGATGTTGACCACGTCCGGGCCCTGGCCCGAGGTGGTCGCCGTCTGGATCCGGGTCTGCAGGTCGTTCCAGCCGATCACCTCGAGCTTGACCTTGACACCGGTCTCGGCGGTGAACTTCTCCAGAACCGGGGTCAGCACCTCTTTGTCGTTGTCCAGGCTGGTGCCCTGGTTGCTGGCCCAGTAGGTCAGGGTCTGATCCCCGCCACCACTACTACCGCCAGAGGAGTCGCCCGAGTCGCTGCCACCACAGGCGGCCAGGCTGATTCCCAGGGCGGACACCGCTGCTGCGGCTACAAGCGAACGCAGTCTCACGTCGGACTCCCTCGTCCCGTCGAGCCTCCGGCAGGAGAGCGGAGGCAGGTGCGGCCCATAGTGGCCTAACCGGTTAAGTATCGGAACCCTAACCGGTTCAGTTCGGGTCGCTTCGTTATGTCACCGTGATCCGGTACCCGGTGTGATGCAGGTTACTCACGCAATATGTCGCTTCTCGCGCACGATTGCGCAAGATCCAGTTACGGCTGGATCAGCGAGTACTACGGGGTGCCGCGGCCGACGAAGCGCGTACGTGCAGCACGCCGGCAGGAGTCTCCCAGTGCAGCCCCGACTCACCGGCCGCGATCCGGAACAGCAGATCGGCGGCCATCCGCCCGCGCTCCATGTTCTGCTGGTCGACAGCGGTGATGCCGGGGAGGGCGAGCTCGCACAGCGGCGAGTCGTCCCAGGCCAGGATCGACAGCTCCTCCGGTACGGCGGTGCCGAGCTCGACCGCCACGCGGAGCGCGGCGACGGCCATCAGGTCGTTGCCCAGCACGAGCGCGGTCGGCCGGTTCTCGGTGGCCAGCACCTGACGGGTCAGCGCGGCGCCGTCCTCGTACCGGTAGCTGCCTTCGTAATGGGTGACCCGGATACCGCTCCGCTCGGCGTGCTCCTTGAGCAGCTGGACGCGTAGTTGCTCGTGGACGAAGCTGAACGGTCCACTGACATGCGCAATGTCGGTGTGGCCCAGCTCCAGCAGGTGGTCGACCAGCAGGTGCACGGTCTGCTCCGGGGAGCTGATCAGCCGGCCGACGCCGTCGTCCGGGGCGTTGGAGCTGACCACCACGCAGGGGACGCCCAGCTCTTTGAGCGCCGGGATGCGCGGGTCGTCGTTGTGCTCGTCGAACAGGATGAAACCGTCGACCCGGCCCTGCCGGCTCCAGCGGCGCAGTACGTCGAGATCCTGGCCCTGCTCGCCGGTGAGGCGGAGCAGCAGCGAGGAGTCGACCTCGTTCAGGTACTGCTCGATGCCGACCAGAGTGCGCATGTAGAACGCCTCGGTCGAGATCAGTGCCGGGTCGCGGGCGATCACGATGCCGATCGTCCTGGTTCGGCTCGCGGACAGCGCGACGGCGGCCGAGTTCGGGTGGAAGCCCAGTTCGGCGGCGAGACTGAGCACTCGCTGGCGGGTCTCGGCGCTGACACCGGAGCGGCCGTTCAGCGCGTAGGAGACCGACGCCTTGGAGATGTCGAGACGGCGTGCCAGGTCGCTGATCGTGACGCGCTGACTCCGGCGTCCGCCGCTGCTGATGACTTCTTCGTCCGCGATCTCGTCGCTCCCTCCCCGCATGGGCCGAACGTTAGCAGCGCCGGAAACTTGGATAGCGTTATCCCATGACGTCGTCCGAGTCACGTCCCAGCGCCCACCGCCTCGACTTCCTGCCTTGGGAGTACGCCGGAGGCGCGTCGGGGGCGGAGCGGCAACGCCAGGCAGAGCGGCAGTCGGAGCTGTCCGGCACGGTGCAGTTCGCCGCTGACACGTTCGTCGCGGAGAGCGCCGCGGTGTTCTGCGACGTACTGCGGCTGGGGGAGCGCTCGTACGTCGCGGCCCACGCCTACCTGACCGGCGAGATCTCGATCGGCGCCGACTCGACCATCAACCCGTTCGCCGTCGTCCGTGGCCGGATCACTCTCGGCGACGGCGTCCGGATCGGCGCCCACACCTCCTTGCTCGCCTTCAACCACGGCACCGCGCCCGACCAGCCGATCCACCGCCAGCCTCATACCTCGCAGGGCATCACCGTCGGCGACGACGTCTGGATCGGCTCCAACGCCCTGATCCTCGACGGCGTCACCATCGGCTCCCACAGCATCGTCGGCGCCGGCGCGGTGGTCACCAAGAACGTCGACGAGTGGTCGGTCGTCGCCGGCAACCCGGCCCGAAAACTCCGCGACCGCCGCACTCCTCGCGCCACCATGGCACCCACCGCGACCGCTTCCCTGTCCGCCAGGGCAGCCGCGTTGGCGAGCAAAGCCCGGCACCAGGCAGTCGAACTGCTCGACAGATGTTTCGACGGCGAACGGTTCACGGACCGGCCCGGTCTCGGGGACGAGCCGATCCGCCCATGGTGCGACGCCATCGAGATCTCCGACCTGCTGCTCCGGCGTACTCCGCCTGGCCACTCGGCCACCGATCTGGTCGAGCGCCTGCGCGGCGCCGAAATCTCCGTCCTGGAAGGCCAGGGCAGCTACCACGTCCTCTGTGTCGGCTATGCCCTCCAGCTGCTCGGCAGTGGCTTCGAGCAACCAATCCCGCTGGACCTCACCACGGACCGGTACGACGCGTTGCCTTGGGCAAGAAATGCCTGGAGCGCGGGTGCCGCGATCGACTCCGTCGGCACGGCGATCGCCTGGAACCTCGACCACCGAAGCGATTCCGGTCGTCTCTTCGAACTCTTCGGCTGGTTGACGGCCCGCGCCGACCCGAGCACCGGGATGTGGGGGCAACCACACCCTGACGACGGCTGGCTGCAGGTCGTCAACGGCTTCTACCGCCTGACCCGTGGCACCTACGCGCAGTACGGGCTGCCGCTGCCCTATCCGGAAGCGGCGATCCGGACCCTCCTCGCTCATTCGCAGGACCACCGCGTCTTCACCGGTGACGGCTTCAACGCCTGCAACGTGCTCGACGTGATCCATCCGCTCTGGCTGGCCGGCAAGCAGACCGAGTTCGGCCGCGCGGACGGCCGCCGCTGGGCCGAGCGCATGCTGGACGCCATCCTGGACCGCTGGGTGGACGGTGCCGGTTTCGCGTTCGCTCCCGACGGCACGGACGACCGGGCGGTCCCCGGCCTGCAGGGCACCGAGATGTGGCTGGCCATCATCTGGCTGCTCACCGACTACCTGGGGTTCTCCGACGTCCTCGGCTACCGCCCCCGCGGAGTACACCGCCCGGAGCCGCTCATCGCGGTACCGAAGCCGGCCTGAACCACCCACTGGCCTGACCGCCCGGATGCGGGTCCACTAACCTGAGTCGGTGGACCCCCGGACCCGACGGCTCGTCACCTCTGTCGTACTAGCGGCGCTGGTCGCGATCGTGGTGATCGCTGCCCTGGTGAAATGACCGGCGCCGGCGAGCGGTCGTCGTACCTGCTGCGGGCCGGTCTGGTCCGCAACGTCCGCAACGGTGAGCACCTGACCACCTTCGTGGTGGCGGGGGTGTCGACCGTCCTGATCACGCGGCTGATCCTCGGGCTGAGCGGCTACCCGCAGCTCGGCGGCAAGGGCCTGCACATCGCGCACGTACTGCCCGGTGGGCTGCTGATGCTGCTGGCGATCTACCTGCTGCTCTCGTACGTCGGCCCGGTGGTGCGGCCGGCGGCCGCGCTGGTGGGCGGCATCGGCTTCGGGCTGTTCATCGACGAGGTCGGCAAGTTCGTCACCTCGGACAACAACTACTTCTACCAGCCGACCGCCGCGATCGTGTACGTCGTGTTCGTGCTGATCGTGCTCGGCTCCCGGTTCGTCAGCAACCGGCGGCCGATCGACGAGCGGGAGCAGTTGGCCAACGTCGTCGACAACGCCGTCGAGGGCGTCGCCGGCGGGCTCTCCCGGCGCCGCCGCGCTCACGCCTCCGAGCAGCTTCGGGCAGTCGGTCCGGACGTCGCCGGGCGGCGGGAGGCGCGGGCGCTGCTCGCGGCCTGTCCGGCGGACGAGGTGGAGCTTGCCGCGCCGGTCGACGCGGCCTGGCAGGCGCTGCAGCGGGGCTTCGACCGGCTGGCGACCCACCCGATGGCGCCGACCATGGCGATCGTCGTACTGGCGGTGCAGGCGATCGGCGCTCCTCTCATCGCGGCCGGGATCAGGCTCGACGACGGGCGGCTGCTGACGGACCTGCCTGTACTGGGGGTGGCTGCCGGGAGTTTGCTGTCGGCAACGTTCACCGTGCGGGGCGGGTTGCGGCTGCGGGCCCGGGACCGGGCTCGGGCGGTGCGGTTGTTCGAGCTGGCGGTGCTGGTGTCGCTGCTGGTGACTCAGGTGTTCCAGTTCGCCGGGACCCAGTTCGCCGCCGTGGGTGGGATGTTGCTCGACCTGGTGCTGCTGGGACTGCTCGGCGCCGAGAGCGACCGGCTGCGGCGTGAGGCGACTCCGCCGGCGGCTTGACCCGGCCGCTGCGATCGCCGCTCCGAGGGTTGTCCACAGGCAGGAGATTCGTCGCTGGATCCGCGCCGGATCGCGGCATCTTCTCTGGTGAGAACACTGAAGGGCACGGACGCGGCCGCATCGGCCGGGCGGCCCGTCAACACCGAAGGAGAGTGACCATGGTCCGGGTGATGCTCGAGGACGCCGACTACTGCGACGTCCCGTCCGACCTGATGACGTTCGACGACGGCGTCATCGTCTTCTGGCGCGACGGCGAGGAGGTCGGCCGGCACCGCCAGCTCCGCATCCGCGCGCTCGAACTCCCGGCGGCACGCTCGTTCGGCCGCCGGATCGAGGAAGCCCGCAAGACGTATCCGAACGCCTACCGCAGCTGGACCAAGGAGCAGGAGGACCAACTCACCGAGCTGTTCACCAGCGGCGCCAGCAAGGACGCCCTGGTCGCCGCCCTGGGTCGCCAACCGGGAGGGATCGAGACGCGCCTGCGCGCCCTCAACCTGCTCACCGAGGAGGAGAAACTCACCTGAGCCCGCTGTCGCGAGCCCGGGTCCTGGGGTGCCCGGGCGAGACCGTTTTGTGATCTCGTGGAGGGGTCGGCGACAATGGCGCGATGCAGGCTGAGCAGGAAGCGGATGAGCGGGCGGACGACGCGGGCGAGGAGTCTGTCGCGCGGGCCGCGGTTCGGGCTGCGTTGCTGGAGCCCGGCGGGCTGGTTCGGGCGGTCGGATCCGGGCGGCGGCGGGGCGCGGAAGCCCCGCGGTACCAGCGGGTGGAGTTGCGGTATGTCGACCTGAAGGGCACCCGGCATCTGCAGGTCACGGAGTACGACGAGCGCCAGGCGCACACCCGCAACGCGGGGGCCGAGGCCGCCGACTCGGTGGTGGACGAACTGCTCGGCACGCCGTACGGGAACTGGCATGTCGAGACGACCACCGAGACGCTGCGCCTGCGGTACACCAAGAAGGGCAAGTCGCTGCTGCACCGGCAGGCCGAGCAGCACGAGCAGCAGACCTCGCACGACCGGACCAAGCAGCGGATGCTCGACCCCGGCGCGCCGTTCCTGATCGAGCTGGGCATCAGCGACCATCTCGGCCGGGTGAAGCCGTCGCGGCAGTCGAAGTACAAGCAGATCGACGAGTTCTGCAAGCTGTTGCTGCCGTCGCTGGAAGAGGCGTTGTCGGCAGGCCGGATCGAGACGGGCCGGCCGCTGCAGGTGGTCGACCTCGGCTGTGGCAACGCCTACCTCACCCTGGCGGCGTATCACCTGCTCACGGCGGCCGGGCACGACGTGCGGATGACCGGCATCGATCGCACTCCGGCGGCGCGCGAGCGGAACACCAAGCGGGTCGCGTCGCTCGGCTGGCAGGACCGGTTCCGGTTCGTCGACGCGAACATCGCCGACGCCGAGCTCGAGGTCCGGCCGGATGTCGTGCTCGCGTTGCACGCCTGCGACACGGCGACCGACGACGCGCTGGCCCGGGCGGTCGGCTGGGACGCTCCGCTGATCCTGGCGGCCCCGTGCTGTCACCATGACATCCAGAAGCAGCTCAAGAGCGTCGAACCACCGGCGCCTTACGCGCTTCTCACCAGATATGGCATCGTTCGGGAGCGGTTCGCCGATGTTCTGACGGATTCACTCCGGGCAGCGGTGCTCCGACAGGTCGGCTACCGGGTAGAGGTGGTGCAGTTCGTGGACAGTGAGCACACTCCGCGCAACCTGCTGCTCCGCGCTGCCCGGACGGGGGCGGCCGCCGGCCCGCAGGTCCGCGCCGAGTACGAGGCGCTGACCGGCGAGTGGCAGGTCACGCCACACCTGGCGACGCTGATTCTTGATCCCGACCGCGAGGCGGTGCTTTGAGCTTGCTGCGCAACGCCTTGACCCTGACGGCCGTGACCCTGCTGAGTTTGGCGGGCGCCGCGGCACCGGCCGGTGCCGCCGGCACTTCGGGTGCCGCACCGCGGGCGACCGGCTCGACGGCGGCCGATCCGACGCCCGGGGCGCCGAAGAAGCTGTTCTCGATCGACGACCAGCGGGTGGACGAGTCGTCCGGGCTCGCGAAGAGCGCGAAGTACGACGGCATCTGGTGGACGGTGAACGACTCCGGCGACACCGCGCGGGTGTTCGGTGTCGACGCGACCGGCGAGGTGCGGGTCGTGCTCAAGTTCAAGGCGCCGGTCAAGGACGTCGAGGCGATCGCCGTCGACCGTGACGGCGTCATCTACATCGCCGACATCGGCGACAACAACCGCAATCGCGAGATGATCGAGGTCTACACGATCCCCGAGCCGCCCGAGCTCGAGGACCAGGAGGACGTCAAGTTCCATCGCTACGACTTCGAGTACCCCGACGGTCCGCACGACGCCGAGACGCTGCTGATCCAGCCGGAGACCAAGCGGCTGTACTTCGTCACGAAGGTCAAGACGAAGCCCGGCGCGTTCTACGCGGCCCCCGCGTCGGCCTCGCGTGAGGGCACCAACAAGCTGACCAAGCTGGCCGACGTCCCGGCCGGGCCGTACGGGTTCACCGACGGAACGTTCATGCCGGACGGCAAGACCGTCGTACTGCGCACCTACATCGACGTCGCCACCATGACGTGGGGCGACGAGCCGGCCCTGGTCGCACGAGCCGGTACTCCGGTCGCGCAGGGCGAGTCGGTCGCGGTGGGTCCTTCGGGCTCCGACCTCCTGGTCGGCAGCGAGGGCAGGAGCTCACCGGTCTACCAGATGGCCGCACCGGCCAAACGAACCGCCGCCAAGCCCCCGGCCGCCTCCACCCCCGCGGCGACCCCGAAGCCCACAGCCACCGCGAGCACCGCTCCCAAGAACAACCACAGCCTCCGCTGGATCGTCGTCGGCGCCGGCCTGCTCGCGCTCATCATCACCTTCGTGACCTTCCCCGCCGGCCGCCGCGAGCGCCTCGACCGGATGGCCGAGAACGCCCGCCTGACCGGCCAGCCCCCACCCAACCCCCACGGCCGCCGCCGCTCCAACGCCTGACGACGTCGGCTGAAGCCGGCAGCGCAGCCGCCTGAAGTCCAGCGAACGCAGAACAGCCGCCGGCCCAACGGGACGGCGGCTGTTCTCCTTCAGAGCAGGGTCAGCGGAGCTTCTCGACCGTGTAGTCGATCGCCTGGGTGAGCTTCTCGACGTCGTCGGGATCGACGGCCGGGAACATCGCGACGCGAAGCTGGTTGCGGCCGAGCTTGCGGTAGGGCTCGGTGTCGACGATGCCGTTGGCGCGCAGCACCTTGGCGACCGCGGCGGCGTCGATCGAGTCGTCCAGGTCGATGGTGCCGATGACGAGCGAGCGGGCGTCGGCGTCCTCGACGTACGGGGTGGCGTAGTCGGACTTCTCGGCCCAGGTGTAGAGCCGGTTGCTGGAGTCGGTGGTGCGGCCGACGCTCCAGTCGAGGCCGCCCTGGCTGTTGATCCAGTCCGTCTGCTCGGCCATCAGGAACAGCGTCGACAGCGACGGCGTGTTGTAGGTCTGGTTCTTGCTGGAGTTGTCGACCGCCGTGGCCAGGTCCAGGAAGGCGGGGATCCACCGGCCGGAGGCAGTGATCTCCTCGACCCGGGCCAGCGCGGCCGGCGACATCAGTGCGATCCACAGGCCGCCGTCGGAGGCGAAGCACTTCTGCGGCGCGAAGTAGTAGACGTCGACCTCGTTGAGGTCGACCGGCAGGCCGCCGGCGCCGGAGGTGGCGTCGATCGCGACCAGCGCACCCTCGTCGGCACCCTCGACCCGCTTGATCGGGGCCATCACGCCGGTGGAGGTCTCGTTGTGCGGCCAGGCGTACAGGTCGACGCCGGCCTCGGCGGCCGCGGCCGGACGGGTGCCCGGGTCGGCCTTGATCACGGTCGGTTCACCCAGATGCGGCGCCAGCTGCGCGGCCTTGGCGAACTTGGACGAGAACTCGCCGAAGCTCAGGTGCTGGCTCTTCTCCCGGATCAGGCCGAAGGTGGCGATGTCCCAGAACGCGGTCGAGCCGCCGTTGCCGAGCACGACCTGGTAGCCGTCGGGCAGCTGGAAGAGGTCGGAGACGCCCTGCTGGACGCGGGCCACCAGGTTCTTCACCGGGGCCTGCCGGTGCGAGGTACCGAGCAGCCTGGCGCCCTCGGTCGCCAGGGCCGCGAGCGCCTCCGGCCGGACCTTCGACGGACCGGCACCGAACCGGCCGTCAGCGGGCTTGAGCTCTGCGGGGATGATTACGGTGTTGCCTGGATTCGCGCTGGTCACCAGCGGTTCCCTTCGTCGTCTGCTGAGTTCCCGCCGACGACGCTGTCAGCACTTCACAGTCTTCCACATCCCCGCACGCCACCCACCGCGGGTCTCAGCCGCGAAGGCTCAGGCCCACTTCTCGTTCCAGCCCTCGATCTCGGTGGCCGGACGGTTCGACGGTCCCGAGTAGATCGCGGACGGGCGGATCAGCCGTCCGGTGCGCTTCTGCTCCAGCACGTGCGCGCTCCAGCCCGCGGTTCGCGCGCAGGTGAACATCGAGGTGAACATCGGCGGCGGGACCTCGGCGAAGTCCAGCACGATCGCGGCCCAGAACTCGACGTTGGTCTCCAATACCCGGTCCGGCCGGCGCTCGCGCAGCTCGGTCAGTGCTGCCTGCTCCAGTGCCTGGGCAACCTCGTACCGCGGGGCGTCCAGCTCCTGCGCCGTCCGCCGAAGCACCCGCGCCCGGGGATCCTCGGCCCGGTACACCCGGTGCCCGAAACCCATCAGCCGCTCGCCGGCGTCCAGCAGACCCTTCACGTACGAGCGGGCGTCACCGCTCTTCTCGACGCCCTCGATCATCGTCAGCACCCGGGCCGGCGCGCCACCGTGCAGCGGACCCGACATCGCGCCGACGGCCCCGGACAGGGCCGCGGCCACGTCGGCGCCGGTGGAGGCGATCACCCGGGCGGTGAAGGTCGAGGCGTTCATCCCGTGCTCGGCGGCCGAGGTCCAGTAGGCGTCGACAGCCTTGACGTGCTTGGGGTCGGGCTCGCCGCGCCAGCGGATCATGAACCGCTCGGTGATCGTGCTCGCCTTGTCCACCTCACGCTGCGGCACCATCGGCTGCCCGATGCCCCGAGCGGCCTGGGCGACGTACGACAGCGCCATCACCGCCGCGCGGGACAGGTCGTCGCGTGCCTGGGTGTCGTCGATGTCGTAGAGCTGCCGCAGGCCCCAGGCCGGCGCGAGCATCGCCAGCGCGGACTGGACGTCGACCCGGACATCACCAGTGTGCACGGGCAGCGGGAACGGCTCGGCGGGCGGCAGACCCGGCGTGAAGGCGCCGTCGACGAGCAGGCCCCAGACGTTCTCGAACGGCACCCGGCCGACCAGATCCTCGATGTCGACGCCGCGGTAGCGAAGTGCCGACCCTTCCTTGTCGGGCTCGGCGATCTGGGTTTCGAAGGCGACCACGCCCTCGAGACCGTGCTGAACCTCTGCCCGACGATCTGATGCAGCTGGATCTGACATACCCGCGTGACTCCTTTGTCCGACATAGGCGCTCAGGCAGCATAGTTCTCCGCCTCGCCGCGCGGACAGATCTGTGACCGGTTCGGCGTTTACGCTCGAACACATGAACGAGAAACCGCAGCTCGGACTGGGAATCGTGGTCGGCGTGGTGGCCGGCTGGCTGGCCACCGTAGTGGTCTCCTACGCCGGAGTGAGCCTGCTCCGCAGGGTGGCGACGTTCAACGGCGATCTCATCAGGAGCCTGCCGTGGGTGGTGCTGATCCTGGCGGCTGGAGCCGCGCTCGCCCTGGTGCTGTCGATCCGGACGATCGCCGGCGGGGCGCTGCTCGGTGCCGGGCTGTTGATGACGTTCGTAGGGCTCGCGGTCCAGGTGCTTCCGATCCGGCACGCGTTCGAGTTCGCGAAGATCTTCCAGCTGCCCGGAACCCGTTACCAGGGCTACAGCGAGTGGGACGGCTCCACGATGTTCGTCGGCGTGCTCCTGCTGGTGCTGGGGATCACCCGCCTCAGGGACGATTCCCGGCGGAGGCCGACCCGGCTGCAGGACTCGCCTCCGAGCAGCTGGCAGAACTACCCGCCGCGATAACTTTCCCGGCCCCGGCCGCATCTGGCAGGCATGGAGACACTGCTTGCCTATGCCTTCGACCACTTCGTCGGTCCGGAGAAGGCTGCAGCCGGCGTACGGCGGATCGAGACGTACTACGGCCGGCTCTGGCAGGGGCAAGCCAAGCGCGACGGCTGTGACGCAGGCACTGTCGGCCTGCACACCTGGAGCCGTCGGGAGCCCGACTACCGCTGGCCTGCTTGGCGTGACGACGATGACCTCTGTATCGCCAGCCTGCACGTCCCGCTCGGCTATCAGACGATCGTCGGCGACTTGGCGCCGCAGCGAGCCGCTGCGCCGCTAGCGAGAGCAGTGCTCGCCAACCCTGCCCGCATGGTGGAGTTGGCGCCTCCCTTCGTGCTCTCGGTCCTCGACCCGGCCGACGAGCGACTGGAACTGTTCACTGACTCGGTGGGCGTCGGCCGGCTGTTCCAGTTACGTACGGCGGACGGCTGGGTGTGGAGCAGCCGCCCTGTCGCTGCTTGCTTGTTCGCCGACGTACCCGTTGCCGCGGCGGACAGAGGCTGGCAGTACGCCGCGGGCTGTGGCTGGTTCATGGGCGACACGACGCCGTACGACCGGGTGCTGGCTGTGCCGGGCGCCACTCGCATCGTGACCGAGGGGCGGCGCAATCGGCGTACCGTCACGAGGATTGATGCCACGAGCATCTGGTCAGGTCCCAGTGGCGGAGAGCTGTCGCCAGGGCTGGTCGAGGAGACAGCGGAGACCCTCCGTGGCGTGGCCCGCTCGGTGAGCACGCTCTGGCCCGGTACGCCGACGGTGGATCTCAGCGGAGGCAGGGACTCGCGAGTCGTCGCCGCGGCCTTCCTCTCCGCCGGAGTGGACCTGAGGCTCAACAGCTACGACGCCGTACCCGGCGAGTTGGGCGTCGCGGAGCAGTTGGTCAAAGCCCTTCCGTACAAGGTGGATCACCGCGTCACCACACCTCGCAAGCCCTCAGCGCCCGCGCCGGTCCCGGAGGTGGTCGAGCGGATCAGACGCTGGCACCGGTACGGCGAAGGGCTGCGGCCGGCGAGCTATCTCTTCCACACCCCGCCGGACGGGCTGGCCAACGTCTCGCACCTGGCCATCGGCGGCGCGGGCGGCGAGGTCGCCCACGGACACTTCTACCCGCGAGACGTGCTGACGGTCGACCAGAGTCCACTGGAGAAGAAGGTGGAGGCGTTCACCACGCGGTTGCACACGCGGCTCGTACCGGTGGCCGGACCGACGCCGGCGGTCAGGGAGGCGGTGACAGGACAGATTCAGCAGGTGTTCCGCGAGGCGATCCAGGGCGGTTTCGAGAACGCCAAGATGCTCGACTACTTCTACGTGGTCGAGCGGCTGCGGCGGTGGGGGACCGCGGGGGAGCGGACCGGCGTGGTCTCGCCGCTGCTGGTACCGGCCTTCTTCAGAGGAGCCTTCTCCCTCACTGCGCCGCAGCGGTTGGCGAACGAGTTCCACCGGGCGCTGGTCCGTGAGCTGGTTCCGCAGTGGGCGGAGATCCCGTTCTTCGTCCCTGGGCCGGCGCAGCCCCACCCTCCGGCGCAGGTCAAGCGGCTGAGTGAAGCGCCCGACCGCGAACTGGTTGCCCAGTTGCTGATGGCCGGGTCGGGCGACTTCGACGCCACGGAGATCGAGCAGCTCTGGGAGTCGTCGCTGGCGGGCCGGTCGACCGCTGCCGACGAGGTTGCTCTACGCCAACTTCTCTGGCGGGCAGTCTTCGACGACCACCTCGCCGAGGTCAACCAGCACCTCACCAGACCTCCCGTACCCACGGCGCCGCCTCCGCGCCCGACCGCGCCGAAACCAAAGCGCGCACCCCGGCGGAGCCCCCTGAAGACCCGCCTACGCCGCAACCCGACCGTACGACGCCTGGCGCGCACCCGAGCCTGGCGTGCTGTCCGCAAGACATTGCGGCCCCACTAGGCTCAACCACGTGGACCTTGGAGAGATGCGGGAGACGTACGGCCTGGGGGAGTTGCTCGAGGACCAGGTGGACGCCGATCCGGTGCAGCAGTTCGGGATCTGGCTGGCGCAGGCAGCCGAGGCGGGCCTGCACGAGCCCAACGCGATGGTGCTGGCGACGGTCGACCCCGGCGGCAGGCCGTCGGCGCGGACCGTGCTGCTGAAGGGCCTCGACGAGCGCGGCTTCGTCTTCTACACCAACCAGCAGTCCCGCAAGGCCGACGACCTCGCCGCCAACCCGGCCTGCGCGCTGGTCTTCCCCTGGCACGCGATGGAACGCCAGGTCCGGGTCGAGGGCGTCGCGAGCAAGGTGCCCTCCGCGGAGGTCGACGCGTACTTCGCCGCTCGCCCGCGCGGCTCCCAGCTGGGCGCCTGGGCCTCGCAGCAGAGCCAGCCGGTCGACTCCCGCGAGGAGCTGGACCTGCAGTACGCGTCGTACGAGCGGCAGTGGCCGGAGGGCACCGAGATCGCCACGCCGTACTTCTGGGGCGGCTACCGGATCGAGCCCGTGGCCTTCGAGTTCTGGCAGGGCCGCGTCGGGCGTCTCCACGATCGGTTGCAGTACAAGCGGTCGGGCGATTCCTGGCAGCTCCAACGCCTTCAGCCCTGAATCCGGGTCGGTTCGGCTCTCCGGCAGGTCGCTGGACCATGAAAAAAGACCCGCAGGCGCTTCCTGGGACACGACCGGGTGGTCGTACCAAGGGTCAGGCGGACTTTCCTGACTACCTGCGGGCCCGGTGACTGGCGTCGTACTGGCTAGCCACATGCCCACCACAGAAGTGGCTCGACGGGACTAGCCCGCCATCACCTCACGAGTCCGATTGCAATTCATGCGTTGGACCACCTCCCTTCGCGTGTACTCAGAACCTACGTCGCGATCGGGGCCGGTTCAACCGCTTTTCGCCGACAGATGAACGCCGCCCTGTGATCCCATACAGCCATGGTCCTCAGGCTCGGATTTCCCGCTCTCCTCTTGCTGGCCGGAACCGTCTGGTTCGCCTGGTCGTCGTATCGCCGGGCCGTCCTGGCCGAGCGGTCCGTGACCGAACTGCACAGCGAGACGAAAGCGCTGCTGCACGAGGTCCGGTCGCTGGAGAAGGCGGTCGCGGCTGCGGAGCAGGGGCTGCGTACGCTCAGCTCGCATCCGTCGGTACCGCGTGACGTCGCGGTCACCGCCGACCTGACGCTCGCCGACATCCGGCGACTGACCGAACGCAAGGAGCTCGAGGGCTGATGGCCAAGCTGGGGAACGCGACCGCAGTCAAGAACGCGGGGAGCGGCGCGAAGGGCAAAGTGATCGGGATCGCGATCGCGATCGTGGTGCTGGTGATCATCTTGTTCAACATCTTCAACTTCGCCAGCACCGACGCGAACAAGATCGGGCTGCACTACGGCGGCGGCGTGATCGAGGACAAGAAGTTCAAGTCGATCATCACGCCCGGCTCCACGAACAAGATGATCGGCCCCGGCGACACGGTCTACGCCTACCCGATCGACCAGCGGTCCTACATCATCGGCGGCGCCGGCGCGGACACCGAGAACGCCGACGAGGTCACCGTGGTCAGCAAGGACAACGTCCGGCTCGGTGTCCGGGTGCAGGTCTACTTCACGCTGAACCGCAGCCAGGCCGTGATTCAGTCCTTCCACGAGCGGATCGGGCTGAAGACCGAGGCCTACGAGGACCGCGGCTGGAACGCCATGCTGCAGTCGTACTTCCGGCCGCAGATCGATCGCGCGCTCGCCGCCGTCGGGACCAACTACGCCTGGGCCGAGCTCTACAACAACGAGGCCAAGAAGGCCGCCTTCCAGACGGCCGCGGCCAAGGAGTTCACCCGGCTGCTGCCGGCCGCCGTCGGTGGCGACTACTTCTGCGGCCCGTCGTACAACGGCACCAACGGGTGTGGCGAGCTTTCCTTCACCATCCAGAAGCCGACCCCGCTGGACAAGGGCATCATCGACGGGCTGGAGGCCAAGCAGCGTGCGGATCTGGCCCGGCAGGCCCAGGTGCAGAAGAACGAGCAGGTCAACGTCGAGCTGCAGTCGGTCAAGCAGCAGGTCGCGATGCTCGGTGCGAACGGCTACCTGCTGAAATCCGCGATCGAGTCGGGCAAGATCCAGTTCATGGTGATCCCGCAGAACGGCAACGTCAGCATCCCGGTCCCGACCCCGGTCCAGACCCCCCGCTGACCGGTGTCCGCGCTCCCGTCCCATCTCGAGCTGGTCCAGGGCGTCGTGCTGCCCAAACCGGTCGGTGCCGATCCGGTCCTGAACTTCCTCAACACCCGCTCGGACTTCGACGGCCGTGGTCCGGCGGCGAACGAGTGGCTCACCTCGTACGAGGCCTTGGTGATCTGGAGCGGGTACGTCGGACTGCTGGCCGACGCGAGCGTCTTCCGGCTGATCGAGCAGGCCTCGGTCAAGCCGACCGACGCGACTCGGCGGCTGGACGCGGCGCGGGAGTTCCGCGCCGACCTGTACGACGTACTGACGGACGAGGCGGCCACTGGTTCGTTCGACGCTGTCGCCCGGGCGGTGGGTCGTTCCACCGCCCGGCGGCAGCTCAGCGCCGTACCGGCTGACGGTATCGGCGTCCGGGCGACGTGGGAGCTCCCCGAGGATCTGGGGCTCCCGCTGGACCAGCTGGCCTTGCTGGCCGCGGAGTTGCTCACCGGCACTTCCAGAGACCACATCCGGCTCTGTCCCGGCGACAACTGCGGCTGGCTCTTCCTCGACCCGAGAGGCCGCCGCCGCTGGTGCTCGATGGCTACCTGCGGCAACCGCGCCAAAGTGCGGGCCCACGCGGCCCGTACGCGCTGAAGCGGGCTAGTTGAACAGAGCTGGGTCGACCAGGATCCAGGTGTGGTGCGCCCGGGCCAGCACCCGGCCGTCCGAGTCGTAGAGCGTGCTGGCCGTATGGGTCTTGCGGCCGTCCTCACCAAGGACCCGGCCCATCACGACGCAGGGCTCGGCTGGCTGGGGCCGAGCGTCGATGTAGGCGGACATCTGGCCCAGTACCGACGGGCGGCCCTCCAGATCGATCGCCCAGCCACCGGGACAGTCAAGGGCTGACCAGAGGTAGACAGGGTCGACCAGACCGTCAGCAGCGGCCAAGTCGGCCGCCGGACGCCAGGTGCAAGCCGTCCGGCCGTCACTCAGCGTCCCCGGCTTCAGCTGCAATCCCTCAGCGTTCCTGGGCCCACAGACGAAGCAGCCCGGGAACGGGTGGTTGCTCAGCCCCTTGTACTTCGTCTCTGCCGCCAGCGCCTCCTCTGGCGTGACGGCATCGACCGTGCAGTCGGCCAGCGTGTCCGCAGCCACTGGAACCGCTTCGGCCACCACGTCGCCGGCCGCACTGGTCAGCTTGGCGCCGGACTCGTCGGCCAGGAGCTCCAGGTCGGTCTCCAGCGGCGGCGGCACCCGCAGACGCACCCGCGGCGCGGTGTCCACGGCGGCGACCGACGCCAGCGCAGTACCGACCAGACCGGCCACATAACCGCCGTTGCCGGACCGGGCCGGCCCCTGAAAGCGGGGCACTATCCGCATGCTGGTCATGGTCAACGACCCTAGCCCGCACCGTTCACGCGCGAGATAGCGGGGATTCCCGTGATTTCTGAGGTTCTTTTCGGATTTACGGCTCCCACCACTCTCATTCAAACGTCCGTTTGAACTATGCTGACTGCAGGCTACGGCGCGTAAGCAGGTGGGGTGCCTGAGCGAGCAGTGGCCGGGGGGAAGGAGAACTCTGTGGAAACACCCGCGGAATCAACCCGGGAAAGGCTGCTCAACATCGCCGAGCAGAGGTTCGGTGAGGGTGGTTACGAAGGAACCTCGCTGCGCGCGATCACGGTCGCCGCAGCCGCGAATATCGCCGCGGTGAACTATCACTTCGGCTCGAAGGAAGCGTTGCTGCGGGCCGCGGTGGCGCGTGCGATGGCCCCGGTCAACACCGAGCGCCGCCGCCGGCTGGACCAGCTGGAGGCGAAGGGGGACCCGAGCGCGGAGCAACTGATCCGTGCCTTCATCGAGCCCGGCCTCGACCTGGTGCTGCGCCGTGGTGAACGCGGACCGGTGGTGGCGAGATTCATCGGGCGGGTCGCGTTCGACCCGAGCCGGCGGATCCGCGAGCTGTACGCGGCCGAGTCCGATCCGGTGGAGGCTCGCTACCTGGCCGCGCTGCAGCTCGCCCTGCCCAGGGCGGCGCCGGAGTCGGTGGCGTTCGGCTACGTCAACATGCTCGGACTGCTCGCGTTGCACCAGTCGCAGGCGCTCACCAGGGCGCCGGGGCTGGAGCCCGAGGACATCGACGGCGGTGAGGATCCGGGCAAGCTGGCGGAGAATCTGATCGCCTTTCTGGTCGCCGCTTTCGACCGGGGACTGCGCGCCTGACTGTCCAAAAACTGCTCACGGATGTTCGAACTGGCAGGTAACGCTGCATAATGGCGCTCCGTGGACCCCTGTGAAGTCGTGGTTGCCGTCGATCTCGGTGGAACCCGGATGAAATGCGGCCTGGTCGCCGCCGACGGTGCCGTGCTGCACCGGGAGACCAGGCCGACACCGCGCGAGGCCGGGGGCCGTGCAGTGCTCGCCGCGCTGCTCGCGACCGTGGTGGAGCTGGCCCAGAAGGCTGCTGCCGAAGGCCATCGCGTCCGGGCGGTCGGCGTCGTCGTACCGGGCATCATCGACGCGGACAGCGGTGAGGTCAGTGCCGAGAACCTGGCCTGGGTCCGTACGCCGGTGCTCGCCGAACTGCGCGCCGCGGTCGGACCGGGCCAGCAGGTCGTGCTGGCTCACGACGTCCGCGCGGGTGGCTACGCCGAGTTCCGGCAAGGAGCCCTCCGAGGTACGACGAACTCGCTTTTCCTGCCGCTCGGCACCGGAATCGCCGCCGCGATGGTGGTCGACGGTTCGCTGGTCAGCGGCGATGGTTACGCCGGTGAGCTCGGCCACACCCGGTTCGTCCACGGCAGCGCCGCCGAGCAGTGCGCGTGCGGGCAGTGGGGCTGCCTCGAAACGGTCGCTTCGGCCGCCGCGCTCGCCCGCCGGTACGCCGTCCGCACCGGTCGCGTGGTCGACGGAGCGCGGGAGGTGCTCGAGTTGCTGGCGCAGGGCGACGCCGACGCCGCGGTGGTCTGGCGCGAAGCGCTGGCCGCGCTGGTCGACTCGATGGTTCTCTACACCACCCTGGTCGCGCCGACGCGGATCGCGATCGGCGGCGGACTGGTCGGGGCCGGCGAGACCCTGCTCGCCCCGCTGCGCGAAGGCGTGCACGCGCGACTGACCTTCCAGCGCGAACCGGAGATCGTGGCCGCCGTTCTGGGCGAGGAGGCCGGCATGCTCGGCGCCGCCCTGATGGCCTGGGACCGAGTGGCTGCCGACGAGAGCGGAGAAGAGACGCGATGACGACGTACCGGGTGGCCCGACTGGTCACTCCCGACGATGTTCTGCACAACGCCTGGCTGCAGGTGGTCGACGGTGACATCCACTCCTTCGGCCGGCGCTCCGAGGGGATGCCCGCGGACGGTCAGCGGCCGGTCGACCTCGGTGACACGACCGTCGTACCGGGGTTCGTCGACATCCACACCCACGGCGGTGGCGGCTCGACGTACTCGACCACCGATCCCGAGGAGGCGCGCAAGGTCGCTGCCTTCCATGCCAAGCACGGCACCACGACGACGATGGCGAGCCTCGTCACCGGGCCGCTGGACGAGCTGGTCTCGCAGACGGCCTGCCTCGCGGACCTCGTCACCGACGGCGTGATCGCCGGCGTGCACCTGGAAGGACCGTTCCTGTCGGCCGCGCGGTGCGGGGCGCACGAGCCCACGCTGCTGCGCGATCCGGTCGAGGGCGACGTGGCCAAGGTGCTCGGTGACGCGGTGAAGATGGTGACGATCGCGCCGGAGCTGCCGAGCGGCCTGAACGCGATCCGCCAGGTCGTCGACGCCGGGGTGGTGGCGGCGCTCGGGCACACCGACGCGACGTACGAGCAGATGATCGAGGGGGCCGACGCCGGGGCGACCGTGGCGACGCACCTCTTCAACGGGATGCGGCCGTTCCACCACCGCGATCCCGGGCCGGTGGGTGCGGCGCTGAACGACCCGCGGCTGCTGCTCGAGGTGATCAACGACGGCATGCATCTCGACCCGCAGGTGGTCCGGGTCGCGCTGGCCGCGGCGGGTGTGAACCGGATCGCCCTGATCACCGACGCGATGGTCGCCACCGGGATGCCCAACGGGCGGTACCTGCTCGGCAGTCTCGAAGTGGATGTGGAGGACGGGCTCGCCACGCTCGCGCACGGCTCACACTCGATCGCCGGCAGCACGCTGACGATGGATGTTGCCTACCGCAACGCGGTGAAGGCCGGGGTGTCCCTGGTCGACGCGTCGCGGATGGCGTCGACGACTCCGGCCGAGGCGTTCGGCTGGTACACCGTCGGCGGGATCGAGACAGGCAAGCGGGCCGACCTGGTCGTGCTGGACGAGGACTACCAGGTCCAGAAGGTGATGCGGGGCGGGTCGTGGCTGGACTGATCGGGACGGTCACCCTCAACCTCGCGCTCGACGTCACGTACGGCGTCGACGAGCTGGTGGTCGGCGGCAGTCACCGGGTGGCCGCTCCCCGGCAGCGCGCGGGCGGCAAGGGCGTGAATGTGGCGCGGGTCGCCGCGACGCTCGGGCACCAGGTGCTCGCGCTCGGCTTCGTCGGCGGGCTGATCGGCGAGCTCGTCGCCGAGGAACTGTTCGACGCCGGGCTGACCGCGTTGCTCACGCCGATCCGCGGCGAGACCCGGCGAACCGTTGCCATCGTCAACGGTGCCGACGGTGACGCGACGATCTTCAACGAGGCCGGACCCGAGGTGTCGGCCGACGAGTGGCGCGCCTTCCAGGACCGGATGCCGTGGGCACGGCTCGGCGTTCTCGCCTGCTCGGGCAGCCTGCCGCCCGGTCTTCCCGTCGACGCCTATGCGGAGCTGGCGATTCGCGCCCGCCACCACGACGTACTGTCGGTGATCGATGTCGGTGGGGACGCTTTGGTGGCCGCCGCGAAGGCCGGTGCCGTCGTTCGCTCGAACGCTGCCGAACTGCGTGAGGCGCTGGGGGACCTCGGCGTCGAAGAGGGCGCCCGGCAA
The DNA here is from genome assembly GCF_027627575.1 of Kribbella sp. CA-293567. NCBI lineage: Bacteria > Bacillati > Actinomycetota > Actinomycetes > Propionibacteriales > Kribbellaceae > Kribbella > Kribbella sp. CA-293567. Next base: position 1,541,983 of record NZ_CP114065.1, read on the forward strand.
CTGGTGACGGCGGGCGCGACCGCGGCCGTGATCACCGACGGAGCCCGCGGAATGGTTGCTGCTAGCAATGAAGGTGTGTGGCGTGCCTTGCCGGTGGAGCGGGTGGCAGGCAACCCGACCGGCGCCGGAGACGCCTGTACCGCGGTCGTCGCGGCGGCGGTGGCGAGCGCGTCCGAGCCCGATTGGCCTTCGGTGCTGAAGTCCGCCGTCGCGGCATCGGCTGCCGCAGTCCTGACCCCCGTTGCCGGGGACATCGACATCGAGGCCTATCGGCGCTGGCAGCCGCAGGTCGTCGTACAGAGTCTTTGAGGTCTTCAAAACAAGGGAGTTCGCTATGCCGCTCGTTTCCGGGGCCGAGGTTGTGCTGGGTGCCGCCAAGGACGGCCGTGGCGTCGGCGCGTTCAACGTGATCCAGCTGGAGCACGCGACCGCGCTGATCGCCGGGGCCGAGCAGGTCGGCGCGCCCGTCATCCTGCAGATCAGCGAGAACGCGGTGAAGTACCACGGCGCGCTCAAGCCGATCGCCGTCGCCACGCTGGCCGCCGCTGCCGCGGCCTCGGTGCCGGTCGTCGTGCACCTGGACCACGCGATGGATCGCGACCTGGTGACCGAGGCGGTCGGGCTCGGCTTCACCTCGGTGATGTACGACGGGTCGAAGCTGGACTACGCCGACAACGTCGCGGCCACCACCGAGGTGACGAAGTTCTGCCACGACCACGGCGTCTTCGTCGAGGCGGAGATCGGTGAGGTCGGCGGCAAGGACGGCGTGCACGCACCCGGCGCCCGGACCAAGCCGGACGAGGCGCTCGCCTTCGCCGAGGCGACCGGTGTGGACGCGCTGGCCGTGGCCGTCGGTTCGTCGCACGCGATGACCGAGCGGACCGCCGAGCTGGACTACGCGCTGATCAACGCGCTGCGTGACGCGGTACCGGTTCCGTTGGTGCTGCACGGTTCGTCCGGTGTCGCGGACGCCGACCTGACCCGTGCGGTCGAGGCCGGGATGACGAAGGTCAACATCGCCACCCACCTCAACAACGTCTTCACCGCCACCGTCCGTCAGGTGCTGGCCGACCAGCCGAACCTGGTCGACACCCGCAAGTACCTCGGCCCCGCCCGTACTGCGGTCGCGACCGAGGTAGCTCGCCTGCTGACGCTGCTGAAAGCGGTCTGACCCGGCGCGCTAGGTCAGGTCGCGCCTGATCCGCCAGAAGCAGAAGCCGGTCAGACCCGTGGCCAGCAACAGGAACAGCCCGAACTCACGCCATTGCAGGTCCCAGAACCGGCTCGCGGGGTGGTAGCTGATCTGTTGCCGGTAGCCGTCGTCAGCCAGCCGCTGGAGGCACCTGCTCATCGGCGGCCGGCCGGCGGACTCCGCCTCGGTGGCTCTGGGTCCGGGCGGACCGCACTCCGCGATGTAGCTGGGCAGCGTCTTCTGCACCTGGCCGGCGGAGTTCACGGTCCGCTCGGAAAGCTTCCAGAAGCCTTCGCCTTCGAGTTTGGCCTCGATCCGCAGCACCTGCGGATCCTCCTCGGGGCCGGACAGTTGCAGTCCCCGCATGTTCTCGGGGGTCACGACGACACTCGCCTCGAGCGGCGTCATCAGGTGCGGCCGGAGCAGTAGCGGTGACAGCACCTGGATCGCGATCACGGCGGCCAACGTGACGGCGATCGCGACCACGCTGCGCCGGACGACCAGGCCGACCGCGACGCCGAGGGCGAAGGCGAAGGCCGCATAGCCGATCGGTACCACGCCACGGGCACCGAAGACCGGCGGCAGCATCCTGGGGATCTCGAACACGCCGGCCGCCTGCCCCGCGCCGATCGCATCGTCGATCGGATCGGACCACCAGGTCACCGCGAGACTGAGCAGGCCGGTGAGGGTGATCGCGCTCAGGCCGGTGACGGCGAGCTTGGTGACCAGCCAGCGGGTGCGGCTGATGCTCTGGTTCCAGACCAGCCGGTGGGTGCCGGCCTCCAGCTCCCGGGCGATCAGTGGTGCGCCCCAGAAGGCGCCGATCACCGGCGGAGCGGCGTACACGAGGACCTGGCCGATCGAGTACAGGTAGGTGTTGATCCGGTCGAACTGGAGCTGCTTGAGGAAGCCGCCGGCGTACTGCTGGTAGTCGCCGGCCAGGCCGGGGCCGGTCACGGCGAGGAAGCCGCCGAGGACGGCGACGGCGATGCCGAGCACCAACGCCTGCAGGCGGAACTGCCGCCAGGTCAGCCAGATCATCGCTGCACCTCCAGCAGCGGCCGGTTGTTCTGCGGCGCCGTCGCCGAGCGGCCCATGTACGCGAGGACGACGTCCTCGAGCGTGAGCTGCGAGATCGTCCAGGCCGGGTCGAGGATCGGTTCGTCGGTGCGGATCAGGAAGGTCGACTGGCGGTCGGTGTGGCTGGCGGCGATCACGTGCTGGTTCTGCGGCATCGATTTCTCTTCGCGACGGGGGCCGACCAGGCGGTAGTGGGTGGCGAGCAGGGTGTCGATGTCACCGCTGACCTGCACGCGGGAGTCGACGAGGACGACCAAATAGTCGCAGGACCGCTCGACGTCCGAGACGAGGTGCGAGGAGAGGATGACGCTCAGCTCCTGCTCGGTGACCGCCGCCATCAGGTCCTGCAGGAACTCGCGCCGGGCCAGCGGATCGAGCGCCGCGACCGGTTCGTCGAGGATGAGCAGCTCGGGACGTTTGGCGATGCCGAGCGTCAGGGCGAGCTGTGCCCGCTGACCGCCGGACAGCTTGCCCGCCCGCTGTTTCGGATCCAGCCCGAGGCTCCGGATCCTTGCCTGGGCGAGCGAATCGTCCCAGCCCGGGTTCAGCCGGGCACCGAGCTGAAGATGATCGGCGATGCTCAGCCGCGCGTACGTCGGGGTGTCCTGCGCGACGAAACCGATCTTGGCCTGCCGCGGTCCACCGGCCGGGGCGTCGAGAACCTCGATCGTGCCGGTGGTCGGCGTCAGCATCCCGACGGCGAGGTTCAGCAAAGTGCTCTTGCCGGCGCCGTTCGGGCCGACCAGACCGACCACGCGACCGGCCGGGACCTCGAGCGTGCAGTCGGTCAGCGCCCAGCGACGGCCATATTTCTTGCCCAGACCCTGGGCGCGCAACGCTGCTCGTGAGACGGCGGTCACGCTATGTCCTCCTGAGCGCCGGACCGAAAGGTGGTCCGGAACAACGCCTCGATGCTCTCGTCGTCCAGGCCGGCCTTACGGGCCTTGGACAACCAGAGTTGCAGGTCCCGCCGCAGCGGTCCGTGGGCGGCCAGGCTGTGGTCGGTCAGCGTCCGGGTCACGAAGGTCCCGCGCCCCGGCCGGGCCGCGACCAGATCGTCGTGCTCCAGCTCGCGGTAGGCCTTCAGCACGGTGTTCGGGTTGATCGCCAGCTGCCCGACCACGTCCTTCACCGTCGGCAGCTGATCCCCCTCCCGCAACAGCCCCAGCCGCAGCGCGTTCTTCACCTGCTGAACGATCTGCTGGTACGGCGACACCCCCGAGCGTCCGTCCAGATGGAACTCGATCATCCTCAACCCCATTCATCTAGGTAACTAGTACAATACCCAGATGGAGGTTGAGGTCAAGGGGTGGTCGTCAGCGAATGGCCTCGTACCGCCGCAGTGCCTCGAGCCGGGCCTCGGCGTGGTCGACGATCGGTTCGGGGTAGTCGGGCGTCCCGAACTCGGGGACCCAGCGGCGGACGTACTCGCCGGCCGGATCGAACTTCTTCTCCTGGGTGGCCGGATTGAAGACCCGGAAGTACGGCGAGGCGTCGGCGCCACACCCCGCCACCCACTGCCAGTTCAGCGAGTTCGACGCCAGATCGCCGTCCTCGAGGCGCCGCATGAACCACCGGGCGCCGTACTTCCAGTGCACCTGGAGGTCCTTGACCAGGAACGACGCCACGATCATCCGGACCCGGTTGTGCATGAACCCGGTCGCGGCCAGCTCGCGCATCCCGGCGTCCACGATCGGGTAGCCGGTGCGGCCCTCGCACCAGGCCTCGAAAGCCTCGCCCGGCTCGTCGTACTGCATTTTCTCGAACGCCGGCCGCAGCGGCTTCCAGGCGGCCTGCGGGTGCCGCGCCAGCAGGTCCGCGCAGAAGTCACGCCAGGCCAGCTCACGGCGGTAGCCCTCCGCGCCGGCACTCCGCTGCTGGGCCAGGTCGGCCAGCATCGTTCGCGGGTGGATCTCGCCGTACTTCAGCGGCACCGACATCCGCGAGGTCGCGTCGAGATCGGGCCGGTCCCGCACCTCGCCGTACTCCGCGACGGTCTTGAGGTACCGCTCCCACTGTTCGAGCGCGACCGCTTCGCCGGCGACCGCCTCACCGGCCGGCGGCAGTTCCTCGCTGGTGGCCTCGACCCACTCGACGTTGCCGGGGGCATCGACCGGCCCGCGCCAGCCGTGCTCGAGCCAGGTGCGGAAGTACGGCGTGAACACCGAGTACGGCGTGTTCTGCTGCGTCAGCACCCGCCCGGGCGCGACGGCGTACGGCGAGCCGGTCGCGACGAGCGGGCAGTCGAGCGCCTTCTCGACCGCGGCATCGCGCCGCTGTCCGTAGGGTCCGTAGTCGGCCGCGATGTGCACACTCGCCGCTTCGACCTCGGCCGCCACCGCCGGTACGACGTCCTCCGGGTCGCCGTGCCGGACGACGAGCCGCCCGCCGAGCGCGTCGGAGAGACTGCGCAACGACGCGGCCAGATGATCCCGCCGCCGCCCACCGGCCGGGTCCCACAGTTTCGGGTCCAGCACGAACAGTCCGAGCACCTTGCCGCCGCCCGCCGAGACCGCGTCGAGCAGCGCCGGATTGTCCGCCAGCCGAAGATCCCGCCGGAACCACATCACCGCGATAGCCATCCGCCCATCCTGTCGGACGCACAACTTTCCCCACCACTCGCCGAGATTCGAACACACGATTGGGTAAGGCTTGCCTCAGTAGGTGAGAATGGATGTCGTGAGCGAGCTGATCGATACCACCGAGATGTACCTGCGGACCGTCTACGAGCTGGAAGAAGAAGGCATTCTGCCGCTGCGCGCGCGGATCGCCGAACGGCTCCACCAATCCGGCCCGACGGTCAGTCAGACGGTGGCCCGGATGGAACGTGACGGTCTCGTCACGGTCGAGGGCGACCGGCACCTCGAGCTCACCGCGGTCGGCCGGATGCAGGCCACCCGGGTGATGCGCAAGCACCGGCTGGCCGAGCGGCTGCTGGTGGACGTGATCGGGCTCGAGTGGGAGGACGTGCACGCCGAGGCCTGCCGCTGGGAGCACGTGATGAGCGACGCGGTCGAGCTCCGGCTGCTGAAGATCCTCGACAACCCCACCGAGTCGCCGTACGGCAACCCGATCCCGGGGCTGGAGGAGCTGCTGAAGGACGGTCAGGCGACCGCGATCGGCGACTTCCGCAGCGGTGTCGAGCCGCTCGACAAGGTGCTCGACCAGGCCATCGGCGACTCCGTCCGGGTGCTGGTGCGGCGGATCGCCGAGCCGGTGCAGACCGACGACGACGCGATGTCGGTGCTGCGTCGCGCCGGCGCGCTGCCCGGCCGCGAGGTCGACTCGATGCTGGACGCCGAGGGCGTGCTGGTCGGCAGCCGCGAGGCCGGTGGCGTGATCAGCGACGAGACCGCCGGCCACATCTTCGTCAGCCTGGTTTAAGACTCCGCCAAGATCCTGCACCCACAGCGCTCGATGCTGTACTGAGCGTGTTCAGGCAGTAACGTCTGTCCGCGATGCCTGAGAACGAGATCGACTGGCCGGGCTACCTGCGGGAGTTCCACACCGCGGCCCCGGGCAGCACCGAAGCCCTGTTGTCCCGAGCGGTGGCCGGGGACCACACGCCCTACCGCTGGCTGGTCCGCGCGGTCTCCGGCGAGGCGCGGCGCGTCCTCGACCTGGCCTGCGGCAACGGGCCGGTCGCCCGTGAGCTGTACGGGCGGTGGGTGGTGGGCGTCGACAACAACGCGGCCCAGCTGGCCGGCGCTCCCGGCCCGAAGGTCCAGGCCGACGCGCTGCACCTGCCGTTCGCCAACGAGGTCTTCGACGTGGTCACCTGCTCGATCGGCCTGGCGGTGCTCCAGCCGCTGCCCGACGTCCTGGCCGAGGCGGCCCGCGTACTACGTCGCGGCGGCGTCCTGGCCGCGATCGTCCCGGCCGTGCGGCCACTGCGCCGCAGCGACCTGCGCACGCTCACCAGCCTGACGACCCGGTTGCGTTCGACACCGCAGTTCCCGGCCGGTGGCGAGATCAAGGACCTCAAGGACCAGTTGCGCTCGGCCGGTTTCCACGTGATGGAGAGCCAGCGCGAGCGCTATGCGTACCGGGTCCGCACCCTCGAAGACGCCCGCATCCTGGTCGGTGCCCTCTATCTGCCCGGTACGTCGGACGCCCGCCGCGAGGCCGCGGCCGGCTGGCTGGCCGAGCGCGGCGCCGCCTCGGACGGTTTGCAGGTCGCCATCCCGGTCCGCCGGATCACCGCGATGCGCACCAAGTTCGCCCTGAGCTGAGCCGTCCTTCGGACAGTTGGCGCCCTACTGACCGGTCATAGGTACCGTTCATGCTGTGCCTGTTCTGAACTGGTCTGTTCGCGCGGTCGACCGTGCACTCGGCGGCGAACACGTCTACCGCGAACTGCTGGCCGGTGAGCAGGCCGCCTTCTGGCTCGACGGCAGCTTGACGGACCGGCACTCCCGCCGGGTCTCCGTGCTGGGCACGTCGGCCGGGCCCGACGCCGAGGTCATCGTCCGGGAAGTTGCCGACGGCGACGTGTTCGCCGAGTTGCAGGAACGGTTGAGCGCGCGATCAGCTCAGCTGGACGCAGTACCGGCCGAGCTGCGAGAGGTCTTCGCCGGCGGGTACGTCGGGTACTTCGGGTACGAGCTGAAGGCGCTGACGGGTGGGGCCACGGCGTACGAAGCGCCGACTCCGGACGCCTTGTGGATGTGGGCGAACCGCTTCGTCGTGATCGATCATGACCAGCATCGCACCCTGCTCGTCGCCGTCCACGCCGCTGGTGACACCGAGGCTCTCGCCTGGCTGGACCGCGCCGAGTCGGCCGCGGCCGGCTGGAGTATGGGCTGGCAGGAGGCGCCACCGATCGCGACGCTGGATCTCGAAGCGCACCTGGAGCAGGATCGCGCCGGCTACCTGGCCGGGATCGACGCCTGCATGGCAGCGCTCGAAGCGGGTGAGACCTACGAGGTCTGTCTGACCAACCGGGTCCGGCTGCCGGCCGTCGAGGATCCTTTCGGGTTCTATCTGTGGCAACGCCAGAGCAACCCCGCGCCGTACTCCGCCTTCCTCCGGTACGGCGACCTGGCAGTGGCCAGCTCCTCGCCCGAACGGTTCCTGACCGTGGACGATGAGGGCTGGGCGGAGTGCCGGCCGATCAAGGGCACCGCGCCCCGGTCGGCCGACCCCGCGCAGGACCAGCTCGTCGCCAAAGCGCTCGCCGAGGACGAGAAGACCCGGGCCGAGAACCTGATGATCGTCGATCTGATCCGCAACGATCTCGGCCGGGTCAGCCGGCCTGGCACCGTCCAGGTACCGCAGCTGATGGCCGTCGAGAGCTACGAGACCGTGCACCAGCTGGTCACCACGGTCCGCGGCCGGCTCCGGGCCGGGGTGGACGCGATCGACGCGGTCCGCGCGTGCTTCCCGCCGGGATCGATGACGGGGGCGCCGAAGATCCGGACGATGGAGCTGCTCGACCAGCTGGAGCAGTCGGCGCGGGGGGTCTACTCGGGTGCGCTCGGCTACCTGACCGTCGACGGCCGGGCGGACCTCAGCGTGGTGATCAGGACCGCGGTGCTGACGGGGGAGGAGACCGTGGTGGGGGCCGGTGGGGCGATCGTGCTCGACTCGGACCCGGCCGCGGAGTACGACGAGATGGTGCTCAAGGCAACAGCAACGATCCAGGGGCGGACGGTATGACTTCCTTGCGGGTGGCGGATTCCTTCTTGGTGGCCAATGGCAAGGTGCGGGGTCTCGACCTGCACCGGCGACGCTTCACGGCCTCCTGCGAGGAAGTGGCTGGAATCGATGCCGGTGCCTTCTTCGACGACCAGGTGAAACGTCTGCCGGGTTTCGGCCGCTGGTTCCCCCGCTTCGAACTCGATGCTGAAGGCAAGCTTTCCGTCCAGCTCCGGCCGGCCCCACCGCAAGGCGGCCGGATCCGGGTGGTCGTGCACGACGGTCCCGACCCGCGCACTCAGCCGCTGGTCAAAGGCCCGGACCTGGCGGCCCTCGGCGACCTGAAAGCCCAGGCGAACAAGGCGTTCGGTGCCGACGAGGTGCTGCTGACCGACCCTGACGGAACAGTCGTCGAGGCGGCGTACTCGGCCGTCCTCTGGTGGGAGGACGACACTCTCTGCGTCCCGCCCGCAGAGCGGGCCTACCTGCCCTCGGTCACCGCGGAGCTGGTACGCCGGATCGCTGCCTCCGAGGAGGTCGACGTGGCCGAGCGGGCCCGCACCGCGAGCGACCTGGCCGCCACCGAGGTGTGGCTGGTGAACGCCCTGCATGGGATCCGGCCGGTCGAAGCCTGGGCGCACGACCCCATCGACCCCCTCCCGTTCACCCGCTCCAAGGCCTGGCAGCAGACCTTGCTGGACTCGGCGGCCACCCTTTGATCCACTCGCCGTGAAAAGTGATATCACTATGCTATCTTCGAGGTATGAGCGCACAGACTGACGTAGTGGTGGACATGCCCAAACCCAAGGTGACCGAGCGGCCGGCGGGAGATCTGAGCGGCTGGCCGATGGCCGCGCTCGCCTTCGTTCTGCTGGTCGGCGGTGCCGTGCTGTTCGCCGTCGGGCTGGAAGGCGAGCGGACCGCCGTCATCGTCGCCGGCACCGCTGCCTTCGTGCTCGGCGCCATCGTCGCGGCCGGGCTCACTCCGGTGTCACCGGGCCGGGCCCGGGTCCTGCAGATCCTCGGCCGGTACGCCGGAACGATCCGCACCGACGGACTCCGCTGGGTGAACCCGATCTCCGACCGCAAGCAGATCTCCACCCGGATCCGCAACCACGAGACGGCCGTTGCCAAGGTCAACGATGCCGACGGCAACCCGATCGAGATCGCCGCGGTGGTGGTCTGGCAGGTCGAGGACACCGCGCAGGCGATGTTCGAGGTGGACGACTTCGTCGAGTTCGTCGCGATCCAGACCGAGACCGCGGTCCGGCACATCGCCAACAGCTACCCCTACGACGTGCACGACGAGGCCGGCGGGATGTCGCTGCGGGACAGTACCGACGAGATCACCGAGAAGCTGTCGGCCGAGATCGGCGTCCGGGTGCAGGCGGCCGGCGTCCACGTGATCGAGTCCCGGATCACCCATCTCGCCTACGCGCCGGAGATCGCCCAGGCGATGCTGCGCCGCCAGCAGGCCGGTGCGATCGTGGCGGCCCGGCAACGGATCGTCGAGGGCGCGGTCGGTATGGTCGAGCTCGCGCTGGCGCGGCTGTCGGAGCGTGAGGTGGTCGAGCTGGACGAGGAGCGCAAGGCGACGATGGTCAGCAACCTGCTCGTGGTGCTCTGCGGCGACCGCGACGCCCAGCCTGTGGTCAACGCCGGGTCGCTCTACCAGTGAGGCCGGCAGATGGCCGCTGAACGCAAGAAGATCCTGTTCCGGCTGGATCCCGTGGTGCACGACGCGCTGGCCCGCTGGGCCGCCGACGACCTGCGCAGCACCAACGCCCAGATCGAGTTCCTGCTCCGCCGTGCTCTCGCCGACGCCGGCCGTCTTCCGGGCAACGTCGGCAAGATGCGGGGTCCGGGCAGGCCGGCCAAGGATGATTCCTGACGCCTGTCCGGCCGCCCGGAAGTTCTGATTGCACCTCGCCCGGCGTCGGTGCTACGGTTCATCAGTCAAGTAATGAACCTATGAACCGAAGAACCGGGAGGGGGCACGGTGTTCGACGATCGCAGTCCGATCTACCTCCAGATCGCGGAGCAGATCAAGAACGACATCGTCACGGGCGCCCTCGCCGAGAACGAGCAGGTGATGTCGACGAACCAGTACGCCGCGTTCTACCGGATCAACCCCGCCACCGCCGCCAAGGGTTTCGCCCAGCTGGTCGACGAGGGCGTGCTCTACAAGAAGCGCGGGATCGGCATGTTCGTCAGCCCGGACGCCCGCGACCTGCTGCGGACCGGCCGCCGTGACTCGTTCTTCGCCGAGGTGGTGGATCCGATGATCCGCGAGGCCAAGGCGATCGGCGTACCACTGACCGAGATCGTCCAGCACCTGCAGAAAGATGGTGAGCCGTGAGGACCAGCGGCCTGGGAGTGAGCACCGAGAACCTCACCGTCAGGTTCGGCGGCGTACCGGCGCTGGACGGGCTGGATCTGCAGCTCGCGCCGGACAAGATCCACGGGCTGCTGGGCCGCAACGGCTCCGGCAAGAGCACGCTGGCCGCGGTGCTGGCCGGCTTCCGGCGGCCCGACGCCGGGCGGGTGCTGATCAACGGCGGCGACCTGGGCGCCGGGCTCGCGCCGTACGAGGACGCTGTGGTGACCAGCCGGGTCTGCCTGATCCGGGAGTCGGGTGACCTGGTCGACTCCGCACCCGTCAAACACGTCCTCGCGCTGGCGAGCAGCCTGCGGCCGTACTGGGACGACGACCTGGCCGGCGACCTGCTGGACAGGTTCGAGGTCCCGACCCGCAAGAAGGTGCAGAAGCTCTCGCGGGGCAAGAAGTCGGCGCTCGGCGTTGTGCTGGGACTGGCCAGCCGCGCGCCACTGACGATCTTCGACGAGACCTACCTCGGCATGGACGTGCCGTCCCGCCAGTTGTTCTACGACGCGCTGCTGGCCGACTACACCGAAGTACCGCGGACGATCGTGCTGTCCACCCACCTGGTCAGCGAGGTCAGCGCGCTGCTCGAGGAGGTCGTCATCCTCGACCACGGCAAGCTCGTCACCCAGTCCCCGGTCGACTCGCTGCGGGGTCGCGGCGCCTCGATCGTCGGCTCGGCAACGGCCGTCGACGAAGTGACCAGCGGCCTCACCGTGCTGGCCGAGCAGCGGCTCGGTGGCACCAAGTCGGTCACGGTGCTGGGCGATCTGGACGCTGCGCTGCTCGCGCGGGCTCGCTCGGCCGGGCTGGAGATCGGTCCGGTCGGCCTGCAGGACCTCTTCGTCCACCTGACCGGTACGACGCGTACGAAGGAGACCAGCAGATGAGCACCCAGACCGCGAGTCGCCCCGCGGCCCTGCCGGGCTCGGTCACCGCGGCAGGCCGGCTGCGGCAGGCCGTGATCGCGATGTCCATCGGGCTGCGGCCGATGATCGTCGGCTACTGGCTCGTGATGACGGTCGCGTTCCTGGTCGGTGGGCTGATCTCGCAGCTGATCGGGGGCGGTTTCGACAACAGCACCTGGGACTACGGCACCCATTCGCCGAAGTACTTCTCGTCCGCCATCGGCATCACGCTGACCCCGGCGATCTTCGCGCTGATGATCGCGCACGGGGTGACCCGGCGGATGTTCGCGCTGGCCGGCAGCATCATCCTGGTCGGCGCGGCGACCGCGACCGCACTGATCTGGTTGCTGGCCTACCAGGTCGAGCGGGTCGTCTACGACTGGGCCGGACTGACCCAGGCGCTGGCGAACCCGCACCTGTTCACCAAGACGTCGCAGGTCGGGCTGATCTTCACCGAGTTCTTCCTGCTGATCATCGCGCACGAAGTCGCCGGCTGGCTGATCGGTATCGGCTTCTACCGGTTCGGTTTCTGGAAAGGACTCGCGCTGCTGCCGCTCGGTCTCGTACCGGCCGCCGCCGCGGAGTTCCTGCTGGTCGCCCAGTGGCTCGCCGAGGCACTGAGCAGTACCGGCTACCACCGTCCGTCGCTGGCGATCGGCGTACCGGGTGTGCTCGCGGTGAGCGCGCTCGGCCTGTACGCCGGTTACCTGCTGCTCCGCCCGATGGCGCTCAAACCCGCCAAAGGCTGACCCCACCCTTTTCCGCTCCACCCGACCCCTTGGTCCCCAGGGAGGCTCCGCCATGCCCGAAAACCTCGATGACGACCTGGTCGTCGTCAACCACCTTCGCAAGGCCTACGGCCCAACCGTTGCCGTAGACAACGTTTCGCTGACCGTCCGGACGGGCGAGATCTTCGGCATCCTCGGCCCGAACGGGGCCGGCAAGACCACCACGGTCGAATCGATCGCCGGGCTGCGGACGCCGGACGCCGGCACCGTCCGGGTGGCCGGTCTCAACCCGGCCAAGCGGCGGACCGAGATCACCTCGCTGGTCGGGGTGCAGTTGCAGGCCGGCGAACTGCCCGACCGGATCAAGGCCCGGGAGGCGCTGGAGCTGTACGCGTCGTTCTACCCGAACCCGGCCGACCCGGCCGAGTTGCTCGAACGGCTCGGGCTCACCAAGGTGCGGGACACCGCGTTCGCCAAGCTGTCCGGTGGGCAGAAGCAGCGGCTGTCGATCGCGCTCGCGCTGATCGGCAACCCGAAGCTCGCCATCCTCGACGAGCTGACCACCGGGCTCGATCCGCAGGCGCGGCGCGACACCTGGGAACTGGTCAAGGAGGTCCGCGACTCGGGCGTGACGATCATCCTGGTCACGCACTTCATGGAGGAAGCGGAGTACCTCTGCGACCGGATCGCCATCATCGACGCCGGGAAGGTGGTCGCGCTGGACACCCCGGCGGGGCTGGTCGACGCGGCCCGGGCCGAGCAGCGGATCAGCTTCCGGGTCCTCGGTGAGCTGGACGACGCGATCCTGAAAGCCTTGCCCGCGGTCGATTCCGTCGCCCGCGACGGTGGCCGCATCGTTGTCAGCGGCAACGACGACCTCCTGGTCGCGGTCGTCACCGAACTCGCCGCCCGGGGCCTGCCGCCCCGTGACCTGCACACCGAACAGACCACCCTTGACGACGCCTTCCTCGCCCTGGCCGGCCGGAACTTCGAAGGAGCGGACCAATGAGCCAGACGCTGACCCTGACCAAGATCGAGAGCAAGCTGTTCGTCCGGGAGTGGGCCAGCCTGTTCTTCGTCTTCGGGCTGCCGCTCGGCCTGCTGACGATCTTCTCACTGATCGACGACGGCGGTGGCTCGTCGGACGGTATCCCGGCCGGCTTCCTGCCCACGATGGCGATCGGGATCGGCATCAGCGTCCTCGGGCTGGCCACCCTGCCGATGATCCTGGCCGGCTACCGGGAGAAGGGCATCCTGCGCCGGATGTCGACCACGCCGGTCCGGCCGGTCAAACTCCTGGTCGCGCAGTTACTGCTGCATCTGGCGGCGAGCATCGTCGTGATCGCGCTGATTCTCGGGGTCGGTGCGCTCGCCTTCGGTTCCGCGCTGCCGAGCGCCCCGCTGCCGTTCGTCGTCGCGGCGGTCCTCTACACCGTCGCCCAGCTGGCGGTCGGCGTACTGATCGCGGGTCTGGTCTCCACCGCGAAGGGCGCCAGCGTCGTCGGCAACATCCTGCTCTTCCCGAGCATGTTCTTCGCCGGCGTCTGGACCCCCGGCGATTTGATGCCGGAATCCATCCGCTGGCTCCGCGACGTCACCCCGATGGGCGCCGGGATGACCGGTATGCAGGAAGCCTGGTCCGGTCAGTGGCCCGGCCTGGTGCACCTGGTCGCACTGGTCGTCGTGATCGTCGCCTGCGTTGCGCTGGCTGCCCGGTTCTTCCGCTGGGAATGATCGGTTATGCACAGGGGGTGTGCATAACCCGGGACCTTTCTGTGGACGGTTGCACACACACTGTGGACGACACGCTGAAGGTGGCGAGTTCGCGCATTCTCTTGGCCAGAAAGGGTTGTGCGGGGAGCAGCCGGGAAGGTAGAAATGTCGACACGCCGCTTCTCCGGAAGCGGCGGGTCGGACGGAAACCGAGGACCCTCGCGGTGGGGATCCCCACTGAGGTAGACCGGTGACGGGGTCTGCCGGACCCGACGGTCCCGTCTGGGAGGCTGGAGACGTCACCTTCCTTCAGCTATGAGCAGGCCCCTCCGACTCATACTCGGAGGGGCCTGCTTTCTGCCTGGATAACGAGACCGGCCGGTCCCCTCCCGACCTCTCAGCGAAGAGTGACTCGTAGGGCCGAGTGAGATCCCCGGGTGGTCACGTGCACTTCGGTACCGCGCGCCGTCGTCATGAGTTGGTACCGCGCGGCGCGGCCGTCGAGGCTGACCGCGCGCACCTTCGCTCCTACCGGCAGTACCGCGCCCACCGTGACGGTTGCCCGCAGCCCCTTACTGGTCACCGTGGTCCGAAGCTCCTTGCCCATCAGAGATGCGGACACGTTCACGGCGCCGTGGCCGAGCCTGATGTTGCTGCCCGAAACCTTCCGCTGTCCGGCCGGGAGTTGCGGGACCACGGCCAGCCGGCCGTACCCCAGGTTCGGATCGATGCCCAGCTGCTGGTGCACGACCGGCCACAGTACGCCGTACGTGCCCCACGCCTGCAGCGCCATCGAGCGGTCGGTGAACGGCCGGTCGATGTTGGCGGGGGAGTCGGGTGACGGGGCGATCTCCGGCATCCCGCCCGGCGTCTCCCAGACCGACGGGTCGAGCTGGATCCGCGCGTTGCCGGTGGTGTAGACCTGCTGCTGGCTCCGGCCCAGTCGTCCGAAGTTGCCCTCGGCAACTGCCATGATCGAGGTGTTGAGCGAGAAGATGCTGCGCTCGCTCTTGACGGCCGAGACCACTTGATCGCAGCTTGCGCCGGGGTTGCCGGCCGGATCCGAGGTCGGTCCGGTGCCGGTGTGGTACAGGCCGAACTCGCCGGTGTAGCAGGCCTTCTCGCGCTGGTCGAGGGCGATCTCGGCGTGTGCGGCCGAGGCCAGGGGAGCGGCCGGCTGACCGGGGTGGCGGACCAGTTCGGTCTCCATCGGCGTGACACCGGTCCAGTGCCGCTGGAAGATCGGGGTGTTGTCGTTCGCGGGATCGGCCACGTCGTCCACCGAATCGGCGTATCCGAAGGCTTTCTCGATCCACCACTGCGTCTCGAACCGCTGCTCCAGGCCGGTCGCCTTGGCGGCCGCCCACCGCTGCGTCGGCCGGTCCTGACGCGAGGCCGCGAGGTCGGCGAGGTCGCGCAGACCACGCGCGAGGTACACGGTGCTGTCCAGCTTCTCCGAACCCATCCCGCTGCGCTCGACGTTGGCCAGGCCCTCCAGCCAGCCGTCGCCGTCCTGGTCCAGTTCGCGGTAGACGTACTCGAGGTTGCGCACACTGAAGTCGTACATCTCGTCGCGGAACCGGTTGTCACCCGTCCAGCGCCACAGCAGCGCGACGATACTCGGGAACTTGACCGTCTCGTCGGTGTTGCCGGCGCTGGTGTTCGAGCCGAAGTACACGTCGCCGGTCGGCATCACCTCGTGCGCGACCTTGCCGCTTCGGTTGTTGAGCAGGTCGCTCACGTCGCGCAAGGCCCGCAGGTGGGCTTTGACGGTGTCGAACTGGCCGGCCGCGACGGCGGCGTACGAGGTGTACTCGCCGTCCGTCGCGAACAGCCAGGGATAGTCGGGGAAGCCGGCGCCGAACCAGCGTGCGACGTCGACGGTGCCGGCCGGTGCGGGGTAGGACTTGCCCTCGTTGACGTCCCGGATCTGCAGGTTGCGCGCTTCCTGCACGGAGTCGGCGAGATTCTGCTTGCTCCACTCGACGCTCTGCTGCAGGAGCCGGTCGCCGGGCAGGTCCACGGCCGACCGGCTGCCGATCGCGGCCCGGCTCGATTTCTTTGCCTTGAGCAACTTCTCGGGACTGCTGATGGCGCGCCGGTACTCGCGGTGCGCGGCCGCCTTGCCCTCGTCCGAACCGGCGACGGCGAACCAGACGGTCGTCGTACGGCCGGGTTTCAGGTCCAGGTCGTAGCTGAGGCGGCCGCCGGTGCCCTTGCCGAAGGCGGAATCGTCGCAGTGCGCGGGCGGAGTACCGTCGGCAGGACAGACGACGGCGGGGTCTTGCGGGCCGCGATGGTTTGCGCCGAGTGCATGACCGGCCGGCTTGAGCGATGCGCCGACGACGGCGTTGTAGTCGTGCGCCGCGGCGTTGGGGACCGGTGGGGTGCCCTGGTCGCGGAACTGCAGCGTGCCATCGGCGTACGAGCCGGTGTCGGGCAGGTTGGTCTGCCCGGCGTTGGGCGTCGTGCCGCCCCAGGGATAGGCAGGCATCAACTCGGAGTGTGCGTCCATGTCGAGCCGCACGCTCTTCGCCTTGGCCGACTTGAAGGCCAGCCCGACCACCGTCGCCCGCACGCCGTCGGGCACGAAGTCGGTCCGCTCGATCGTCACGTCGCCCGGGTAGCTGATCCGCTGGTACCCGTGCCCACTCGTGTACTTCGCCGCAGGCACGTCCTTCCCCAGCCAGGCCCCGTCGACCCCGAACCAGATCCCGTCCAGCAACTTCACCGGCGGAGTCCAGATCCCACCCATCTCACCGCGGGTATGCCACCCCGTCGCCGGATAGAGCCCGGTCTCGTCGCCCATGGCATAGGCCCGATCCCCCACCACCAAAGACCGCCGATCCGCCAACCGCCGACTCTCCGAAAGTTCCCCTCGCCGAGAGGTGGGTGACTCTCCATCCACTCGCACTCCGGACCCTGGCCCCGGAGAACCAGAAGAGGACTGCTGCCCAGCAGTGGCAACGGAGGGGATCCCGCTGAGAGCAAGGACCGTAGCTGCAGCCAGCAGACCACCCGCACCGGCGTACCGGCGTCGGTTCGGCCTGCCACGTCGTGCGTTTCGTCCGACAGGGCGGGATGTCATGACGCGCCTCCTTCTGGCGGTGTCCGAGCACCGCCGAGCATCAGCCGGGGGCTCCGTGACCCGCCCCCGGCGTTCTTTGGCGCTTGCGGCGCCCAGGCACGCACCTCGCGGCACTGGCGAAGCATCCACGATGCTCCGCATCGAGGACGCTCCTCCAGCACCGCGATGCACGCACCTGGACACCGCAATCACTCAAACAACTCCGGGGGCGGGTCACGAGCTGCCCCTGACGATCAGTTCCGGTCGCAGAAGTCGTTCCGTCGGCCCGCTCGGGGTCGCGGCGGTGAGGATGTCGATCAGTTCGGTGGCGATCTGGTCCATCGGCTGGCGAATACTCGTGAGCGCGGGCGACACCACCGAGGCAAGTGGCGAGTCGTCGAACCCGGTGACCGCGACCTCGACGCCGGCGGTCATCCCGCGCCGGGTCAGCTCCCGCAGCGCGCCGAGCGCGAGAACGTCGCTGACGGCAACGATCGCGTCGATCTCGGGATCCGCGTCGAGCAGTTCGGCGGTACCGCGAGCGCCTGCGTCGATGGTGTCTCCCTGGCAATGGAACGCCAGCTCCCGGCCACTCGGGAGCCCGAGCTCCCGGCAACCGCTCTGCCAGCCCGTCAGCCGGTCCTCCGCCAGTCCGGAGGCCAACGGCCAACTCAGGAAGCCGATCCGCCGCCGTCCGGTGTCGTGCAGATGCCGTACGGCGGCCGCGCACCCACCGGCCCCGTCGACATCGACCCAGGGGCCCGGCTGGGTGGACTCCTTCCAGACCCGCCCGAACGACACGAACGGGATCTGCTGCTCCTTCAGCCAGCCGTGCCGCGGATCATGCGTCTCGGTCTGCGACAGCACGAACCCGTCGACCAGCCGCCGCGCGTGCAGATCCTCGTAGACCGGCATTCCTTCGACCCCGACCGGTGCCGTGAACAACAGAATGTGCCGCCCACTGCTCTCCGCCGAGGCGCACAAAGCGTGCAGGAATTGGTCCATCACCAGATGCGCCTGCCCGTCGGGCCAGCTCGGCACGCAGTACCCGATCAGCTCGACGGCACTCGTCCGCAGGCTGCGCGCGTTACGATTGGGCCGGTAGTTGAGCAGCTGGATCGACCGCGTGACCCGCTGCAACGTGTCGGGCCGGAGTCGATGGGGCGCGTTCAGAGCGTTGGAGACGGTCTGCACCGAAACCTCCGCGTGAGCGGCAACCTGCTTCAGCGTAGCCACGACGAACCCCCTCAGGTCGACCGGAGAACGGCGTTTTAACGTTCAAACGCTCTCGCAGTCTCGCCGCTGAGCCCTTGCGTGTCAACGGTCTGGCGGCCCGGCTCGCAAGATCTCCCGCGCGTCCGCGAGCGGCCCCGGCGCGATCCACCGCCCCCACCAGGCCGCGCCGGCCTCCGCGAACGCCCCCGGCTCCCCACCGCTGACCTTCACCTCGAACCCGCCCGCCCCACCAACTCGGTCTCCTTCACCCGATCTGCTCAGCGCGGCCTCGCGGTCAGCGTGAAGCCGGCGTACGTCGTCGGGAGTGATCTGCTCGGCCGCGCCGGTGCTGCCCTTGTACGCGCAACTGCCGTCCCAGCGAAGAATCCGGCGACGGACCGCCGGGTTGAGGAGATTGCCACCCACCCAGATCGGGATCCGAGGTCGCTGCACCGGCCGGGCGGTCAGCTGAGCGCCGTCGAGCCGGTAGTGCCTCCCTTGATGCTGGACGGCCTCCCCGGTCCACAAGGCGTCGATGATCTCCAGCGACTCGTCGAGCTTCTCAGCCAGCTCGCGCGGGGAGCTGGTGAGGAACGGGTCGCTGGGATCACCGAGGCCGACACCGAGGATCAGCCGGCCACCGGAGAGATGGTCGAGCGCGACGGTCTCGGCAGCGAGTTGCCACGGATGACGGCGGGGGACCGGGGTGACCGTCGTACCGAGCCTGATCGTCGAGGTCGCGCTCGCCATCGCAGCCAAGCAGATCCACGGATCGTACGCCGGTTCGGCCAGGTCGCCCTGGTAGACGAGGTAGTCCTCCAGGAACACGCCGTCCCAGCCGCAGTCCTCGGCCATCCGTGCCAGCTCGGCCAGCCCGCGTGGATCCCGCCCAGCGCCCACCGCTCCGAAGGTCACCGAGAATCGCATCTCATCAAGCTAGCCACGCCCGCCGACAATTCCGTCGCCCGCGGGCGGGTGGTCAGGCGGCGTGTCCGCCGTCGATGGTCAGCTCGGTCCCGGTGATGTAGCCGGCGGCTGACCCGGCCAGATAGACAACGGCGGCAGCGACCTCCGCAGGCGTACCGAAGCGAGGAAGAGCGAGGAACGCCCGCTGCGCTTCGGCGAACGGACCGTCGGCCGGGTTCATCGACGTGTCGATCGGCCCTGGCTGAACGACGTTCGACGTGATCCCGCGCGCACCGAGATCCCGCGCCAGCCCCTTGCTCAGGCCGGCCACCGCCGACTTGCTCATCGTGTAGAGGCTCATCCCGGGGCCCGTGGCGCGCTCGGCGATCGCGCTGCCGACATGGATCATCCGCCCACCATCAGCCAGTACGCCGGCCGCGGCCTGCGCCGCGACGTACGGGCCGCGCACGTTGATCGCGAGCACCCGGTCGAGCTCCTCGAGCGTGACCTCGTCGATCATCCCGAGCGACCCGACCCCGGCGTTGTTGACAAAGATGTCGAGTCCACCCAGTACGCCGTACGCCCGGCCGACCGCCGCGACGACAGCCTCCGCGCTCGCCGCGTCCGCCTCGATCGCGAACCCACGCCGACCGGCGGCCTCGAGCTGCTTGACCACCGCCGCCGCATCCTCCGGGGAACTGTTGTAGGTGATCGCGACGTCGGCGCCACGCTCGGCCAGGGCCACCGCGACCGCAGCGCCGATCCCGCGGCTTCCACCGGTCACCAGTGCCGTCTTTCCAGCGAACTCAGTCATGACATCACTTTCTCGTTGTCCTGCAGGGCTTTCACTGCCTCCAGTCCACTCGCTGCCGGTCCGCCGGGCTGGCGGAAATACGCCGCGGGATCCTGGGGTCGCTTTTCCGCTACCCGGGATCGATCCGAGCAGGCACTGCCATGGCGCAAAACCGCTAGCGTGCCTCGGTGGGACAGGGGATGCTGGAGCCCGTGTACGAATGTGTCGAGCGATGCGTGCGAGCCGTCCAGTCGAAGGACGCGAGGTTCGACGGCTGGTTCTTCACCGCCGTTCTGACCACCAAGATCTACTGCCGGCCGAGTTGCCCGGTCGTGCCCCCGAAGGTCAAGAACATGCGCTTCTACCCGAGCGCCGCCGCGGCCCAGTCGGCCGGATTCCGGGCCTGCAAGCGCTGCCGTCCGGACGCCAGTCCTGGCTCACCGGAGTGGAACGACCGGGCCGACCTGGTTGCTCGCGCGATGCGCCTGATCGGCGACGGCGTGGTCGATCGCGACGGCGTACCGGGACTGGCGACGCAGCTCGGTTACAGCGTTCGTCAGGTGCAGCGGCAGTTGCAGGCAGAGCTCGGGGCCGGCCCGCTCGCTCTCGCCCGGGCGCAGCGGGCCCAGACGGCGCGACTGCTGATCGAGACCAGCTCACTGCCGATGTCCGACGTCGCTTTCGCCGCGGGTTTCTCCAGCGTCCGGACCTTCAACGAAACAGTGCAGGAGGTCTTCGCGCTGTCTCCGAGCGAACTGCGGACCAGGGCGAAGCGTGGCGACGCGACCAGCGCACCGGGCACCATCTCGTTGCGCCTTCCGTTCCGTCAGCCGTTGATGCCGGACAACCTCTTCGGGCACCTGATCGCGACCGGCGTACCGGGAGTGGAGGAGTGGCGCGGTGGCACCTATCGCCGCACGCTCCGGTTGTCGCACGGCCATGGCGTCGTCGCCCTCCGCCCGATGCCGGACCACATCGCGTGCCAGTTGTCGCTCACCGACCAGCGCGACCTGGCGATCGCCATCAGCCGTTGCCGCCGGATGCTCGACCTCGACGCGGACCCGATCGCGGTCGACGACGTACTCCGGGCCGACCCGTTCCTCGCGCCGCTGGTCGACAAGGCGCCGGGGCGGCGGGTTCCGCACACCGTCGACGGCGAGGAGTTCGCCGTCCGGGCGGTGCTCGGCCAGCAGGTCTCGACGGCCGCCGCGCGGACCCACGCAAGCCGGCTCGTGCAGGCGTACGGCGATCCCATCGACGATCCGGGCGGCGGGTTGACGCACTTGTTCCCCCGGATGGAGGCACTGGCCGAGCTCGACCCCGAGACACTCGCCTTCCCGAAGTCCCGGCGTACGACGCTGACCACGCTGGTCGCCACCCTCGCGGCCGGCGAGATCGACCTCGGCGCGGGCAGCGACTGGGACAAGGCGCGGGAGCAGTTGGCGGCGCTGCCCGGGATCGGACCGTGGACCGTCGAGTCGATCGCGATGCGCGCGCTGGGTGACCCGGATGCCTTCGTGGCCAGCGATCTGGGCATCAAGTACGCCGCCCGCGACCTCGGGTTGCCCGAGGCACCCAAAGCGCTGATCGAGCATGCGCGCGCCTGGCGGCCCTGGCGCGCGTACGCCGTGCAGTACCTCTGGGCGACCGGGAACCACGCCGTCAACAAGATTCCTGCCGTAGAGAACGTGGAGTGAAATGACCCAGCTCACCACCGAACGCCTGCTGCTGCGGCCCCTCAAGGACAGCGATCGCGCCCCCTGCACCGCGTTGAACGCCGATCCCGCCGTGATGGAGCACTTCCCGGCGCCGCTCACGCCGGCCGAGAGCGACGCGATGATCGAGCGGATCAGCGCGATGATCGCGGAGCGCGGCTTCGGGTTCTGGGCGGCCGAGCTCCGCGAGACCGGGCAGTTCCTCGGCTTCGTCGGGCTGTCGGTGCCGACCTTCGAGGCGCCGTTCCTGCCGGGTGTCGAAGTCGGCTGGCGGCTGGCGAAAGCTGCCTGGGGCAAGGGGTATGCGACCGAAGGGGCGCGGGCGGCGCTGGCGCACGCGTTCGGTCCGCTCGGACTGGACGAGGTGCTGTCGTTCACGGCGACCACCAACAAGCCGTCCCAGCGGGTGATGGAGCGGATCGGAATGACGCACGACGAAGCCGGCGACTTCGACCACCCGCGGTTGCCCGACGGCCATCGGCTGCAGCGGCACGTGCTCTACCGGATCACGCGCGCGCAGTGGGAGGCCCAGCAGTGACGCACGCGGTGATCGACAGCCCGATCGGCCGGCTCACTGTCGTCGCGGCCGGCACGGGGGAGTTGGCCGGCCTCTACATGGAGCAGCAGCGGCACCGGCCGGCGCAGGAGATCTTCGGGTCGCGGGACGACTCGATCCTGCCGGAGGTCGGCCAGCAACTGAAGGAGTACTTCGCCGGCGAGCGCACCAGCTTCGACGTACCGCTGAAGCTGGCCGGTACGCCTTTCCAGCAACGGGTCTGGGAAGCACTCCAGGACATCCCGTACGGCGAGGTGACGACGTACGGGCAACTTGCCGCCACGCTCGGACTGGTGCCGGGTGCCTCCCGGGCGGTCGGGCTGGCGAACGGCAAGAACCCGGTCAGCATCATCGTGCCGTGCCACCGCGTGATCGGCTCGACCGGCAGCCTCACCGGGTACGGCGGTGGCCTGGAGCGCAAGCAGCAGCTGCTCGACCATGAACGGGCCGACGTACTCTTCTGAAACCTCGCTGATAAGTGCTCAGAAGATGAGCACTTATCAGGCGCATGCTGTCGTTATGAGCACACAGGTGAAGGTCAAGCAGGTGGTCACCGATGACGAGGCGTTCGCACCGGCGACAGTCGAGGAGTGGCGCGCTTGGCTGGCGCAATACGGGCGGATCGAGCGGTCGGTGTGGGTTGTCGTCCACCGCAAGGGCAGCGCGGCCGGTATCGACCTGGCGGAGGCGGTCGAGCACGCCCTCTGCTTCGGCTGGATCGACAGCAAGACGCTCAGCCGCGACGGGCAGAGCACTTATCAGACCTTCACCCCGCGCAACCCGCGCAGTACCTGGAGCCAGGTCAATCGCGACCGGGTCGAGAGGCTGCTCGCCGCCGGCCTGATGGAGGCGCCCGGCCAGGAACTGCTGGACCTCGCCCACCGGACCGGCACCTGGGACTGTCTCGCCGAGGCCCAGAACGGTGTCGTTCCCGCCGACCTCCAGGCCCGGCTCGACGCCGATGAGGAGGCGGCCACCCACTTCGCCGCCTTCCCGCCGTCGTCCAGGCGCCGCATCCTCGAGTGGATCGCGCTCGCGAAGCGCCCGGAGACCCGCGAGCGCCGCATCGCTCAGGCAGTTGACCTCGCCGCCCTGAACCAGCGAGCCAACCACCCCGGCTGACCCGGACCGCCACGACAGACCAAGTCCCGCCGGTCGTTCAGTCTTGCGCTCGGTCACGCTCAGCCGCGGTGCCGTGGCGGGGGTTGGTCAGTGGTGCAGGTCCGGCTAGCTCCGGCTGTCGGCGGTGTCGTCGAGTCGCTCGGGCACGGGCGGGGCTTGCGGGGCCGGATTTCTGCGGTTGGTGAGCTTGCGGGCGACCGGTTCGGTGAAGCGGGCGGTGATCGGGCCGAGGATGACCAGAATCAGCACGTACGCCGTCGCCAGTGGGCCCAGCCGGGGCTCGACCCCGACTGCCAGCCCGGCGATGACGATCGAGAATTCGCCGCGCGCGACCAAGGTGCCGCCCGCACGCCAGCGACCGGCCGACTTCACGCCGGCCTTGCGAGCGGCGTACCAGCCGGTGGCGATCTTGGTCAGCGCGGTCACCACCGCGAGGGCCAGGGCGACTCCGAGCACCGGCGGAATCTCCGCGGGGTCGGTGCTCAGCCCGAAGAAGACGAAGAACACCGCGGCGAACAGGTCCCGCAACGGGCTGAGCAGACTGCGTGCGCCCTTCGCGACCTCACCCGACAGCGCGATGCCGACCAGGAACGCGCCGACCGCCGCCGACACCTGCAACTGCTGGGCGACGCCCGCGACCAGCAGCGTCAGTCCGAGCACGACGAGCAGCAGCATCTCCGGATTGTCGGAGGAGACCGCCCGGCTGATCACCCGCCCGTAGCGCAGGGCGACGAACAGCACGACACTCACCGTGCCCAGCGAGATCAGGAGCGTCACGCTGCCGCCGGCCAGTCCGACGCCCGCCAGCAGCGCGGTCAGGATCGGCAGATAGACGGCCATCGAGAGATCCTCGAGCACCAGGATCCCCAGCACCACCGGCGTCTCCCGGTTACCGAGCCGGCCGAGGTCGCCGACCACTTTCGCGATCACGCCCGACGAGGAGATCCAGGTGACGCCGGCCAGCGCGACGGCCGCGACCGGGCCCCAGCCGAGCATCAGCGCAACGGCCGCGCCCGGCAACGCGTTCAGCAGGAAGTCGACGACACCGGACAGGTACTGCGTCTTCAGCGTGCCGACCAGATCGGCCGCCGTGTACTCGAGACCGAGCAGCAACAGCAGCAGGATCACGCCGATCTCGGCGCCGGTGGCGACGAACTCCTCGGACGCGTCCAGGGGCAGCAGCCCGCCGTGGCCGAAGGCCAGCCCGGCCAGCAGGTAGAGGGGAATCGGTGAGAACCCGACCCGGCCGGCGATCCGGCCGAGGATGCCGAGGGCGAGCAGGAGGGCGCCGAGTTCGATCAGCAGGGCGGTGAGATCATGCATGCTCAGCCTCCCGTGATCAGTCCGGCGACGGCATCGACGCCCTCACGGGTGCCGACGACGACGATGGTGTCGCCGATCGCGAACCGGAAGTCCGGGGCCGGTGACGGCACCGCTCCGGTCCGGCGCAGGACCGCCACGATCGACGCGCCGGTCCGGCTGCGTGCCTGGGTGTCACCGAGCGTGCGGCCGGAGTACGGCGAACGGCTGGTGATCGGGATCTGCTCGGTGATCAGGTCGATCTCGATGTCGCCGTGCAGCGGCGCCAGCGGTGCGGGGATCAGCAATTGACCCAGCGCGCTGGCTTCGGCCGGGCCGAGCGGCACACTGCCCAGGCAACTGTCGTCGTCCTCGGGATCGTGGAAGCCCAGAAAGCGCCGGCCGTCGGTGTGCACCACCAGGGACACGTGCCTGCCGCCGTCGGTGGTGAAGTCGTAACGAGTGCCGATCCCGGGCAGCGTCGTCCTGGTCGGGTGGTCCATGAGTTGTTCACTCCCGCAATAGGTGGCGTCTGCAACCATTCTCCCTCATTCGCCCAACCGGTGACCGCCAGATCCAGATCGAATCCTGTGAAGTGGCTTGCAATCAGGTGCAGTGCAACTAGTTGCATAGGTATGGTCGCGGCATGGCTCTCGAACACGCGATCCTCGTCTCGCTGACCGAGCGCGCCGGGTCCGGGTACGAGCTCGCCCGGCGCTTCGACCGCTCGATCGGGTACTTCTGGCCCGCGACCCACCAGCAGATCTACCGCGTACTGCGCCGGATGGGTGACGCCGGCTGGGTTACTCACACCGAGATCGCGCAGGACGGCCGCCCGGACAAGAAGGTGTACGAGGTCTCCGCGGCCGGTCGTGACGAGCTCACCCGCTGGCTCGCCGAGCCTGTCGACCCGGCGATTCTCCGCGACGGCCTGGGCGTGAAGCTCCGCGGCGCCTCGCTGGGCGACGCCGCCGCGGTACTGCGGGAGGTCGAGCGTCACCGCGCCGAGCATGCGAGCCGGCTGGAGATCTACCGCGGCATCCAGCGGCGCGACTTCCCCAAGCCGGACCAGCTGGCCGGCCGCGAGTTGCATCAGTACCTCGTCCTGCGCGGGGGAGTCCGCGCGGAGGAGTCCTTCGTGGCGTGGTGCGACGAAGTCATTCAGGCGATGCGATCGGAGCGCACCTCGTGAGCGAGCGAACCAGTGACACAGCCGAGTACCCGAACCTGCTGGCCCCGCTCGACCTCGGCCACGTCACGCTGAAGAACCGGGTGATCATGGGGTCGATGCACACCGGTCTGGAAGATCGGGCCAAGGACCTGCCGAAGCTCGCCGCGTACTTCGCCGAGCGGGCCCGCGGCGGCGTCGGCCTGATCGTCACCGGCGGCTACGCGCCGAACCGGACCGGCTGGCTGACCCCGTTCGGCTCGAAGCTGACCACTCACCGGGAAGCCCGCGGGCATCGGCTGGTGACGGACGCCGTCCACGCCGAGGGTGGGCTGATCGCGCTGCAGATCCTGCACGCGGGGCGGTACTCCTACCACCCGTTCAGCGTCTCGGCCTCGGCCCGGAAGGCGCCGATCAACCCGTTCAAACCGCGGGCGTTGTCGGATCGCGGCGTACGGCGGCAGATCGCGGCGTACGTCGACTGCGCCGCGCTGGCCCGCGAGGCGGGCTACGACGGTGTCGAGGTGATGGGCTCCGAGGGGTACTTCATCAACCAGTTCCTCGCCGAGCGGACCAACAAGCGCAGCGACCGTTGGGGTGGCAGCGCGGAGAACCGGCGGCGGCTCGCCGTCGAGATCGTCCGGGGCATCCGGGAGCGGGTCGGCCCGGACTTCCTGATCATCTACCGGCTGTCGATGGCCGACCTGGTCGAAGGTGGGCAGGACTGGGACGAGGTCGTTGCCTTGGGCCAGGAGATCGAGCGGGCCGGGGCTTCGATCATCAACACCGGGATCGGCTGGCACGAGGCCCGGGTGCCGACCATCGTGACCTCGGTACCGCGGGCGGCGTTCACCTCCATCACGGCGTCGTTCCGGCCGCACGTCTCGATCCCGGTGGTCACCTCGAACCGGATCAACCTGCCGCAGGTCGGCGAAGAGGTGCTGGCCCGCGGTGACGCCGACCTGATCAGCATGGCCCGCCCGTTCCTGGCCGATCCGGAGTGGGTGCTCAAGGCAACTACCTCGCGGGCGGACGAGATCAACGTCTGCATCGCCTGCAACCAGGCCTGTCTGGATCACGTCTTCGCCAAACGCAAGGCGAGCTGCATGGTGAATCCCCGCGCCGCCCGTGAGACGGAGCTGGTGCTGCTGCCGACCCGTCGTACCCGCAGGATCGCCGTCGTCGGCGCCGGCCCGGCCGGTCTCTCCGCCGCCGTCACCGCCGCCGAGCGTGGCCACGACGTCGAGCTTTTCGAAGCGGACAACGAGATCGGCGGCCAGTTCGGCATCGCGCGCCGGATCCCGGGCAAGGAGGAGTTCGCCGAGACCATCCGGTACTACGAACGCCGCCTCGAACTGACCGGCGTCAAGCTCCATCTCGGCCACCGCGCCGTCGCCGCCGACCTCGAAGGCTTCGACGAGGTGATCGTGGCCACCGGTGTCGTGCCCCGGATCCCGGCCATCCCCGGCATCGACCACGAGAAGGTCGTCTCGTACGTCGACGTCGTCCGCCACGGCCACCCGGTCGGCCGCTCGGTCGCCGTCATCGGCGCCGGCGGAATCGGCGTGGACGTGAGCGAGTTCATCACCACCATCGACTCCCCGACGCTCGACCTGGCGGCGTGGAAGGCCGAATGGGGCGTCACGGACCCGCTGTCGGCACCCGGCGCCCTGACCGAACCGCGCCCCGAACCCTCGCCCCGCAAGGTCTACCTGCTGCAACGCAAACCGGGCAAGATCGGCGCCGGCCTCGGCAAGACCACCGGCTGGGTCCATCGCGCCGCGCTGAAGAACAAGCAGGTCGAGCAGCTCACCTCGGTCAACTACGAGCGCATCGACGACGAAGGCCTGCACGTCACCTTCGGCCCCAAGCACGAGAATCCCCGGGTCCTGGCGGTCGACACCATCATCGTCTGCGCCGGCCAGGAGCCGGTCCGCGACCTCGCCACTCCCACCACCCACGTCATCGGCGGCGCCCACCTGGCCACCGAGCTGGACGCCAAACGAGCGATCTCCCAAGGCACCGAACTGGCCGCGAAGCTCTGACAATCGTGCTGCCCGAGGGAAAGACGCGTAGTCGATCGGCTACCTGTCGTGAGGCTGACATTGCGAGTTAGGTGAGGCTATCCTTCAAGCCATGCAGGAGTCTGTGGGGCTGGCCGGGGTCGAGCTCTGTCTCGGATATCACGGCAAGCAGGTGGTGGACGGAGCGTCGCTGGAGATCGCGGCGGCCGGCGTCACCGCGTTAGTGGGACCGAACGGCAGCGGGAAGTCGACGCTGCTGCGGGCGCTTGCGCGCCTGCACAAGCCGGACGCGGGGGAGATCGCCTTTCCCGGCGGGGAGTCCGCTCTGGCGCTGTCCTCGAAGGACTTCGCCCGCCGCGTGACGCTGCTCTCACAGTCCCGCCCGACCCCGAACGGCGTGAGTGTTCGCGACGTGGTCGGCTACGGCCGGCACCCGTACCGCGGACGCTGGCGGCACGACGACCCGGACGGCAACCGCGCCATCAGTCACGCGATGGACGTCACCGGGGTCACCTCGATGGCCGAGCGGTCCGTCGACGAACTGTCCGGCGGTGAGCTCCAGCGCGTCTGGCTGGCCACCTGCCTGGCTCAGGACACCGGCGTCCTGCTGCTCGACGAACCGACCACCTTCCTCGACCTGCGGTACCAGATCGAGATCCTCGACCTGATGCGCGATCTCGCCGACGACCACGGGGTTGCCGTCGGCGTGGTGCTGCACGACCTGAACCAGGCCGCGGCCGTCGCGGACCGGATCGCGCTGCTCGACCGGGGCCGGATCCGTGCCGCCGGTACGCCGGCCGAAGTACTGCGGGCGGACGCGTTGTCGGAGACCTACGGGATCCGGATCGAGGTCAGCACCGACCTGACGACCGGGCTGGTCAGCACCCAGCCCGTCGGCAGGCACCTGCAGCGACCCACCCTGCAGAAATCAGCACAGTAGAAGTCCGCACAGCAGAAGTCAGCGCAGTAACAACCAACCGAGGTCATCATGAAGAGAGTCACCGCACTTGCCGCCGCCGCACTGGCCTTGGTGCTGACGGCCTGTGGCAGCAGCGAGAACGTCACCCCGCAGGCGAACAGCAGCTCGGCGAACACCCAGCCGGTCTCGCTCACCGACGCGCGGAACAAGAAGATCGACCTCAAGGCGCCTGCCGCCAAGGTGGTCGGGCTGGAGTGGGGCGTCGTCGAAAGCGTCATCACGCTGGGCGTGATGCCGGTCGGCGTGGCCGACACCAAGGGCTACACCGGCTGGGTCTCCGCCGAGAAGCTCGACGCCACGGTGAAGAACGTCGGCACCCGTGGTGAATCGAGCGTGGACGCGATCGTCGCGCTGGACCCCGACCTGATCATCACCACCACCGACGAGTCGCCGGCCGCCATCACGCAGATGGAGAAGGCCGCGCCGGTGCTGGTGATCAAGGCCGCGGACGCGAAGAACGCGATCCCGCAGATGAAGTCGAACTTCGAGCTGATCGCCCAGGCGCTCGGCCGGTCCGAGCAGGCGAAGACGGTGCTCGCCGACTTCGACAAGAAGGTTGCCGACGGCAAGCAGAAGATCGCCGACGCGGGCAAGGCCGGTACGTCGTACACGATGGCGGACGGCTACAAGGAAGGCAGCACGATCTCGATCCGGATGTTCTCCGCCGGCTCGCTGCTCGGCGCGGTCGCGAACGAGCTCGGCCTGAAGAACGCCTGGCCCGACGCCGGCGACCCGTCCTACGGCCTGGCGACGACCGACATCGAGGGGCTGACCAAGCTCGAGGACGGCGAGTTCCTCTACATCGCCAACGACGGCGACGGCGGTGACGTGTTCGGCGGCGACCTGGCCCAGAACGCGATCTGGAAGAACCTGCCGTTCGTCCGGAGCGGCAACGTGCACCGGCTGGCCGACGGCATCTGGATGTTCGGCGGACCGAAGTCGACCGAGCAGTTCATCGACGCGACGGTGCAGGCAGTCACCTCTTGACCCAGCTGACCGCCCAGCGGCCCGACGAGCTCGCCACCGCGCCGCTGGAGCCCGTACGCCGGGTGCGCGTGGCGGGTGTGTTCGCCATCGCGGCCGCCGCGGTGGTGGTGCTGGCCGCGGTCCACCTGACCCAGGGCACGTCCTCGGTGAACGCCGGGGACCTGCTCAGGCTGGTGATCGGCCAGGGCACCGACAACTCCGCGAACGTGCTGGTCGCGTCGCGGCTTCCCCGGCTACTCGCCGGCATGCTGGTCGGTGTCGCTCTGGGCGTCGCCGGGGCTGGACTCCAGTCGCTGGCCAGGAATCCGCTGGCCTCACCGGACACCCTCGGCGTCAACGCGGGTGCCTACCTGGCGGTCGTGACGTTCGCGGCGTTCGGTGTCTCGTTGCCGACCCTGCCCGCGGGTGGAATCGCCTTCCTCGGCGGACTGGCAGCCGCGGTACTGGTGCTGGGGCTGTCGGCCGGTGGCACCGCCGGGCCGACCCGGTTGATTCTGGCCGGTTCGGCGGTCGCGATGGCGCTGGCGGGCGTGACCACGCTGCTGATGCTGCTGTACAAGGAAGAAACCGTCCGCTCGTTCGCCTGGGGAGCGGGCACGCTGGTGCAGACCGACCTCGTCGCGGTCCGGCAGATGGCGCCGATCGTTGCCCTTGGCATCATCGCGGCGCTGGTGCTGGCCCCGAAGCTGGACATCCTCGCCCTCGGCGACGACACCGCCTCGGTGCTCGGTGTCCGGGTCCGCCGGACCCGCGTGTGGATCACCCTCGTC
Organism: Kribbella sp. CA-293567; assembly: GCF_027627575.1. Classification (NCBI taxonomy): domain Bacteria; kingdom Bacillati; phylum Actinomycetota; class Actinomycetes; order Propionibacteriales; family Kribbellaceae; genus Kribbella; species Kribbella sp. CA-293567. Next base: position 1,572,225 of record NZ_CP114065.1, read on the forward strand.
ACGGTCATGTTGTCGGCCGCGGCGGTGACGATCGCCGGTCCGGTCGGATTTGTCGGCCTGGTCGCGCCGGTGCTGGTCCGGCTGATCGCCCCGCTCGTGCCCGGGCTGATGCGGCACCGGGTGCTGCTGCCCCTGTCCGGGATCGCCGGCATCCTCGTGGTGCTCGCCTCGGACGTCGTACTGCGTGCCGTTCTCGGCGGACAGGCCGGCGTCGAGATCCCGACCGGCATCATGACCATGCTGGTCGGCGCGATCGTGCTCGTCTGGCTGGCCCGCCGGTTCCGCGACTCGGGTCCGAGCCGGCAGCAGGCGGGTGGCACGGGCGCCGGTCTGCGGACGCTGCGCACGTTCTGGATCGTCACCATCTCACTGAGCGTGCTGCTGGTGGGCGCGCTGGTGTTCGCGATGCTCGCGGGCGACGCCTTCCTGCGCACCGGCGACATCGCCAACTGGATCAACGGCCGGTCCGGCCGCGCGATCACCTACGTCCTCGACCAGCGCTTCCCGCGGGTGCTGTCGGCCGTCCTGTGCGGAGCGGCCCTCGCGATCGCCGGCGCCACGGTGCAGGCCGTCTGCCGCAACCCGCTGGCCGAGCCGGGCATCCTCGGGATCACCGGGGGTGCCGGCCTCGGCGCGGTGGTCGTTCTGATGGCGGTACCGACGGCCGGGATCTGGCTCCTGTCCGGCGTCGCCGCAGCGGCCGCGCTGGCCACCTTCGCGCTGGTCTACCTGGTCTCCTGGCGGGGTGGGCTCAGTTCGGACCGGCTGGTGCTGATCGGGGTCGGCGTCTCGTCGGCGACGACCGCGGTCATCACCTTCGTCATCGTCTACACCGATCCGTGGAACATCAGCCTCGCGATGACGTGGCTGTCCGGCAGCACCTACGGCCGGACCCTGCCGCAGCTCATCCCGGTGGCCGTCGCGCTGGTGGTGCTGACCCCGGTGATCGTGCTGGCCCGCCGAGAGCTGGACCTGCTCGCGCTGGACGACGACATCCCGCGCATCCTCGGCGTACGGCTGGAACGCACCCGGCTGATCGCCCTCGTCGGCGCGGCCCTGATGACCGCCGCCGCCGTCTCGGCGATCGGAGTGGTGGGCTTCGTCGGACTGGTCGCTCCGCACGCCGCCCGCGCTCTCGTGGGCGGACGGCACGCTCGCCTGCTGCCGGTCGCGGCGCTGCTCGGCGCAGTACTGGTCAGCGTCGCGGACAGTCTCGGCCGCACGGTGCTGGCGCCCGCGCAGATCCCCGCGGGACTGCTCACCGCGATGATCGGCGCGCCGTACTTCGTCTACCTGCTCTGGCGCACCCGCGCGGTCAAACTCTGACCGGTCGAACTCCGGCCGGTCAGCCGACCGCGTTGTCCTGCTTGTCGCGCTTGGCGGCCTTCTGGGCCTTCTTCCACTCGCGCACCTTGGCCAGTGACTCGGGACCGTCGATGTCGGCGACCGAGCGGGGGACGTCGTCGCCGAACTTGCCGGCCGCCTCCCGCCAGCCGTCCGGGGCGACACCCTGGGTCTTGGCCAGGATGGCGACGAAGATCTTCGCCTTCTCCTCGCCGTAGCCGGGCAGCGCGTGCAGCCGCCGGTACAGTTCGGCGCCGGTGTCGACGCCCTTCCAGAGGTTCGCCGCCTTGCCGCGGTACTCGTCGGTGAGCACGACACAGACCTGGTGGATCCGCTTGCCCATCGAGCCGGGGAACCGGTGGATCGACGGCTTCTCGGAACAGACGGCGACGAACTCCTCGACGTCCATCGCGGCGATCTTCCTCGCGTCCAGGTGACCGAGCCGTTCCTTCAGCTTGGCCGGACCGCCGAACGCCCACTCCATCGGCACCTGCTGGTCCAGCAGCATCCCGAGCAGCAGCGCGGTGCCGTCCTTGTTCAGCAGGCCGTCCGCGGCCTTGTCACCTGTGATGTAGAGCGTCCCGGGCATGCGCTCAGGTTACTGGCTGCGGGTTAACCCGTGCGACGGCCCGGATCTCCGCGGAAAAGCAGCCGGCATGCGGAGTCGCGGCCTATGCTCGGCCAGGGCAGGCGAGGGGAGGAGCGCGGATGGACATCCGGGATCTGGATCGGCGGGCCGGGGCGTTGCTGGGCGAGGTGGTCATGCAGGTGCGCGCCGAGCAGTTGTGGTTTCCCACCCCCTGCCCGGACTGGACCGTCCGCGGCCTGCTGCGGCACCTGGTCAGTGAGAACGAGGGCTTCGCCGCGGCGGCGACCGACGGTTCGGCGCCGGTGCAGACCTGGACCGGCGGGCGGCTCGGTGACAACCCCGCGGGGGCCTACCGCCGCTCGAACGTGCGCGTCGCGGAGGCCTTCGCCGACGGTGGCGCGCTCGACCGGCCGATGGAGGTCCGCGAGTTCGGCACCTTCCCCCGACGGGTCGCGCTGACCTTCCGGCAACTGGACTGCGTGGTGCACGCCTGGGACCTGGCCCGCGCGATCGACGCGCCGTACGACCCGCCGCAGGACATGGTCGAGATGGCGCTCGACCTGGCCCGCCGGATCCCCGACACAGACTCGACCAGAGGCCCCGGCGCCGCCTTCGAACGCAGCCTGAAGACTCCCGGCGACAGCGACGACCTGGCCACACTGCTCCGCCTGCTCGGCCGCAACCCGGACTGGATCTCACCGCTCGACTGAGAGCTTGAGTGTGATGGCGTCGGGTTGAGTGGCGGCGAGTCTGGTGAGCAGGCGGCTCAGCGGGCGTGAGGTCATCAGGCGGGTGCAGGCATCGCGGAGCCGGATGCCGGTTGCTGTCATCGGCATCGCGGCCGTGACGCCGCCCGGAGGGAGTTCCGTCCGCTGGTCGACATACGCCTGCAGCTCCCGCTGGTACGCCGGGAACGCCCGCGCGTGGTCGCCGTTGTGCGTCGCGAGTTCCCCGGCCAGGACGTAGGCGCCGACGAGAGACAGCGCAGTACCGTGGCCTGCCAGTGGTGAGCCGCAGTAGCCGGCGTCTCCGACCAGGACGATCCGGTCGCGGGACCACTCCGGTACGACGACGCGGCTGGTGGTGTCGAAGTAGAAGTCGTCGGCCTCACGCATCTCCGCCAACAGGTAGGGCGTGTGCCAGCCGGTGCCCGCGAACGTCCTGGTCAGCAGGTCCTTCTGATCGGCCTGGCCGAGGCGGGGAAGCAGTGGAGATCTGAAGCTGAGCAAGGCTTTCGCGTACTGCGGGTCGTGGTCCGGGCGGAGTCCGACCCAGCGGCCGCCGGGCGCGGAGTGGATCTTCATCCAGCCGTCGAGGGCTTCCGGAGCCCTGACGGTGAAGAAGGCGCCGTAACCACCCAGGTGCTGGACGTACTGCGACTCCGGCCCGAAAGCGAGCTTGCGGACGCGGGAGTGCACGCCGTCGGCACCGACGACGAGGTCGAAACGGCGCTGGATGCCGCTGCCGAAGGTGACTCTGACGCCGTCCGCGTCCTGGTCGAGCGCGGTGACCGAGTCGCCGTAGAGGTACTCGATGCCGGTCGAGGTGGCGTCCAGGAGAAGCTGGGAGAGGTCGCCGCGGAGGATCTCGATCTCGGCGACCGGGCCGGCGCCGTCGAGGAACTCCGCCGGGAGAGCGGCGGTGCGCCGGCCGTCCGCGCGGACGTAGGCCATCCCGCGCTCGTGCATCCGGCGGTCGAGGACCTGTGGCAGCAGGCCCATCCGCTCGACCACCTCGCGGGCGACGCCGCGGAGGTCGACGGTCTGGCCGCCGGGGCGGGGAGCGGCGGCCAGTTCGACGACGGTCGGCGTGAATCCGGCTCGGTGCAACCAGTAGGCGAGTGCGGGGCCGGCGATTCCGGCGCCGGAGATGAGGATCTGCATTGGCGGTTCCTTTGGTCGAGACAGTGCGCGTACGGTGTATAGGTGACAGCGTCACAGCCCACCGGGCAGGCTGCTCGAGTGCACTAGTTCGGAGGACGACATGTCGGCGCCCTACCAGCGGGTGGCAGCGGAGATCCGGCGCCTGATCAGCTCGGGGGAGCTGAAGTGCGGTGATCGGGTGCCGTCGACTCGTGCACTAGTGCGTGACCACGGGATTGCGATGGCGACCGCCACGAAGGTGCTGGCAACGCTGCAGCAGGAAGGCTTGATCCACTCCCGGCCAGGTGTCGGCACGGTGGTCGGTCCGCGTCCCGACGACGCCAATGCGCTCCGCAGTGCCGGGGCGGGTAGAGCCCGTGGCGCGCTTCCCGCTCCAGGGGTGCGTAGAGCGCGTGGCGCCCGGCGGGCGGGTGATGGGCTTTCTGCGGCTGGAGCGGGCGGCGCGCTGGAGTCCGGTGTGGCAGGCCAATTGAGCCGGGAACAGGTGGTGCGGACCGCGATGCGGATTGCCGACGCGGAAGGGCTTGGCGCGCTGTCCATGCGGCGGGTGGCGACTGAGCTCGGGGTGTCGACGATGGCGCTCTACCGCTATGTCGGCGGCAAGGACGCGCTGGTGCTGCAGATGGTGGATGCGGCGATCGGGGACTTCCCGTTACCGGATCAGCAGCCGGCCAGTTGGCGGGCCGGGATCGAGGCGGCGGCGCGACAGCAGTGGGCGGCGTACCGGGCTCATCTGTGGCTCGCGAGCGCGGTCAGCATCGGACGGCCGCAACTGTTGCCGAATCTGCTGCCGCACACCGACGCCGTACTGCGGGCGATCGCCGGGTTCGGGGTCGACTCCAGCACCTCCCTGTACGCCGCGATCACCGTCTTCGGTCATGTCCGCGGCGTCGCGCTCAATCTGGAGACCGAGGCGCAGGCCGAGCAGGACACCGGCCTGACGGCGGACGAGTGGGCCGACCAGCAGGCCGGACGGCTGGCGGCGCTGGTCGCCGAGCAGGATCTGGCCGGCTTCCGGGCGCTGGCGCAGCCGGACGGGTTCGACTTCGACTTCGACCTGGACCAGTTGTTCGAGTTCGGTCTCGGAATCGTCCTCGACGGGCTGGCGGTGAAGCTCCAACGGCTGCGGACGCCGCTACGCTGAGTATCGGCAGTGCCGCAGGTTGTCCGACAGGGAGGTGCGATGGGCCCGGAACCGGTGTTCGCGCCGGACGTGCCGGCGGAGGTCCGCCGGCTGTTCGAGCGGAAACCCGAGCTGTTCGTGCCCGCGAGCCACGCCAAGCCGAAACGGCAGACCCCCTGGTCGACCGAACCGGCCGCCACCTTCGGCTCGTTGCTGGGCTGGCTCGCGGTCTGCGTCGGTGGCTGGATCCTCGCGCTGATCATCTTCGCCGTCACTCTGCCGACGGCCGTCGCGGCCTGGGCGGCGCTCGCCCTCGCGGTCGTCGCGGTGGTCGCCACCGGCGCTGTCGGCGTCGGTTCGGCGGTCGAGAACCGCAGCCGGAAGGCGGTCCGGCGGCAGCACGGGAACTACCTGCTGGCCGACGACTTCGACGACAGCGCCGGCCGGTTGCTGGCCCGCGCCCAGCACGCCGTCAAAACGGTGCTAGAGGCAACAGTCACCCGGCGTGGCCTGCTCGACGACGTCCAGAACGAACTGGTCCTGCCCGAACAGCTCTGGGATGTCGGCCAGGTCCTGCACGAGCAGTCCGTACTCCGGGCCCGCCAGCGCGACGTCGCCCGCGGCATGGCCACCGCCGAGCTGGATGCGGTGCTCGGGCCGCAGCGTCGCGCCCTCGCCCGTTCGGTCGGCGCGATCGAACGCAAGGTCGAACTGCTGGAGCGCTACGCCGCCCGGGTCCGCTCAGCCGATGCCGCCCTTCGCGCCGAGGCCGCGCTCGAGGACGGCGACCGCTACATCGAACTCCTGGCCCGCACCGAACCAGCCGGCGACACCTCGGTGGTGCAGGGGTTCGCCGACGAGGCGGCGGTGCTCAAGGACACCCTCTCCCGCAGCATCACCGCGGCCCGGGACGCCGGCCGGACGCTCGCGCTGCCGGACTAGGGTGCTGGCATGACTGGAACAGTGGTAGTTGCCGGAGGTACTGGTGGGCTGGGGTCGGCGGTGACCGCGGAGTTCCTCGCGGCGGGCTGGCGGGTCGTCGTACCGGGACGGTCGGAGAAGTCGCTGGCCGAGCTGGGGCCCGCCGAGGCGCTGCACACGCTGGTCGCCGATCTGGCCGACCCGGCCGGCGCTGCCGAGGTGGCACGGGTGGCCGGGGCGGACGAGGCGGCGCCGGTGCGGGCGCTGGTCAACCTCGTCGGAGGATTCTCCGCCGGGGCGCGGGTGCACGAGACGCCGATCGAGGAGTTCGAGCAGCAGTTGACGGTCAACCTGCGGCCGACGTACCTGATCACTCAGGCGGTGCTGCCGTTGCTGATCGCCGCGGGTGGCGGCTCGATCACCTGTACGTCGAGCGGAGCGGCGGTCAAGCCGTTCCCGGGCGCGGCCGGCTACATCACCGCGAAGGCCGGGGTGCTGGCCTTCGTCGACGCGCTCACGGTGGAGTACGCGAAGGACGGGATCCGGGTGAACGCGATCCTGCCGGGCACGATCGACACCCCGGTCAACCGCCGCGTGATGCCCGAGGCCGACACCAGCGGATGGACGCCGCCGGCCCAGATCGCGACCGTCGTCCGTCTGCTGGCCGAGACTCCCGGCCTGACGGGTGCTCACCTCCCGGTCTGATCTCCGCTGAGGTAAACCGTTCGGACCTCCCCGGCGTCTGAAGAAGTGTGCGGCCTGGGTACTGGACGCACACCACGGGCGGACAGGGGAGGTCATGGGGCGTCGGGGCAGTGCTCAGAGCGGCGCCGACGGCTCGGAAGATCCTGCGCCGGAAACCATCCTTGTCTCGGCTGCGTCCGACCCGGATGCTGGAGGAGCAGGTACTGGGGATGCTGCAAACCGGGGGGACGGTGCGCGGGTGGGGGACGAGAGCGGAAGTCAGCGGGATCGGCGAGCGGCCGAGCGGATAGCCCGGCGCGCCCGGACCGTGCCGCGCTCCCTGGGCCTCACCCTGGTGAGCGCACTGCTGCCGGGAGCCGGGCTGATCATCGGTGGGCGCCGGAAGCTGGGCGCGTTCGTGCTGACGCTGACCCTCGGGCTGGTCGGGCTCGGTGTGTACGTCGGGCTCACCCGCCGCGACGAGGTGCTGGCCGCTGCCGTCGTGCCGAGCCGGTTGCTGGTCACCAGTGTGGTGATCGGCGCCATCGCGCTGGCCTGGATCCTGGTGATCGTCGGCTCGCACCGGTTGTTGCGTCCGGCAACGGCTGCGCCGGCTGGCCGGGCCGTCGGTGCGCTGCTGGTCGGCATGCTGTGTTTCGCCATCGCCGCGCCGGCCGCGGTCGCCGTCCAGAGCGTGCTGGCCCAGCGAGACCTGGTCGAGAACGTGTTCGTCTCGCAGGGCGAGAGCAAGAGCGCGACCCGGCCGACGACCGTCAACGTGAAGGATCCGTGGGAGAACAGGCCGCGACTCAACCTGCTGCTGCTCGGCGGTGACGACGCCAAGGACCGGGTCGGCGTCCGGACCGACACCGTGATCGTGGCCAGTATCGACACCAGGACCGGGGACACCGCGCTGATCTCGATGCCGCGGCAGCTCACCTTCATGCCGTTCCCCAAGGACTCGCCGCTGCGCAGGTTCTACCCGAACGGCTTCGGCAAGGAGGGGCTCAGCCTCGAGGGCCGGCTGGAGTGGATGCTGACCGCGATGTACCAGAACATTCCCGCGGCACACCCCGGCATCCTCGGCCCGTCGGACAACGAGGGCGCCGACGTGCTCAAGCAGTCGGTCGGCGAGGCGGTCGGCCTCGAGCTCGACTACTACCTGCAGGTCAACCTGCAGGGCTTCGACCAGATCGTCGACGCGCTCGGTGGGATCACCGTCAACGTCAACGAGCGGGTCGCGATGGGCGGCGTCAGCAGTTCGCACATCCCGCCGAGCGACTGGATCGAGGCGGGACCCAAGCAGCATCTGGACGGGTACCACGCGCTCTGGTTCGCCCGCGGCCGCTACGGCGCCGCCGACGACCAGCGGCAGATCCGGCAGCGCTGCGCGATCAAGGGGATCGTCGACGCCGCCGACCCGCGGACGCTGGCGACGAAGTACCAGGCGATCGCGAGGGCGGGGAAGAACCTGCTCCGTACCGACATCCCGCAGGAGCTGCTGCCGGCGCTGATCCAGCTGGCGATGAGGGTGAAGGGCGGGACGGTCTCGAACATCTCGCTGGACGTGTCGAAGCTGAAGTTGAAGTACCTGCATCCGGACTACGAAGGGCTCCGGGCGACGGTCGCGGCCGCACTCGAGCCGAAGCCGGAGGCGCCGATCACCTCCGCGCCGCCGAGCACTCCGTCCACCGAGACCCCCAAGAAGCTCCTCCGGCCCGCCACCGGCAAGATCACGCCGCCGCCGCCCACCGAGGACCTGGAAGACGCGTGTGCCTACCGCCCCGCGGGTGACCAGCCGAACTGAGTGTCAGAAGCCGTGACGCAGGCATCTGAAACTTTTGTTCGGCGTGGATGTCGATCCGGCGGTGACCCGGTCGACGTGAGATCAAAGGATCGACACCACGACGAGGGAGTTTCCGCGATGCGTTACATGATCATCAACAAGGCCGACGCCGACACCGAAGCCGGCCGGATGGTGAGCCAGCAGGTCGCCGAGGGGGTCGGCAAGGTCGTCGACGACCTGACGAAGGCGGGGGTGCTGCTGTTCGCGGAGGGTGTACACCGCAGTGCGCTCGGAGCCCGGGTGAAGGTCGCCGGCGGCAAGCGCACTGTCACCGACGGGCCGTTCGCCGAGACCAAGGAGCTGATCGGCGGCATCATCGTGGTCGACGTCCGCACCCGTGACGAGGCGGTCGAGTGGGCTGCCCGGCTGGCGGAGGTGCTCGGCAACGAGGTGGAGGTCCGCCGGGTCGTCGAGGAAGCCGACTTCGCGCCGGACGCCGGGGTCTTCCAGAGCTGACGCCGGAGTTTCCGGAGCTGACGCCGGGGTTTTCCGGAGCTGGTGGGTCCGCAAGACCGCGTCGCTTGCTGTCGGGGCCGGGGTGCTGTTCTATCGGTCGGGTGACTGTTACGGACACGCACGGGGCGATCGACGCGGTCTGGCGGATCGAGTCCGCCCGGATCATCGCGGGAGTGGCGCGGATCGTGCGGGATGTGGGGCTGGCGGAGGAGCTGGCTCAGGACGCGCTGGTGGCGGCGCTGGAGCAGTGGCCGGACAGCGGGGTGCCGAACAACCCGGGAGCCTGGTTGATGGCGATCGCCAAGCGGCGCGCCATCGACCTGATCCGGCGCAAGGAGACCTACCAGCGCAAGCTGGCCGAGCTGGGCCACGAGCTGGAGCTCGGCAGCAACGGAGTCGAGGACAGCGTTGAAGACAGGGTCGAGGCCGTTCTCGAGGACACGATCGAGGACGACCTGCTGCGGCTGGTGTTCACCGCCTGCCATCCGGTGCTCAGCACCGAGGCCCGCGTCTCGCTCACCTTACGGTTGCTCGGTGGACTGAAGACCGACGAGATCGCGCGGGCCTTTCTCGCGCCCGAGGCGACCGTCGCGCAGCGGATCGTGCGGGCCAAACGCAACCTGGCCAAGGCCGGGGTCGAGTTCGAGGTACCGGCCGGGGACGAGCTGATCGAGCGGCTGTCGTCGGTTCTGGAGGTCATCTACCTGATCTACAACGAGGGCTACTCGGCGACGGCCGGCGATGACTGGATGCGTCCGGCGCTCTGCAACGAGGCGCTCCGGCTCGGCCGGCTGCTCGCCGAGCTGATGCCGGCCGAGCCGGAGGTGCACGGGCTGCTGGCGCTGATGGAGATCCAGGCTTCCCGCGCGAACGCCCGCGTCGGCCCGAACGGTGAGCCGGTGCTCCTGCTCGACCAGGACCGCCGCCGCTGGGATCGGCTGCTGATCCGCCGCGGGCTGGAGGGCCTCGACCGGGCCTGGGCCCTCGACAGCAGTCCGGGTCCGTACCTGCTCCAAGCCGCGATCGCCGCCTGTCACGCCCGGGCAGCGGAGGCTGACGACACCGACTGGGCCCGGATCGCCGGCCTGTACGCCGTACTGGCGCAGGTGGTTCCGTCACCGGTGGTGGAGCTCAACCGGGCGGTCGCGATCTCGATGGCGTTCGGGCCGGAGCGGGGACTGGTCGCCGTGGACGCACTGGCCGATGAGCCGTCGCTGAAGGGCTACCACCTGCTGCCCAGCGTGCGCGGCGATCTGCTGTTCAAGCTGGGCCGGTTCGACGAGGCCCGGTCGGAGTTCGATAACGCGGCCGGATCGACCCGCAACGAACGCGAGCGAGCGCTGCTCCTGGACCGCGCCGCGGCCTGCCGGAAAAATACTTTCGCGGTACCTGTCGATCCGGGCCGGGGTGGTTCGACGCAGCGGTGAGGCCAGATGAAAGTCATCTGCCGTTGTGAAGGAGCGCATCATGGAGAACGTCATCTCGGCCGATGGCACGTCGATCGCCTACGACCGGCTCGGCGCCGGGCCCGCGGTCGTCCTGGTCTGCGGCGCGTCGGTCGACCGGATGTCGAACGCGCCGCTGGCCGCGCTGCTGGCGGAGAACCACACGGTCTACAACTACGACCGGCGCGGTCGCGGGGACAGCGGTGACGCCGAGGTCTACGCGGTCGAGCGCGAACTCGAGGACCTGGACGCGATCTTCGCCGTCGCGGGCGGCTCCGCCCACCTCTTCGGTGCGTCGTCCGGTGCCGCGCTGGCCCTGCTCGGCACCGCGGCCGGCCGGCCCGTGAACCGCCTGGCGTTGTGGGAGCCGCCGTACTTCCTCGAAGGCGCCGAAGGGCGTCCGGCTGCCGATACCGCGTCGACCTACCGCGCGTTCATGGCCGAGGGGCGGCCCGATAAGGCCGCGGAGTACTTCATGGCCGAGGTGGTCCGGCTGCCCGCGGAGTTCGTTACGGAGGCGAAGACGTCGCCGTGGTGGCCGGCGCAGGTGGCGATCGCGCACACGCTGGCGTACGACGCGACGGTGATGGGCAACTCCGGCGTACCGGTCGAGGCGATCAAGGCGATCCACCAGCCGGCCCGGGTGCTGACCGGGGGAGCCTCCTGGCCGTGGATGGCCGAGAGCAACAAGGTGGTGGCGGAGCTGCTGGAGGACGGCAGCCACGTGGTGCTCGCCGGCCAGCAGCACAACTTCGACCCCGCGGTACTGGCTGCCGCGCTGAAGGAGTTCTGGGCATGAACAAGTTCACGGCGACGCTGGAAGGCACCACCAAGACCGGGATCGAGGTGCCGGCGGAGGTGGTCGAGGCGCTTGCGAGTGGCAAGAAGCCGGCCGTGGTGCTGACGGTGAACGGCTACACCTATCGCACCACGGTGGCGGTGATGGGCGGGCGGTACCTGGTGCCGATGAGCGCCGCGCATCGGGAGGCGGCGGGGCTGGCCGGTGGCGACACGGTCGAGGTGGAGATCGAGCTCGACGAGAAGCCGCGGGAGGTCGTCGTACCGGCGGACTTCGGGGCGGCACTCGCCGCGGAGCCGAAGGCGCGGGCGTTCTTCGACGGGCTGTCGTTCAGCCAGCGGAACTGGTTCGTGCTCGGGATCGAGGAGGCGAAGAAGCCGGAGACCCGGGCGGCCCGGATCGTCAAAGCGGTCGAGCGGCTCGCCTCGGGCCGCGGTCAGCGCTAGCCCGGGTCAGCGCTGGCCACGGTCAGCGCTGACCCGTGGTCCGAAGAACCTCTGGCCTGGGAGCCGCGGGTCCTCCGGACGATCAGGCGTGCGTCAGACGACGGTGATGAGGCCGCCGGCGTTGGTGCGGGCCGCGCTGAAGCGGGCCTGGGCGTCGGCCCAGTTGACGACGTTCCACCAGGCCTTGACGTAGTCCGGCTTCACGTTCTTGTACTGCAGGTAGAAGGCGTGCTCCCACATGTCCAGCATCACGATCGGGATCTGCCCGGCGGGCAGGTTGCCCTGCTGGTCGTACAGCTGGTGGATCAGCAGGTTGCCCTGCAGCGCGTCCCAGCCGAGGATGGCCCAGCCGGACCCCTGGATGGTGGTCGCGGCCGCGGTGAAGTGGGCCTGGAAGGCGTCGAACGAGCCGAACGACTCGTCGATCGCCGCGGCCAGCTCGCCGTCGGGCTTGTCGCCGCCGTCCGGGGACAGGTTCTTCCAGAAGATGGAGTGGTTGACGTGGCCGCCGAGGTTGAAGGCGAGCGTCTTCTCCAGCCCGACGATCGAGCCGAAGTCACCCTTCTCGCGGGCCGCGGCCAGCTTCTCCAGGGTGTCGTTCAGGCCGTTCACGTAGGTCTGGTGGTGCTTGGAGTGGTGCAGCTCCATGATTTCGCCCGCGATGTGCGGCGCCAGGGCGCCGTAGTCGTAGCCGAGGTCCGGAAGCGTGTACGACGTGGTCAACTCTGCTCCTTCGTCAGGGCCCCGAAGGGCCGTTGTGCTGCGCGATCTCCGGCGTGCGCTCGTCAGGTGCCCGTTGGGGCGCCGCCGAACCCACCACCGAGATCTACCTTGAAACTTCAACCAGTGTTGAGGTCAAGGGGACACGCTGGTGCCGCCTCGACCCGCTCCGGCCAGTTAGCCGCCGGTGGGCGGTGAAGCCCGCCGACGCTCCCTAGTCTGCCCCGTCGCCCCACTGGTCCCTAGGCCGCCTCGCAACAGTTCATCTGGTGGCCGCCGGGACAGCGGGGTCGCCGTGGACGTCCAGGACGAGTTTGCCCTGCGTGCGCCCGCTCGCCATCCGCCGATGTGCCTCGGCGGCCTCGGCCAGCGGGAACACCTGCTCGACCTCCACCTGTACTTCGCCGTTCTCGACCAGCGTGCCGATCTCGTCCAGTGCATGACCATCCGGCTCGACCAGGAACGGCCGCACCCGGACGCCGGCCTCTTTCGCCCTGGCCACCAGTTCCGGCGAGGTCCCGGACGGCACTGCGACCAACAATCCGCCGGGTTTGAGCACCTTGATCGACTGCTCCAGCGTCGTCTCGCTGCCGATCAGATCCACGACCAGATCGATCTCGCTCGTTGCGGTCCCGACGTCGGTGGAGCGGTAGTCGATCACCTCGTCGGCGCCGAGCGACAACAGCCAGTCGTGCTTGCCCTCACTGGCAGTACCGATCACGTGCGCACCAAGGGCTTTCGCGAACTGCACCGCCAAGTGGCCGACCCCGCCACCCGCCGCGTGGACGAGCACTCGCTGGCCCGGCTGGAGATCTCCTGCAGCGGTCAGCACCTGCCAGGCCGTCAAGCCGGCCAGGGGAAGCGCTGCCGCCTCCGCGTGACTGAGGTTGGCCGGCTTCTTCGCGAACTGCCGGGCGGGCGCGGTCACGTACTCGGCGTACGCCGAAGCGGCCCGCGGGAACCACGGCATCCCGTACACCTCGTCACCGGCCGCCAGCGTGTGGACGCCGAACCCGACCTCCTCGACGACGCCGGACACGTCCCAGCCGAGGATGAACGGCGGAGCGCCCAGCACGCCCTGCATGCCGCCGCCTTCGCGGGACTTGTAGTCGACCGGGTTCACCCCCGCCGCGTGGACGCGGACCAGGACCTCGGTCGGCAGCGGTTCGGGTCGCTCGACCTCGACGACGCGCAGGACCTCCGGTCCCCCCAGTTCGTCCTGGCTGACAGCTCGCATCTTGCTCGTTTCGCTCATGGTGAGGACGCTATCCGCGCGACCGTACTTTCCCGCAAGGACTGCTACTATCTTTCGGAAAGTAACCAGCTCAGGAGGACTGATGACGGCGGTCTGCTCGACCGGAGTGCATGACAAACACGATGTGTACGCCGAGCAGTGCCCCTGCCGCGACGTCCTGGACCTGCTGGCGAACAAGTGGGCCGCGCTCGCCATCGGCGCGCTGGAGGACGGCCCGGTCCGGTTCGGTGAGCTGCAGCGCCGCCTGCAGGGCATCAGCCCGAAGGTGCTGACCAGCACCCTGCGCAGGCTGGAGGAGAGCGGCTTCGTCGACCGCGAGATCTACGCCGAGGTCCCGCTCCGGGTCGAGTACTCGCTGACCGGCCTCGGCCGCAGCGTCTCCACCCCCCTCGGCGCCCTGCGCACCTGGGTAGAAACCCACCTGCACGAAATCTCATAGACTGCGGCCCTCGAACCCCCGAATCTCGACCGAACCTGAGGTTGTTGTCGTGCTCACCATGCAGGACGCGCTGCTCGCGCTGACGAAGTACTGGACCGACCGGGGCTGCATGGTGGTGCAGCCGTTCAACACCGAAGTGGGGGCCGGCACGCTGAACCCGGCGACCATCCTGCGGGTGCTGGGTCCCGAGCCGTGGCGGGTCGCGTACGTCGAGCCCTCGGTCCGTCCCGACGACGCCCGGTACGGCGAGAACCCGAACCGGCTGCAGACGCACACCCAGTTCCAGGTCGTGCTCAAGCCGGACCCGGGCAACCCGCAGGAACTGTTCCTGGCCAGCCTGGAGGCGCTCGGGATCGACATCGAGGCGCACGACGTGCGCTTCGTCGAGGACAACTGGGCCAACCCGGCCACCGGTTCGTGGGGGCTGGGCTGGGAGGTCTGGCTGGACGGTCTGGAGATCACCCAGTTCACCTACTTCCAGCAGGCCGGCGGGATGACGCTGGACCCGGTGTCGGTGGAGATCACCTACGGCATCGAGCGGATCATGATGGCGCTGCAGGGCGTCTCGCACTTCAAGGACATCTCCTACGCACCCGGCATCTCGTACGGCGAGGCGTTCGGCCAGGCGGAGTACGAGATGAGCCGGTACTACCTGGACGACGCCGACGTCGACAGCCAGAAGCGGCTCTTCGAGGAGTACGCGACCGAGGCCCGCCGGATGCTCGACCTGCGGCTGCCCGTGCCGGCGCACGTCTACGTGCTGCGCTGCTCGCACACCTTCAACGTGCTGGACGCCCGGGGAGCGGTCAGTACGACGGAGCGCGCGAAGGCGTTCGGCCGGATGCGCACGCTGGCCCGCGAGGTCGCCACCCTGTGGGCCGAGCGGCGGACCGAGCTCGAGCACCCGCTGGGCGTCGCCGAGCTGCCGGCCGCCGCTCCGGCGCCGACCGAGTTCCCGGTGATAAGCAGCACCCGCCAGTTGCTCTTCGAGATCGGGACCGAGGAGATGCCGCCGTCGGAGGTGACCAAGACCGCCGAAGCGGTGCGCAAGGCACTGACCGAGAAGCTCGCCGCGACACGGCTGGGGCACGGCGAGGTCACCACCTACGCCACCCCGCGTCGGGTGGTCGCGTTCGTGGCCGCGGTCCAGGCGAGCGAGCCGGATGCCGAGAAGGTCTCCCGTGGCCCGAAGAAGGCCGCCGCGTTCGATGCCGAAGGCAACATCACGAAGGCTGCCGCCGGGTTCGCCCGGGGCCAGAAGGTCGAGCCGAGCGAGCTGCACGACCTGGTGGTGGACGGCGTGGAGTACGTCGCGGTGACCAAGCCCGATCCGGGCCGCGGTGCCGCCGAGGTGCTCAGTGGCGTACTGGGCGAGATCGTCACCGGTCTGCGCTCCGACAAGAACATGCGCTGGAACGACGCGAAGCTGTCCTTCACCCGGCCGGTCCGCTGGCTGGTCGCGCTGCTCGGTGACCAGGTCGTGCCGGTCTCGGTGTCGTCGCTGGCGGCCGGCCGGATCACCCGGGTGCACCGCACCGCTGCGCAGCCGACGGTGGAGATCGCGGCGGCCGAGGGCTACCTCGACCTGCTCCGGATCCACGGGATCGAGGCCGACCCGGCCAAGCGCCGGGCGACCATCGTCGAGGCCTCCGAGCGGCTGGCCGCCGAGGTCTCCGGCAGTGTCGACTTCGCCGCGGAGTCGGCGCTGCTCGACCAGATCGTCAACCTGGTCGAGGAGCCGACCGCGATCCTCGGCAACTTCTCGCCCGACTACCTGGACCTGCCGCCGGAGATCCTCACCACGGTGATGCGCAAGCACCAGCGGTACCTGCCGGTCCGTGGCGCCGACGGCGAGCTGCTGCCGCACTTCGTTGCCGTTGCCAACGGTTCGGTCGACGAGGCGATCGTGCGCAACGGCAACGAGGGAGTGCTGCGCGCGCGGTACGAGGACGCCGCGTTCTTCTGGCGGGCCGACCTGCAGAGCACGCCCGAGGCGATGAAGGAGGGGCTGGACAAGCTCGCCTTCGAGGAGCGGCTCGGGTCGATGGCCCAGCGGGCCGGCCGGATCGCGGCGATCGCCCGGTCGCTGGCCGCCACCGTCGGGCTCGAAGGCGACGACCTGACGGCGCTGGAGCGGGCCGCGGAGCTGGCCAAGTTCGACCTCGGCTCGCAGATGGTGGTCGAGCTGACCAGCCTGGCCGGCACGATGGCCCGGGAGTACGCGCGCCGCAGCGGTGAGACCGAGGCCGTTGCGCAGGCGCTGTTCGACATGGAGCTGCCGCGTTCGGCCGGCGACCCGTTGCCGGCCACCACGCCGGGTGCCCTGCTGGCGCTGGCCGACCGGTTCGACCTGCTGGCCGGGTTGTTCGCGATCGGCGCGAAGCCGACCGGAAGCTCGGACCCGTTCGCGCTGCGGCGCGCGGCCGCCGGGGTGGTGGCGATCCTGCGCGAGCACCCGGAGCTGCGGGCGATCACGCTGTCGGCCGGACTGACCGCGGCGGCCGAGCAGATCGGTGCCCAGGGCATCGAGGTGCCGGAGGCCTCGCAGGGCGAGGTGGCCGAGTTCACCATCCGGCGGTACGAGCAGCAGTTGATCGACCGCGGTGACGACCACCTCCAGGTGGCCGCGGTGCTGCCGTTGGCCGAGGCTCCGGCCGCGGCCGACGAGACGCTGGCCGAGCTGCGGCGTCAGGTCGCGAACGAAGGGTTCGCCGACCTGGTCGCGGTACTGCAGCGGGTACGCCGGATCGTGCCGGCCGAGGTCACCGCGCAGTACGACGCGACCAAGCTCACCGAGCCGGCCGAGGTCGTGCTGCACGAGGCGGTGCAGAAGGTCGGCACGGCTCCGACCGCCCTGGGTGAGTTCGTCACCGCGACCGAGGTGCTGGTCGAGCCGATCACCAACTTCTTCGAGGAGATCCTGGTGATGGCGGAGGACCCGGAGGTCCGGGCGGCGCGCCTCGGCCTGCTCGCCACCATCCGCGACTTCGCCGTACCGGTGCTCGACTGGCAGGCGCTGGGCACCAGCCTCACCAAGGAGAACTGACCGCAACCGCGCCCGCCGCTCAGCGGCGGGCGCGGTCAGAGCGGAAGGGTGAGCCGGGGAGCCAGGCGGTCCGCGATCAGCCGGTAGCCGTCGGGGCCGGGGTGCAGATCGTCGGCGTACAGGCGCTGGGCTTCTTCGGTGCTGAGCACGGTGCGGCCGTCGATCAACTGGAGGTCGGGGTCGCGGAGGGTGCGGGCACCGAGCTCGACGCAGCCGCGGATGTCGTCGAGGGTGAGACCGACGGCGTTGGGTTTGCCTTCCAGGTTCGGCGCCGGCAGTGGGGTGATCACCACGATCGGCGTGTGCGGATGGCCGTCGCGCACGGTCGAGACGAACGACTCGACCTGACCGGGCAGCGTCCGGCCGCTGAACGTCTCGCCGCCGTAGATGTTGATTCCCAGGCACAGTGAGATGAGCCGGGCGGGGGTGTCCCGGATCGTCCGCGCCGCGATCGGATCGAGGTGGCACTCGCCGCCCAGCCCGAGCCCCACCAGGTCCCAGCCGTGCCGCCGGGCCACCAGCGCCGGCCATGTCTCGGACGGTCCGTAGGCGCCGGTGCACTGCGTGATCGAGCTGCCGTACGTGATCCATCGAGGCCCGATCGGCGGCAACGGCTCGGCCTCCCCGTCGAACGAGACGTCCCGTACGCCGATCGCACCGCCCTGCGGCAACCAGATCTCCAGCTCCACCGACGTGCCGGGCAGCTCGACAGCGATCACCTGCTCACCCGGCTCGACCGGGCAGCGCCGATGCAGCTCGCCACCGACGAGGAAGTCGACCGGCGCGATCTCCTGGTAGATGTCCAGCGCGGCCCGGATCTCCAGCCGCACCGACGCCGCCGAAGTACGCCAAGTCGCCCGTACGCCGGCCGGCGTCGCCGCGCGCGACCACAACCGGTGTCCCGGTCGATCCGGCCGGCCGAGCCAGTCATGCAGCTCGAACGGCTGCTCCCGCGGATCCAGTCGCCAGAACGTCGTCCAGCCGTCGGGGTCCACGGCACGATGCCGATACCCGGTCCAGAGCGGATCACCACCCACCGCGCACCACCTCTTCCGCCGCAACCTCGACGACCGTGTGTCCAGCCTCCACATGATCGCGCATCACGGCCGCCGCAGTCTTGCCGTGGCCGGGGTCAGCCCGCAGCCGCAGTCGCGCCGACGTCGGGGTCAGCCCGCAGCCGCAGTCGCGCCGACGCCGGGATCAGCCCGCAGCCGCAGCCGCAGTCGCGCCGACGCCGGGATCAGCCCGCAGCCGCAGTCGCGCTGGCGCTGCAGCAACGGCCTGCCTTCCGGTCAGCCCCGCAGCAGCGGCCCGACCTCCTCGCCGAGGAAGCGTGCGAAGGCGCCGACGTCCGGTTCGTCGGCGCACGGCTGGACGGCGATGGTGGTCACCCCGGCGGCGGCCAGTTCGCGCATCCGCTCGGCAATCGCTTGGGCGTCACCGACAGCGCCGACCTCCGGCCCACCGGACATCCCGTAGCCGGCCAGCTCAGCATCGACCCGATCGCGGGCGCCCGGTCCGGTGGCGACAATCAGACTCGCGACCACCTCGTGCGACCCTCTTCGATCACCAGCAGCGGTCAGCGTGGTGGCGGCTGACTGTTCGATCGTTTCGGTGGTCAGGCCGAGGGCAAGCAAGGTGCCCGTGCCGAGCTCGCCGGCTGCGACGAGTGAGCGAGGTCCGGCGGCGCCGATCAGCAGCGGGGGTGGTCGGAGCGGGGGATAGGTCAAGGCGACTCCGTCCAGCTGGACGTATCGCCCGGCGGTAGTGACCTCCTCGCCGTCCAGCAGTTGCCTCAGCGCGGTGGCGAACTCCCGCAGCAGCGTCAGCGGCGCCTCGGCCTGCGCGCCGGCCTGCCCCATCCACAGCTGGACGCCGTGCCCGATGCCACCCACGAACCGCCCGGGATACAACCGATCGACGGTCGCGAACTCCATCGCGGCCTGGGCCACCGACCGGAGTGGAACGGGCAGCAACGCGATGCCCACGCGAATCCGCTCGGTGACGGCCAACGCGGTCACCGCGCTCGCCACAGCGCTTTCCTTGAAACAGTCCTCCGACACCCAGAAGTCGTCGAGTCCGGCGGCCTCGGCCGACAGAGCGGCCGATCTGACCGACTCCGGCGGCAACGACGGCGGGAACACGAGTCCGAGTCGCAACGAAACAGTCATCGCTCCATCGTCACCGGCCGCACCGACAGTTTCGGGCCGCGCCGCCGGGAGAACTGGCCGGCAAGCACTAGCCTGAGGTCGTGCGAGAACTGGTCGTGCTGGGCACCAGTAGCCAGGTGGCGTCGCGGGAGCGGAACCAGAACGGCTACTTCCTGCGCTGGGACACCGAGGGCTTCCTCTTCGATCCGGGCGAGGGCACCCAGCGGCAGATGCTGTACGCCGGGGTCCCGGCGACCGCCATCACGCGGCTCTGCGTCACGCACTTCCACGGCGACCACTGCCTCGGCGTACCGGGGGTGATCCAGCGGCTTTCCCTCGACGACGTGCAGCATCCCGTCCACGCGCACTATCCGGAGTCCGGGCAGGAGTACTTCACCCGCCTCCGGTACGCCGCGTCCTTCTTCGAGCGCGCCGAGCTGCGCGAGGAGCCGATCGAGGAGGACGGGCTGCTCTCCGTGGGCTCCTTCGGGCAGCTGTGGGCCAGGCGGCTGGAGCATCCGGTCGAGTCGTTCGGGTATCAGCTGATCGAGCCGGACGGCCGCCGGATGCTGCCCGAGGAGCTCAGCCGGTACGGCGTCAGCGGGCCGGCCGTGGGTCAGTTGCAGCGGGCCGGGTCGCTGGTCGTCGACGGGCGGACGGTGACCGTCGAGCAGGTCAGCGAGCCGCGGCCGGGACAGCGGTTCGCGTTCGTGATGGACACCCGGTTGTGCGAAGGCGTCTTCCGGCTCGCCGACCAGGCCGACCTGCTGGTGATCGAGTCGACGTACCTGTCCACGGAGGCCGAGCTGGCCCGGAACTTCGGGCATCTGACCGCCCGGCAGGCGGCTCGGGTCGCGCAGGAGTGCGGAGTACGGAAACTCGTGCTGACCCATTTCTCCCAGCGCTACACCGATCTCACCCTGTTCCACGACGAGGCCGCCGCGGAGTTCGACGGCGAGATCGTGGTGGCGACCGACCTGGCGCGGACGCCGGTACCGCCGCGCCGCTGACCGGGCTCACACCCCGTTGACCGATGGGAACAATGGGTACTGGATATTGGTTCCAGCTTCTATAACCCGCGTAAGCAAGGAGATCGCATGCTGTACGGAGCAGAACACGTCGAGCGCTACGAGGCCACCGACGGTGCCGAGGGATACGAGTGGGGCGACCACGGCGCGCACATCCTCATTCTCACCACGGTCGGCCGGAAGTCCGGTGAGGAGCGCAAGAACCCGCTGATCTTCCGTGAGGTCGACGGCGGCTACGCGATCGTGTCCTCCAAGGGCGGCGCTCCGACCCACCCGGACTGGCACTTCAACCTCGAGGCCGACCCGAACGTGAAGGTCCAGATCAAGGGCGACAAGTTCGCCGCCACCGCCCGGGTCGCCTCGGACGAGGAGCGCGCGAAGATCTGGCCGCAGATGGTCGAGGTCTGGCCCGACTACAACGAGTACACGAAGAAGACCGACCGGGAGATCCCGATCGTCATCCTCGAGCGCCAGTAGTCACCCGAGACTCCCGGACCGCCGCCCGCACCCTCCGGTGCGGGCGGCGGTTCCGCGTTCGGGCCGGCGTCAGCGGAGGGTGCGGAAGAACTCGCGGATGTCGGTGGTGAGCAGCTCCGGCTCCTCCAGGGCGGCGAAGTGGCCGCCGCGGTCCACGTCGGTCCACCGGGTGATGTTGTTGTCCGCCTCGCAGTACCTGCGGATGCAGACGTCGTGCGCGAAGGCGATCACGCCGGTCGGGACGCCGGAGTTCTCCGGCTGAGCGCCCCACTCGGTCATCGCGTAGCCGACGTACGCCGCCGAGCTCGCCGTACCGGTCAGCCAGTAGAGCATCACGTTGGTGAGCAGCCGGTCGCGGTCGATGATCGCGTCGGGCAGCGTGGTCCGCGGGTGGGTCCACTCGCGGAACTTGTCCATGATCCAGGCGAGCTGACCGACCGGTGAGTCGACCAGTCCGTAGCCGATCGCCTGCGGCCGGGTCGACTGGATCGCGATGTAGCCGAACTCCTCCTGCATGAAGGCCTTGACCCGGGCCATCCGGTCCTGTTCCAGCGGGGTCAGCGTCGCGAGCTCCTCGTCGGACAGCTGCAGCGGCGGCAGGTTGGTCCCGCCGTTCACGTGGACGCCGACGACGTGCTCGGGCGCGGACCGGGCGACCTCCGGCGAGACGGACCCGCCGATGTCGCCACCCTGTACGCCGTACCGGTCGTAGCCGAGCTGCTCCATCAGCTTGGCCCAGGTGCGGCCGATCCGTGCTCTGGTCCAGCCGCTCTCGCCGACCGGTCCCGAGAAGGCGAAACCGGGCAGCGACGGGATCACCAGGTGGAAGGCGTCGGCCGCGTCGCCGCCGTGTGCCGCCGGGTCGGTCAGCGGACCGATCAGGTCCAGGAACTCCACGACGGATCCCGGCCAGCCGTGCGTCAGGACCAGCGGCAGCGCGTCGGGGTTCGCCGACCGGACATGCAGGAAGTGGATGTTCTGACCGTCGATCTCGGTGGTGAACTGCGGGTACTCGTTGAGCTGCTTCTCCGCCGCGCGCCAGTCGTACTCGGTGCGCCAGTACTCGACCAGCTCACTCAGCCAAGCGACCGGTACGCCGGTGTCCCAGTCGTCCCCGGGCAGCGCCGCGGGCAGCCGGCGGTGGTCGAGACGGTATTGGAGGTCGTCGAGCTGGCTCTGCGGGATGTCGATGCTGAAAGGCTTCATGACTGCGACTCTTCCACCCGCCTAGGTCAACTTCTGTCCTAGCAAACTGGCAGACTGCGACTCATGTTGGAAACCTCGGCGCGCCTCCTGAAGCTGCTGTCCCTGCTGCAGTCTCCGCGCGACTGGAGCGGTACGGCGCTGGCCGGCGAGCTGGGCGTCGGAGTCCGGACCGTCCGCCGGGACGTCGACAAACTCCGCAACCTCGGCTACCCGGTGGACGCAGTACCAGGCGTGGCTGGCTATCGGCTCGGTGCGGGAGCCTCGCTGCCGCCGCTGTTGCTCGACGACGAGGAGGCGGTGGCGGTCGCCATCGGTCTGCGCGCGGCGGCGACGGGGAGCGTCGCCGGCATCGAGGAGTCGTCGGTGCGGGCCCTCACCAAACTGGAGCAGGTGCTGCCGTCCCGGCTGCGTCACCGGGTGCGGCTGCTGCAGTCGGTCGCCGTGACGCCGACTGTCGGCGCATCGGTGTCACCCGAGGTCGTGATGGCGGTCGCGACGGCCTGCCGCGATCACCAACGACTCCGCTTCGACTACCGCAGTCACGACGGCACCTCCACGGTCCGTACGACGGAGCCTCATCGCCTCGTCCACACGGGACGCCGGTGGTACCTGGTCGCGTGGGATCTCGAGCGCGACGACTGGCGAACCTTCCGCCTCGATCGGCTGGAGCCCCGCATCCCGACCGGGCCGGGCTTCACTCCACGCGAGGCGCCCGAGTTGGGCGAGACGACTCGCGGCGTCGCCTCGGGTGGCTATCGTTTCCAGGCCCGCTTCGTCCTGCACGCCCCGGCCGACGTGATGGCCGCGCGCATCGCCAACACGGTCGGCACCATCGAGCCGATCGACGAGGCGAGCTGCGCACTGTCGACGGGCGCCAACTCCCTGGACGAGCTGGCGTTGCACGTCGGCATGCTCGGGGTGGACTTCCGGATCGAGTCTCCGCCCGAGCTGATCGACCACGTCCGTGCTCTCACCGCCCGGCTCAGCGCGAGTGTGCCGGCTTGATGTTCTGGTTCAGGTGGAAGACGTTCGCCTGATCCCACACGGTCTTCAGTCCGACCAGCCGGTCGAGCTTGGCGGGTGGGAAGGCGCGCGTGATCTTGTCGCCGTTCAAGGTGTTCAGATAGGCGCCGTCGGCGTACTCGGCCAGCGCCTCGGCGTACGCGCGGACGGTCGCGATCCGCTGCTCGTCGTCGGCCGGATCCTCCCACCGCGTGGCGGTGACGAACTCGAAGAGCGTGTCGCGGTGACTGAACGCCGCATCCTCGTCCGGTACGTCGGCGATCGCGCCGCCGTAGGCCTGCAGGCTCGCGCCCACTCCGGGGTTGCGAAGGAGGGCGTGGATCGCCTTGTCAGGAAGAGTTTTGAAGTAGTGGCCCTTCCAGTAGCGGCGGTAGTGGTGACCTTGGACGCTGTCGTCGCGGCTCTGCAGGGTCAGATACGGCAGCTCTTCCACGCTTTCGGTGGCAGCGTTACCGAAGGCCCTGAATGCCGCGAGCAGCGCGTCAGGGTTGCCGGGGGCACCGACCCAGACGAACCCGACGGTCACCTGGTCGGCGGTGATGACGGTGGTGAAAGTTGCTTGGCGCGGAGCCGTGGCGTTCAGGTCGCGCCAGGCGCGCAGTACAGGGAAGGCGTCGGCGATCGGGTAGGTGAAGTCGGCGACGAGCGCTCGGGTGCCGATGTGGTGCAGGCGGAACTCGAAGGAGGTGACGATGCCGAAGTTCCCTCCGCCACCGCGCAGGCCCCAGAACAGCTCCGGGTTCTCGGTCGCGGAAGCGGTGACCACATTGCCTTCGGCGGTGACCAGTTCGTACGAGTCGACGTTGTCGCAAGCGAGACCGAACTGCCGCGCCAGCCAGCCCATGCCGCCGCCGAGAGTCAGTCCGCCGACACCGGTGTGCGAGACATTTCCCGCGGTGGTGGCGAGACCGTACTTCTGGGTGGCGCGGTCGAGTTCGCCGAGCAACGCGCCGCCTTCGACCCGGGCGGTGCGGCGGGTGGGATCGACCTGCACGGCGTTCATCGCGGTCAGGTCGATCATCAGGCCGCCTTCGGGAACGGCGAGACCGGCAACGTTGTGTCCGCCGCAGCGGACGGCGATCTCCAGTTCGTGTTGCCTGGCGTAGCGGACCGCGGCGGCGACGTCCGCCGTGCTGCGGCAGCGCGCGATCGCGGCCGGCCGGCGGTCGACCATCGCGTTCCAGACGGCACGAGCCTCGTCGTACCCGAGGTCGCCGGGGTGCAGCAGGGGCAAGGTGTCGGTGGCGGTCATCGCGCTGCTCCTCTGGTCGGATCTTCCTGGTGCTGTCCACCCTGACAGCGAAGCGGTCCCCGGATAAGGTCCAGTTCTATGAGCCGATCCAGGACCAATCTGGGACCGGGCGAGCTGCTGGTCGAGCTCGACCGCGGCAGTACGGTGCCGCTGCACCAGCAGTTGGAGAGCGGGATTCGGGAGCGGATCCGGCAAGGGCTGCTCCGGGCGGGCACGGCCTTGCCGGCGACCCGGGCACTGGCCGCGGACCTCGGGCTGTCGCGAGGTGTGGTGGTGGAGGCGTATCAGCAATTGGTTGCCGAGGGCTACTTAGTGAGTCGCGCCGGTGGATACACCCAGGTCGCGTCGGCAGCGGTTCGGCCATCGGTGCAACCGAGGCTGAGGAACGTTGCGGCCGGGCTGCCGCCGCGGATCGACTTCCGGTACAGCCGGCCCGACGTCACGCAGTTCCCGCGGACCGCCTGGCTGCGATCGGTCCGCAAGGTGCTGAACGAGTCTCCGCACGAAGCGTTGGCCTATCTCGAAGGTCAGGGCGCACTCGAGTTGCGGGAGGCACTGGCGGACTACCTCAACCGGGTCCGCGGTACGGCGGCACAGGCGGGCAACATGCTGATCTGCAACGGGTTCGCGCAGGGATCGCGGTTGTTGCTGCAGGTGCTGGCCGCGGCCGGGTACCGCCGGCTGGCGGTGGAGGATCCATCAGATGACGAGCTCCGGGTGGTGGCGACGACGGCGGGGCTGGAGACGATCGGCGTACCGGTGCTGGAGGGCGGGCTGGACGTCGAGGCGCTCGACCGGTCCGGGGCGGACGTCGTACTGGTGACGGCGGCGCATCAGTTCCCGACTGGTGCGGTGACCTCCGCGCGGACCCGGGCGGCGTTGATCGACTGGGCGACCCGGCGGGACGCGTTGATCGTCGAGGACGACTACGACGCCGAGTACCGGTACGACCGGGAGCCGGTCGGGGCGATGCAGGGACTGGCGCCGGAACGGGTGGCCTACGCGGGGACCGCGAGCAAGACGCTCGCGCCGGGGTTGCGGCTGGGCTGGCTGATCCTGCCGGAGCGGCTGGTCGACCCGATGGCCGAGGCGAAGTTCGCCGACGACCGGGGGTCCTCGGTCTTCGACCAACTGACCTTTGCCGACTTCGTCGCCCGAGGCGAGTTCGACCGGCACCTGCGCCGGATGCGCCTGCGGTACCGGTTGTTGCGGGACACGCTGGTCCGGTGCCTGGCAGAGAAGGTGCCGGATCTGCGGCCGGTCGGCGTCTCGGCCGGACTCCACGTGCTGACCTGGCTGCCACCGGACCTGAGCGAGCAGGACGTGACGCAGGCCGCGCGTGACCGTGGACTCGGCGTCTACGGCCTCCAGCCCTACTGGGTGCACAACACCGGCGCCGAGGGCCTGGTCTTCGGCTACGGCAGCCTGACCGAACATGCCGTTGCCAAAGGCATCGATCTGCTCGCGGACGCCGTCGCCGCGGTACGGAAGTAGGTCCGGGCGACGAGGGTCGCCGGATTCTCAGCTGATTCATCGGTTCAGCCGATGGAGTTCTCAGACTGCCGAGGTCTACTCGATATCAGGCAGGTACAGGGCTGAGGAGGCAACGGGACATGAGTAGCACCGAGGGGCAGTTCGGGCCTTCGCAGTACGGGCCGCAGTGGGGGCCGGGGCCGCAGCAGGCGCCGAGGCGAAGGAAGCGGTTGCCGATGGTGGTCGGGGCGCTCGGGCTGGCGGCGCTGGTGGCCGGGGGTTCGGTTGCCTGGGGCATCGATCAGCAGCCGGTCGCGAACAGCGGCTCCACGATGGCGCAGGTGCTGAACCCGTCGGCGGTGGCGGCCGAGGTCTCGCCGGGGCTGGTCAACATCAACACGGTGCTCGGGTATCAGGGCGCGAAGGCTGCTGGTACCGGGATCGTGCTGACGTCGGACGGTGAGGTGCTGACCAACCATCACGTGATCGCCGGCGCGACGGAGATCTCGGTGACCAACGTCGGGAACGGCAGGACGTACTCCGCGAGCGTCGCCGGGTACGACTCCGAGCACGACATCGCGGTACTGAAGCTCGAGGACGCGTCCGGGCTGGAGACGGCGAAGATCGGTGATTCCTCGAAGGTGAAGGTCGGGGACCAGGTGGTCGGGATCGGCAACGCGGGCGGAAAGGGCGGTACGCCGAGCTACGCGCCGGGCCAGGTGACGGCGCTGAACCAGGCGATCACCGCGACCGACGAGTCCGGGGCGAATCCGGAGCAGCTGGAGGGGCTGATCCAGACCGACGCGAACATCCAGCCGGGCGATTCCGGCGGGCCGTTGGCGAACTCGGCGGGAGAGGTGGTCGGTGTCGACACGGCTGGTGGGTCGGGGAACTCCGGTGACGGTGTGGGGCAGACCGGGTATCAGCCGAATGTGAACGGAAGCAGGTCGCCGAGTACTGCGATCGCGGCGTTGACCGGGTTCGGTGACGGGTCCGGCGGCGGATACGGGCAGGGCTCGGGTGATGGCCAGGGTTCCGGTGATGAAGCAGGTCAGGGGGTGCCTGGACAGAGCGGTGGTTACGGGCAGTTGCCTGGAGGTGAGCAGGAACCTACGGGGTATGCGGTGCCGATCAATCAGGCGATGGAGATCGTGGGGCAGATCGACTCGGGGAAGGCGTCCGGGGAGGTGCACCTCGGTGGGTCGCCGCTGCTCGGGGTGTCGATCCTCTCGAACGCCGACGGCACCACCGGCGCGGTGGTCAACGACGTGATCGCCGACGGGAAGGCCGACCAGGCCGGGATCGAGGCCGGCGACGTGATCACCAGCTTCGCCGGTGAGGAAGTCGGCTCACCCGAGGCGCTCTCGACGCTGCTCGACCAGCACCACCCCGGCGACAAGGTGTCGGTCTCCTGGACCGACCGGTCGGGCCGGCGCCACGCCAAGACGATCGAACTGATCACCGGACCGGTTCGCTGACAGTTCTCCCCACCTCTCGTCTCGAAGAGTGGTACTTCGTCTCAGTAATCGGTCAGAGATTCTGATTCGCCCCGCTCCATCAGTAGCATTACGGTCCAGGTCGAGAGGCGCTGCGACGGGCCCGGTGGGGTTCGCCACGCTCGGTCTGGTTCGACCGAGTAAGGGCGCCTCCGGAAACTCTTCTGGAGGTGGCCGAAGGTGACGGATCGTCGGACCGAGTTGCGCACCCTGCTGGACCAGCGGGTCGCGGTGCTGGACGGCGCCTGGGGCACGATGCTCCAGGGCGCGAAGCTGACGCCGCAGGACTATGCCGGCGATCGCTTCACCGGCCACACCCATGACGTCACCGGTGACCCCGACCTGCTCAACCTGATGCGGCCGGACGTGATCCTCGACGTCCACCGGCAGTACCTCGAAGCCGGCGCCGACATCACCACCACGAACACCTTCACCGCGACCAGCATCGGCCAGGCCGACTACGGCCTGCAGTCGCTGGTGCGGGACATGAACGTCGAGGGCGCCCGGCTGGCCCGGCAGGCAGCCGACGAGGCCGGCGGCCGGTTCGTGGCCGGCTCGATCGGCCCGCTGAACGTCACCCTGTCGCTGTC
Organism: Kribbella sp. CA-293567; assembly: GCF_027627575.1. Taxonomy (NCBI): domain Bacteria; kingdom Bacillati; phylum Actinomycetota; class Actinomycetes; order Propionibacteriales; family Kribbellaceae; genus Kribbella; species Kribbella sp. CA-293567. The sequence continues at coordinate 1,599,916 of NZ_CP114065.1, forward strand.
GCCGCGAGTGGAGGACCCGGCGTACCGCGCGGTGTCGTTCGAGCAGGTCCGCGACACGTACGCCGAGCAGATCTCCGCGCTGGCCGAGGGCGGTGTCGACCTGCTCCTGATCGAGACGATCTTCGACACCCTGAACTGCAAGGCCGCGATCGCCGCCGCTCGCGAGGTGGCTCCCGAGTTGCCGCTGTGGATCTCGGTGACGATCGTCGACCTGTCCGGCCGGACGCTGTCCGGGCAGACCGTCGAGGCGTTCTGGAGCTCGGTCGAGCACGCGAAGCCGCTGGTGGTCGGGGTGAACTGCGCGCTCGGTGCCGCCGAGGCGCGTCCGCACGTGGCCGACCTGGCCAAGTTCGCCGACACCTACGTCGCCGCGCACCCGAACGCGGGTCTGCCGAACGCCTTCGGCGGGTACGACGAGACGCCGGACCAGACCGCCGGGTTGCTCGGTGAGTTCGCCGGGTCGGGCCTGGTCAACATCGTCGGCGGCTGCTGCGGGACGACGCCGGCCCACATCGCCCAGATCGCCAAGGCGGTGCAGGGGATGCAGCCGCGGGAGATCGCCGCGCCGTACGGGCAGACCCGGTTCAGTGGGCTGGAGCCGTTCTCGATCGGCCCCGACACCGGCTTCGTGATGATCGGCGAGCGCACCAACGTGACCGGGTCGGCGCGGTTCCGCCGGCTGATCGAGTCCGACAACCACCAGGCCGCGGTGGACGTGGCGCTGGAGCAGGTCCGCGGTGGCGCGAACCTGCTGGACGTGAACATGGACGCCGACCTGCTGGACTCCGAGCAGGCGATGACGACCTTCCTCAACCTGGTCGCCACCGAGCCCGAGGTGGCCCGGATCCCGATCATGATCGACAGCTCGAAGTGGTCGGTGCTCGAGGCCGGCCTGAAGTGCGTGCAGGGCAAGGGCGTGGTCAACTCGATCAGCCTGAAGGAGGGCGAGGAGGAGTTCCTCGAACGCGCGCAGCGGATCCGCGACTACGGCGCCGGCGCGGTGGTGATGGCCTTCGACGAGCAGGGGCAGGCCGACACGGTCGAGCGCAAGGTGGAGATCTGTGGCCGGGCCTACGACCTGCTCACGCAGAAGATCGGCTTCCCGCCCGAGGACATCATCTTCGACCCGAACGTGCTCGCCGTCGCCACCGGCATGTCGGAGCACAACGGCTACGCGAAGAACTTCATCGACGCGCTGCCGCTGATCAAGCAGCGCTGCCCGGGCGTGCACATCAGCGGCGGGATCTCGAACCTGTCGTTCTCGTTCCGCGGCAACGACATCGTCCGGGAGGCGATGCACTCCGCGTTCCTGTACCACGCGGGCCAGGTCGGCCTGGACATGGGCATCGTCAACGCCGGCCAGCTCGCGGTCTACCAGGACATCCCGGCCGACCTGCTGGAACTGGTCGAGGACGTCATCTTCGACCGGCGCGACGACGCCACCGACCGCCTGGTCAGCTTCGCCGAGAACGTGAAGGGCAAGGGCACCCAGCGCGAGATCGACCTGTCCTGGCGCGAGGGCACGGTCGAGGAGCGGCTCTCGCACGCGCTCGTGCACGGCATCGTGGACTTCATCGAGGACGACACCGAGGAGGCCCGGCTGACCCGCAAACGGCCGCTCGAGGTGATCGAGGGCCCGCTGATGGACGGGATGAAGATCGTCGGCGACCTGTTCGGCGCGGGCAAGATGTTCCTGCCCCAGGTGGTGAAGAGCGCCCGGGTGATGAAGCGTTCGGTGGCCTACCTGGAGCCGTTCATGGAGGCCGAGAAGGAGCTGGCCCGGCAGGAGGGCCGCGCCGAGGACGTGCGCGGTCAGGGCAAGGTGGTGCTGGCCACCGTCAAGGGCGACGTGCACGACATCGGCAAGAACATCGTCGGCGTCGTGCTCGGCTGCAACAACTACGAGGTGATCGACCTCGGCGTGATGGTGCCGGCCGCCAAGATCCTCGACACGGCCATCGCCGAGGGCGCCGACGTGGTGGGGCTGTCCGGGCTGATCACGCCGTCGCTGGACGAGATGGTCGCCGTGGCCGCCGAGATGGACCGGCGAGGGCTGAAGCTTCCGCTGCTGGTCGGGGGCGCGACGACCTCCAAGCAGCACACGGCGGTCCGGATCGCACCGGCGTACGAGAACACGACGGTGCACGTACTGGACGCGTCCCGGGTGGTCGGCGTGGTCTCCGACCTGCTCGACGACGACCGGGCCGAAGAGCTTGCCGTCAGCAACCGTGCCGCCCAGGAGATCCTCCGGGAGCAGCACGCGAACAAGCAGCGCAAGCCGATGCTGCCGATCGAGGTCGCGCGGGCCAACCGGGAGACCGTCGACCACGGCGAGATCCCCGTGCCCGACTTCGTCGGTCTGCGCCGGGTCGCACCGGACCTGGAGACGCTGCGCGCGATGGTCGACTGGCAGTTCCTGTTCCTGGCCTGGGAACTGAAGGGCAAGTACCCGGCCATCCTGGAGCAGCCGGTCGCACGGGAGCTGTTCGACGACGCGAACACGATGCTCGACCAGATCATCGCCGAGAAGTCGTTCACCGCCGAGGGTGCTTACGCCTACTGGCGAGCGCACCGTGAAGGTGACGACATCATCCTCGACGACCTGAACGCGTCGTTCCCGATGCTGCGGCAGCAGACCGAGAAGCCGGCCGGTCGCGAGAACCGCTGCCTGGCCGACTACATCGCACCGGCCGGCGACCACCTCGGTGGTTTCGCGGTCGCGATCCACGGTGCCGAGGAGCTGGCGGCGAAGTACGAGGAACAGCAGGACGACTACAAGGCGATCATGGTCAAGGCGCTGGCCGACCGGCTCGCCGAGGCGTTCGCCGAGTGGATTCACCTGGAGGCCCGCAAGGGCTGGTTCGAGCCCGACGCAGAGCCGCTGCTGGAAGACCTGCACGCCGAGCGTTTCCGCGGCATCCGGCCCGCGCTGGGATATCCGGCCAGCCCGGACCACAGCGAGAAGCAGTTGCTGTTCGAGCTGCTCGAAGCCGACAAGCTCGGGCTGGCGCTGACCGAGTCGTACGCGATGACCCCGGCCGCCGCGGTCAGTGGGCTGATCTTCGCCAGCCCGGCGGCGAAGTACTTCAGCGTCGGGCGGGTCAACAAGGATCAGCTCACCGACTACGCCGAACGCAGGGGCATGCCGCTGGCCGAGATCGAGCGCTGGCTGCGGCCCAACCTGGCCTACGACCCGGACTGACAGCCTGGATCGAAGTGTGCGGTGGCCGCGGTTCCTCGTTCTACAGTGACGGGATGACCGTCACGCTCCGAGCCGCGACCGCCGCCGACACCGACGCGATCGCCTCCATCTGGTACTCCGGGTGGGGCGACGGTCACGTCGGAAACGTGCCCGACGAGCTGGTGGCGGTCCGCACCAAGGAGACGTTCTGGCAGCGGGTGCCGGGCCGGATCGCGGACACCACCGTGGCGCTGGCCAGTACGGACGAAGCCTCCGCGGAGGTGGCCGGCTTCGTGATGGTGGTGGGTGACGAGGTCGAGCAGGTCTACGTGGCGGGCGAGCATCGAGGGTCCGGGATCGCCGGCACGTTGATCGCCGAGGCCGAGCGGCAGGTCAAGGCCAACGGTCACGCCGAGGCGTGGCTCGCGGTGGCGACCGGCAATACTCGCGCCCGGCGGTTCTACGAGCGCAGCGGCTGGGTCGACGCCGGTGCCTTCGACTATCCCGCGACCACCGAAGACGGGTCCATTCCGGTGCCGTGCCACCGGTACACCAAGGTGGTCTGATCAGCGCGGCAGGACGCCGACCAGCAGGGTGTCCAGGGCCATCCGCAGCGCCGGGGCGAACTCGACCCGGTACGCCGCGACGGCGGGATCAGCTTCGTAGACCGCAGTGATCGCCGCGGCCGGATGGGCGTGGGTCCACAGCGCGCCGGCGAGCATCGAGACCGCGGCGATGAAGCGGAACGCGCCGTCCTCGCCGAGCTCCGGCACGCGCTCGATCACCTGGCCGACGAGCTCCCGCAGGTTGGCGATCGAGCCGCGCTTGAACTGGAGCGCCACCTCGACGGAGATGTTGTGCTCCAGTACGGCGGCCTGCGCGCTCATCAGTGCACACAGCATCGGTCGGGACGCCAGCGTCTCGACCATCGCGTCGGCCAGCCGGCCGCCCCGCTCCGCGGCGGACGAGGCCGGATCCACGGTCCTGGTCAGCTCCTCGCCGAGCTGGGCGATCCACTCCCGGGTCTCCGTGTCGAGCAACTCCAGCAGGATCGCCTCCCGGGACCCGAAGTAGTTCAGCACGTTCGACTTGGCCAGCCTGACCCGGCGGCTGAGTTCGTTCAGGGTGAGCTGGGCGACCGGCAGCTCGGCCAGCATCGCGGCGGCGGTGGCGAGGATCGCGCGACGCCGCTCGGCCCGCTGTTCCTCGCTCCGGGCGCGCTGGAAGGTCGTCATGGCCGCATTCTACAGACCGATGGTCTGTTGCCAGCAGACCGACGGTCTGTTAACTTCGTGATTAACAGACCGGCAGTCTTTTACTGAAGGAGCAGCTCATGTACGACGTCCCCGACCAGACCGGCAAGTACGCAGTGGTGACCGGCGCGAACAGCGGTACCGGCAAGGAGGCGGTCCGGCGGCTGGCGGGAGCCGGCGCCCGGATCGTGCTGGCGGTCCGGACGCCGTCGAAGGGGGAGCAGGCTCGCAAGGAGATCCTGGCGCAGTACCCGCAGGCGCAACTGGAGGTACGGCGAGTCGATCTGGCCGACCTGCCGTCGGTGCGGGAGTTCGCCGACGGGCTGGTCGCCGACGGGCTTCCGCTCGATCTGCTGCTCAACAACGCAGGCGTGATGGCGCCGCCGGCGCGGATGACGACCGCTGACGGCTTCGAGCTGCAGTTCGGCAGCAACTTCCTCGGCCCGTTCGCGCTGACGCTGCGACTGCTGCCGTTGCTGCTCGCCGCGCCGGCGCCGCGGGTGGCGACGATGAGCAGCGGGGCGGCCAACTTCGGCCGGATCCACTTCGACGATCTCCAGTGGGAGCGGCGCTACCGGCCGGCCGCGGCGTACGCGCAATCCAAGCTGGCCGACCTGATGTTCGCCCACCAGCTCGCCGCGATCGCGCACGAGCGCGGCTGGAACCTGATGAGCAACGCCGCTCACCCCGGCTTCACCCGGACCAATCTGCAGTCGACCGGTCCAAGCCTCGGCCTCGACCGGCCGCCGTTGCTGGTCCGGATCACCGAGCGCGTGAATCCGCTGCCTTCGCAGGGTGTCGAGCAGGGAGCAGAGCCGTTGCTGTTCGCCGCCACCAGTCCTGCGGCCGTGGCCGGCGGCTACTACGGCCCGAGCAAGGCGCTCGGACTGGTCGGCCCGACCAAGGTGGTGAAGTCTCCGAAGCGTTCGCTCGACGAGCCTGCCAATGCGCGCCTGTGGCTTGCGGCCGAACAACTGACCGGTGTCGCACTGCCGAGCCACGTCTGACGGTTCCGCCGCCGGAGGAGCTGCTGCGTTTATGGTGCGGGGATGAGCGAGTGGGCGCAGGGGGAGATCTACGAGTCGTACGTCGGACGCTGGAGCCGGCTGGTCGCCGCGGAGTTCGTGGCGCGGCTCGATCAGCCGGCCGGTCAGCGGTGGCTCGACGTCGGGTGTGGCACGGGCGCCCTGACCAGCACGATCCTGGCGGCCGCGGAGCCGGCTGAGGTGCTCGGGGTGGATCCGTCGGAAGGGTTCGTCGGGTATGCGCGGGGCGCAGTACGGGACCGGCGGGCGCGGTTCGAGGTACGGTCGGCCGCGGAGCTGGCCGATGAGGCGTTCGACGGAGCCTTCGACGTGGTGGTCGCGGGGCTGGTGCTCAACTTCATCCCGGACCGGCCGGCCGCGTTGCGCCGGTTGCGGTCGATCGGCCGGACGGTGGCGGTCTATGTCTGGGACTACGCCGAGGGCATGCAGTTGATGAAGTACTTCTGGGACGCCGCCGGGCAGGTCCGGCCGCAGGACCGGGACCTGGACGAGGGCCGGAGCTTCCCGTTCTGCAACGAGGCCGGGCTCGAAGCGCTGTTCGCGGAGGCGGGTTTCAGCGACATCGAGACCGGCGCGATCGTCGTACCGACGGTGTTCGAGTCGTTCGACGCGTACTGGACGCCGTTCCTCGGAGGGCAGGGAGTGGCGCCCGCCTACCTGCGAAGCCTCGACTTCGATGCCCAGGAGGCGATCCGAGCGCTGGTCGAGTCGCGCTTGCCGATCGACGCCGACGGTTCCATCGCGCTCACCGCACGGGCCTGGTCAGTTCGCGGTACGAGCTGACTGCCAGCTGCTCCGCAGCAGCCCGAACAACAGGTCGTCGGTCCACTCGCCCTTGAACCAGGAGTTCTCCGGCCGGAATCCCTCCTGCCGGAAGCCGACCCGCTCCAGCAGGCGGACCGACGAGAGATTGCGGGCGTCGCATTCGGCGGAGACGCGATGCAGGCCGCGCTCGGTGAACAGATGCTCGAGCAGCCCGTTGACGGCCTCGGTCGCATAACCCCTGCCCTGGTACGCCGGAGCCAGCGTGTAGCCGAGTTCGGCCTGCCTCAGGTTGTCGCAAGTGTTCAGCCCGAGGTCGCCGACGAGCTGACCGTCGAGGTCGATCGCGTACTGGAACCAGCCGGGCTGCGCGGGGTCCCCGGTCGTGAAGGCGGCCACCGTCGTCCTGGCCTGCTTCAGGCTGAAAGGGGCGTCCCAGGACTGATACCGAGCGACCTCGGGAATCGACCGGTACGCCGCGAACGCCTCCGCGTCCCCGGGACGGAACCGCCGCAGCACCAGCCGTTCGGTCGCGATCATCGGTCCAGTATGGCGATGTCAAGAATCACCGGTCGGTCTCGTCCTTCCAGTACGACCGCAGAGGGCGGCCGGAAGGCGAGGTGGCGATGAAGTACTTGCTGATCCTGCAGGGGAACGCCGTAGTGCTGGAGCGGTTGACGACCGAACAGCGCGCGGCGATCAGCGCGGGGCATCGGGAGTTTCAGCGGATCGCGGCAGAGGCGGGCGAGTTGATCAGTACGGCAGCACTGGCTGACCCATCGGCCGGCACGGTGATCCGCACCCGGGACGGCAAGCGCCAGATCTCCGCTGGACCGTCTCGGCAAGCCGCTGACTTCATGGGCGGGTACTACCTGGTCGACGTGGAGGGACGCGAGCGAGCGGTCGAGCTCGCCGATCTGCTGCCTGACAGTCAGATCGACGGGCTCGCGGTCGAGATCCGCCCGGTGATGTGCGGTTAGAAGCGCAGGGTCAGGTGGTGAGTGGCGCCGGCGGAGCCGGCGACGTCGACGGTGAGCTTGGTGCTGAAGGGAGTGCGCACGCTGCTGACGCTGGGGTCGGCGCTGGCGACCCGCAAGCCCGGCAAGTGGACTGTCAGCTGAACAGTGGTCGCCAGCTGAGTCGGGTCGGAGATCGCCAGGTGCAGCTCGCGCCCGCGGACCCGGCGGATCACTGAGCAAGGCGTCTCTGCCTGGAGATCCGCTACCCGGTCCGGCTTCCAGAAGTTGGCCAGGGTGAGTCCCCGCGGAAGGCTGAGTACTGCCTGCGCCGACGCCGTGTTGCGCAGTACGAGCAGGCCGGAGGTCTTCGAGAGCTGCTTGGTGCGACCTACTGTGGCTCCCGGCACCACCAGATACCCGTACGCCGCTCCGCTTGGGTCGATGCCGTGATCCATCCACATGGTCAGGTAGCGGCGGCTGATCGCAGTAGCCGGCCCACCGGTGTTGATGTCACGCCAGGAGCCGGTCCGTACCTCCCGCCGGAGCTGCAGGTCCGAGCCGCCGAGGAAGACATAGCCGCCTACGCCGGTGAGGTGCGCCCACCGGGCACCGGCGACGGTGGCTGAGTCACCCAGCGCCGGGACGCGTCTGATGCCGTCCACTGTCAGCGCATTGGCGCCATCGCTGTGCAGGTTGCGGTTCTCGATCACCGTCTCGACCGGGTAGCCGCTGCTGCCGGTAATGCCGGCGCCCAGTGCCACGACGTACTCGTCCAGGCAGAACCAGGACTTGCGGGCGCGCATGGGAGAGACCGGGCCCTCCAAATCCTGGCCGACCGCCGCGTAGCCGTCCAGAGTGCTGCCCCCGACCCAGGTCGCTGTCGGCGGCCGAGCGACTCCCCACTCGCCACCTGCCTTCGGGGGCAGCGGGAGCTTGTCCACTGTGATGCCAGGGAGCCGGGTGCGGTCGACGGTCGGCCAGAAGGCGTCGGCGTACTGGCCGTTGTCCTTGTCATACAGGTACGTCATGCCTGAGCCGCTGTGGTAGCCCTGCTCGTTCTCGCCGTTGCCCGACTCGTAGTAGGCGATCCGGCGGCTGGCCATCGAGATGGAGTAGGCCCAGCCGGAACGGCGATGCACCGCCCGGTCCATGCTCGCGAACAGCGTGTGGCCGTCACGTTCGGGCGCCGGCGTCACCCCGCGCAGCGACTTCACCAGGGTCACTCGCGGAATCGTTGCCCCTGACAACATGTCGCCGAAGGTGTCGCGCTGCAGCCAGCCCGCCACCGCGGATCGCCACTGGGCGGCGAGGGCGGTGTCGACTCCTTGTGCGAGCCGCAGGATCGCCTCGGCGGCGGTGTAGCCGTCGTTGTGATCGGAGGCGTTGTGGCGGGAGACCGCCCGGCCCCGGACGAAATCCATCATCCGCGCGTCGTGCACGACCGGCAGGTACGCCTTCGCCACCGAGTCGAACAGGATCTGCCGCTTCGGGTCGGTGACCTGCCAGGGCGAATTCGTCAACAAGGCAAGGAGTTTGGCGATGCCTCCCAGCAGGACGTGACCGTAGGTGCCGGTGTAGGCCACCCAGGTGTGCTGCACGAACGAGCCGTCCCGGTAGAAGCCGTCACCGGTCGTCACGTACTGCCAGGTGTCGCTGAGACCGTCCCGCGCGTGGGTCAGCTTCGCCTCGTCATCGGTGACCAGCGCGCGCACGATGATCGCCTGACAGAGGTCGACCCGGTTCGCGCCGGTGGACACGGCTCTGCGAGCGGGCGGGAACATCCAGTACGGGTCGGGGACGAAGTGGTCGATGGCCGCGCAGTACCGCTCGCGAGCGGCGGGCGCCAGTTCGGCGTACAGGAGGACGAGGGTGTTGGCGAGCGGCCGGGTGGCGCCGATCTCCCACGACCACCAGTTGCCGAACTCGGCGGTGCCCGGCTTGTAGATGAGTTGGTACATCGACTCCAGCGCGGCCCGCAGGTCGGCCAGCAGCGCAGGATCCGACCGGTACGCCGAACCAGGGGTGGCCCAGGCAGTCGCCATCTGCTCCAGGCGGACGTAGGTGTTGGCGATCGACGGGTCGGCCGTCAGGGGATAGTCGGTGAAGACCGCCTTGCGGGTCGGTGAGCGGTCCAGCTTGGTCAACGAGGTCGCGACGCCGGCGTCCAGGCGCGCCAGTGCGGCGGCGTAGTCAGGGTCGGCGGGGTCCAGAGCGCTGCCACCGGTCAGGTCGGCCGCCCACTTGGCTCGCAGGGCGGCGAAGTCGGCGGGGCTCGCGGCGGCTGCGGAGGCGGCTGGGAGATGCATCGCCGCGACGGTAGCGGTGCCGACGGCCAGGAGGGTGCGACGTTTCAGCATGGCGGAGTCCTTCAGAGAGGCGGATCGCTGAGGAGAGGCTGTGCGGATGAGTTTGTGGCAAGTCATTCTTTAATTCAAGAGATTCATACTCATGAATTTCCAGGCTCAGCGCAGTAGAGTCGCGCGAGTGAGCGCGTCAGAGGCTGTTCGGGGGCAGAAGGCCCGTCATCTCGCCGGAGAGCTGCGCCGGGGGATCTCCGAGTTGCGCTGGCCGGGAGGCAAGCTACCGACCGAGCAGCAGCTGGCAGCGGAGCAGGGCGTCAGCCTGAACACCGTGCGCCGGGCGGTCGACCTGCTGGTGCAGGACGGGCTGGTCTACCGGCGGCAGGGCTCCGGGATGTACATCGCGAGCGCCGAGACCGGTCCGCTGATCGGCGTCGCCGTGCCCTCGATGACCTACTACTACCCCCGCATCATCGTCGGGATCGAGCGGGAACTGGCCAGGCACGGCGCGCAGTTGCTGTTGCGGAGTACGGAGTGGGACTCGGCCGAGGAGCGGCTGGCGATCGACGGGCTGATCGCGGCCGGCGTGGCCGGCCTGATCCTGGCGCCCGACGGACCGGCCGGGCTCGCGGAGCTCGAGGACCTGGAACTGCCGATCGTCCTGGTCGAGCGCGGCCTGGAGGATCCCGCGACGCTGCACGAGTTCGTCGGCTCGAACCACGCCGCGGGAGCCCGCGCGGCTCTCAAGCATCTCCGCGAGCTGGGGCATACCCGAATCGCCTATCTCGAACGCAGCAGCCCGCACACCGCGCCTCAGCTCAGGGCCGGTCTCGGCGACGTTCCCGTGCTGAGCGAGACGCGCGATCGCTGGACGAGCGCCGGCGCCGACGAGTTCCTCGACCGGATTCTGCGTGACCGGGTGACGGCGGTGCTCTGCTTCGCCGACCGTGAGGCGACGCTGCTGCTGAACGCGGCGCTGGCCCGCGGCATCGGCGTACCGGGGGAGCTGTCGGTGATCAGCTACGACGACGAGGTCGCCGACCTGTCCGAAGTGCCGCTGACCGCCATTTCACCGGCGAAGCTGGAGGTCGGGCGCGTTGCGGTGGAGCTGCTGCGGGCCCGCCTGGCCGACCCGGACTCACCCCGGCGGCAGCAGTCGCTCGTGCCGCGACTGGTGGTCCGGGAGTCGACCGGTCCGGTCAGCCGCTGAGACCCGGGAGCACCCTGAACCACAGATTCGTTGCCATCGGCGCCGAAGTCACGCTCAGCCGTTCGAGACCGACCTGGCGGCCGCCGGGATGGTCGAACAAACGGGTGCCGTCGCCCAGCAGGACCGGCGCGACCAGCGTGAGCACCTCGTCCAGTTCACCCGCCTCCAGGCACTGCCGGGCGACGTCGGCGCCGAGCACGTTCACGTACTTGTCCCCGGCCGCCGCCTTCGCGCTCGCCAGCGCGCTCGCGAAGTCGTCCATGAAGAACTCGTTCGCGGGCGCGCCGGCCGGCACCCGATGGGTGAGCACGTACTGCGGACCGTCCCAACCGCCGCCGAACGCCTCGCCCTCGCCTTCGCCGCCCTTGTTCGGGTCGTCGCCGTCGTAGGTCCGCCGACCGACCAGCAGCGACCCGATCCGGTCGACCAGGCTGGTCATCTCCGGATTGGGGCCGAGGTACGCGGTCATCCAGCCCATGTCGCCGCCGGGACCCGCGATGAAACCGTCCAGCGACATCGTCACCGAATAGAGCACCTTCGCCATGTCTTCTCCTAGTGGCTCGATCGTTTCCCGTTCAGACGAGCGAGCCCGGAGAAACTCATCGCGGCTTCGTCGCCGGAGCCTCCGTCACCGAAGCGCGCACGAGTTCGCCGGCCTTGTCGTAGGCCCTGACGGTGCCCGTCTCGCCGGACTTCTTGCTCACTGGCACGAACCAGAAGCCGTCCCGCAGTTCGGCCTCGATCGGCTGCTGCCCGGTGGCCTGATAGGTGATGCGCGCCACCGGCTGAACGTACCTGCCGCTGACGCTGCCCCGGAGGTCGGCGTCCGAAGTGGGCCATCGCTCGATCACCCTCCCGGTCACGTCGACACCACAGACCAGCGACGTACCGTAGCTGCCGTTGGCGGTGAAGAACCACTTGGTCGGTACCCCGGCAGGCTGCGGCGTCGTGTACTTGAAAGCCTTGCCGCCCGTGTAGGGCAGGACGTTGCGCCCCGTGTTCCCTGGAGGGCGGGTGCCCAGCAGGCAGTCGCCCCAGAGCAGTTTCGTCTCCAGCGGCGGCAGTTCGCTGACCGGCAACTTGGTGGCAGCCGTATCACCGGCCACTGACGGCTCCTCACCTCTCAATGCCGGTACTCCGAACGCGAGGCCGCCGACGACCGCGATCACCGATGCGGCCGCAGCCAGCGGGACCAGCCGACGGCGCGGAGGGGAGCCGGCGGACTCGTGCTGGACGATCGCGATCAGTTCGTCGCGCTGACGGTTCCGGACGGCCGGACGGAGGTCGTGCTCGGGCGGGGAAGTGACTGGGTTCATGGCTTGGCCTCCACGGGTGGTACGAGATTGAGCTCGCGTAAATGTTTGCGGGCACGCGACAGGCGCGACTTGACCGTGCCGAGCGGAATGTTCAGCGCGATCGCGGCCGCCTGTTGATCCAGACCGGCCCAGATGCAGAGTTCGACGATCTCGCGTTCTTGTCTGGGCAGGCGCCGCAGCGATGTACGGGCCTGCTCGATCCGCGCGTCGTCGTCCAGCCGCCCGGCGACGTCGTCGGCATGGTCCCGTTCGTCGCTGATCAGGAGCCGAGCGGCGGTCAGGGCCCGCCGGTACCGCGCCTTGGAGCGCCACTCGTTGCGGACCGTGTAGTCGGCTGTCCGGAGCAGCCAGGGAAGCGCCGACTCCCGGTCCAGCACAATGTCGCCCCGCCGTCGCCAGGCGTGCAGGAAGACCGCCGAGGTAAGATCCTCGGCGTCGCTCCAGGACGCGGTCCGGCGGTAGAGGAAGTTGTAGATCGCCCGGGCGTGCCGGTCGTAGAGCCGCGCGAAAGCCTCCGCGTCACCCTCGGCGGCGCGGGACCACAACGCGCGATCGGTACTCACTGCCATCGTCTGCTCATGATGCCCGGGCCGCAGCCCGATCACGGCCCGCACCCACTCGTCATCCGGCGCATCCGCGCTCCTTACGTCCAGTAGTTCGTTCGTGCACCACACCCTCTCTGTGTCGAGTCGGTCGTCGGGGTTCCCGCTGAACGACGAACGGCTCCGCCCTGTCGGGGCGGAGCCGCTCAGCTTTCGACTGGCTCCCACGCGCGGGGGTCAGGGAGCTTTGGGCCCCACCTCTGCCGACGTCAGCGGCCGGTTGGCAGGAGTCGCGGTGCTGTACTCATCAGCCCCCACGTCCGCCTTCCCCGACCGAGGATGCCCGTCCACGTCGCGAGCGACCGTCGGATACGTCCGGCTGGCAGCGTTGATCGCCGGACTCCCGGCCGTCAGCCGCCGTACTCCGTCGGCCCCGGCAGCCAGCAACGGATCCTTCCGCGAGAACCCGGAGGCCGGGAGGTTCCCGTTCCCGGCCGCGCCCCACAGCAGGTTTCCCGACCACGAGATGCCTTGCTGATAAGGCATTTCGACCAGTTGCCGTCCCGAGTCACCCACCAGGAGGTTGTCGGCGATCGTGCATCCCAGCGGCGGCAGCGTGCGCATCGTCTCGCCGGCGATCGCGGTACCGCAGGACAGTACGGTGTTGAGCGCGATCGTGACCCGGTCCGGAGCGTCGTTCCCACGCCGGCTCTCCGGCGAGTCACCCGGTTTGTCGTCGCGCACCGACCCGCTGCCGAGCACGATCCCGGCGCCGCTCACCTTCTCCACGTAGTTGTTCACCACCAGGTGGTCGTTGCCGTAGATCCGGATCCCGTTGCTGCCCGAGAGCACGAAGTTGCCCTCGACCCGTGACCGGCTGCCGTGCCGCAGGACGATCCCGCCGAGACTGTCGCGGACGGTGTTGTCCCGGATCGTGTTGCCGGACGACTTGACCGAGATCGCCTCCGGATCGCCGTTGGCCCGCTCGAACAGGTTCTGCTCGACGATCGCGCCGGCCTCGCTCAGCGACCGGCCGCTCAGCCCGAGCCGGATCGGCTCACCACCGTTGCTGCCGGTGAACGAGTGGTCGGAGAAGTGGTTGCGCAGGATGTGCACCCCGCGCGACATCCCGGAGGTCCCCGGTCCTTCGACGCACAGGAAGACCCCCAGCGTCGACTTGCCGTGGAAGTGGTTGCGATCCACCTTCGAGTACTCGGCCCGGACCATCAGCCAGTTCACCCCGCTGACATCGGCCAGCTGGAAGTCGTTGCGGCTCAGGCGCAGATGGTGGCAGCTGGTCGCCAGGTCGATCATCGAGCTCTGCCGGAACCGGAACCCGCTGACCGTCACCCAGGACGAGTCCGCGAAGGTGAAGCCCTGGGTCCCGGTCAGCGTCACGCCGCCGACCGACTCGGCCTGCACCACGATCGAGGCGCCCGAGCTGCCGTTCTTGCCCTGGATCGCGATCGGCCGCCCAGCCGGTACGGCGTACGTGCCGTTGGCCAGCACCACCGTGCCCCCGGGCCGCGCGGCGGCGATGGCCTGCCGCAACTGGTCGAGACTCGTCGCCCGGACGGCGCGCGCTCGGGTCAGGGCCGGCGCCCGGCCGGGCGACGCCCCGGCGAGGCCTGGCGTCGAGGTGGCGAGACCGATGCCGAGCGCGGTACTGGTCAGAGCAGTGCTGGTCAGAAAGGTCCTTCGGTCCATCGTGTCCTCCGGTCGGGGCGGTGATCCGGTGTCACTCGGTCCGGCCGTCGGATGGCCGGCCGGTGGCTCAGTCTGGGGTGCTGCCCGTGCGTACGGCAAGCGCTTACCGGAGTGTTGCCCGCAAATGTCCCGCTGGCCGGAACCCTGTTCCAATGACGTTCCGCCGGGCAGAAACTTGGGTAGTTCGGGGCAGTTGGGGGATGAGAGCGTGATCTTGCTCTACGGAGCGTTTCGCCGCGATAGCCTCCGGTAATCGCGGTTTTCGGATTCGGGCGGGTGGAGATGGACCAGGGGGCAGGCGGCGGGCGGGCGACCGCGCCCGACGTCGACATGCAGCGGCCCAGTGACGCCCGGGTCTACGACCTGCTGCTGGGTGGCAAGGACAACTTCGAGGTCGACCGGCAGCTCGCACAGCAGGTGATCGAGGTGGCCCCGGAGTTGCCCGCGCTGGTGCGGGCCAACCGGCGCTGGCTCGCCGAGGTGGTCGAGCGACTGCTGCGCGAGGCGGCGGTGCTCCAGTTCCTCGATCTCGGCTCCGGCCTGCCGACCGCCGACAACACCCACGAGATCGCGGCCCGGGTGAGTTCGGCGGCGACTGTCGTCTATCTCGACAAGGATCCGACCGTCATCCGGCACGGCCAGGCGCTGCTCGCCGACGACCGGCACAGCTTCTTCGCTGCCGGCGACCTGACCGATCCGGCCACGGTGCTCGCCGACCCGGTGGTCACCGGCGCACTCGACCTCGGCCGGCCTGTCGCGGTGCTTCAGTGCCTGGTCCTGCACCACGTCCGCGACACGAAACAAGCTCGCGCCATCGTCGACGGCTATCTGGACGCGCTGCCGTCAGGGTCGTACCTGGCGCTCACTCACCCGTGCAACCCGCGCGACGGCAGCCGGCGGGCGGAGTACGCGACCGGGGTGGAGGAGAAGCTGCGTGGCGGTTTCCGGGCAGTCACCTTCCGGACGCCGGACGAGATCGCCTCGCTCTTCGAAGGGCTGGAGCTGCTCGAGCCAGGGCTGGTCGGCCTCGATGAGTGGTGGGAGAGGCCCGAGGCCGACCCGTTCGAGGCGAGCAACCTGATCGTCGCCGGGCTCGCCCGCAAGCCCTGATCAAAGAACTGGCGGTTGCCGCCCGGCCCGTCGATGATGGCCGTATGTTTGCTGAGAAGGCTGCTGCCGCTTACTGATCTCACCCGCACCGAGCAACACGGTGTTCGCGTGATCAACGACGACCCGGTCTCATGCCGGGTCCCTCAAGCGTGCAGTCCTTTCCTTCTCAGGGAGCCCCATGCAGTCGCGTCCTGTCGAGATCGCGTGTGACGAGTCCGGGTTCACCGGCACCAACATGCTCGATCCCGAATTCGAACTCATCACCCACGTCGGCCTGTCGCTCGACCAGGAGACGGCAGCGGCGTACGTCGCCCTGCTGCACCAGCGATTCCGCCGGTACTCGGCCACGGAGTACAAGTCCGGCCAGCTCTTCCGTAACCGTCTCGCGGTCGAATGGCTGCTCGGCACGTTGTCGGGCCGGGCGACCGTGCACCTCACCGACAAGACCTACTTCACCGTCACCCGGCTGGTCGACCTGCTCGTCGGTGAGCCGTCGTACGCCGCCGGCACCAGCCTGGCGCTGGACCTGCGCCCGGTCGCCCGCACCCTGCACCACACCGGCCCCGTCGTCTTCGGCCCGGCGAGGTGGCGGGACTTTCTCGCCGCGTTCGTCGGGATGATGCGGCACAAGCGCTACCGCGGAATCGACGGACCCTACGTGGCCCACTTCCTCAAGACCCTCGACGACCTGCGATCCGAGCGCCTCGACCCGATCCTCGGCGAGCTCCGCGAGGCCAGGCCGCAGTTGTTCCACGTGCTCACGGAACTGCAGGACGACCGCTCGCCGGTCCCGCCGCCACTCGAGCCGCTGATCCCCGCGCTTTTCGAAACCGCTCGTCTCTGGACCGCCGACGGCGCGGCGGTAGCGATTCTCCACGACGAGCAGAGCGCGCTCACCCACCATCGGGTCACCCGGGTGCAGGAGCTGCTCCGCCGCACCTCGCCGATCCCGGAACCCCTGCTGGGGCTGACGATGCTCGACTCCCGTACCGATCCCAGGATCCAGCTCGCCGACCTGCTGGCCGGCGTCGCCCGTCATCTGGCCACGGCCGAGCTCCGTCACCGAGGGAATCCCTACCTGACTTCACTGCTCCGCCCGTACCTGGCCGCGACCTCCCTCTGGGCCGACCAGCCGAGCTGGCACCGGTTAACCGGTTCGTTCGTCCGCCGCTGACAACTCAGCGGATTCGTCAGCCGTGAGCCGTTGACGAACCACGCGCAGGGCTGCAACCTTTGGCTACCGTCTCGCAAAAAGCTTGCAGAAACGACGCAAGTTTCACAGAGTGACCTGCAGGTACGAGGCGGCGGTTAGGTCCACCGTCCCCCCGCCCTTAGGACACTGATGAGACAACTACCGCAGTCGGGCTCGCGGAAGCAGCCCCGCCCGCGCCTGGTCGCCAGCCTGCTCGGCGGCCTGCTCACGGCCGCCCTGATCGTCACCGGTCTGGTGCCGACCGTCGCCACCGCCGCCGTCACGGCGGTGCTGACCAAGACCCTCTCCGCCAACAGCGCGCTTGGGGACTACCCGGTCGGCAACGCCGGTGACGGCAACCAGAACACCTACTGGGAGAGCACCAACAACGCCTTCCCGCAGTGGCTGCGCGCCGACCTCGGTAGCGCCAAGACCGTCGACCGGGTGGTGCTGAAGCTCCCCGCCACGTGGGGAGCGCGCACCCAGACGCTCGCCGTCCAGACCAGCACCGACGGCACGTCGTACGCCGACGTCGTGGCCAGCGCCGGCTACAACTTCGCGCCGGCCACCAGCAACACCGTCACCATCAACTTCCCGGCTGCGACCGCCCGCTACGTGCGTCTGAACATCACCGGCAACACCGGCTGGGCCGCCGGGCAGCTGTCCGAGTTCGAGCTCCACGGCCCGGACACCGGTGGTGACACCCAGGCGCCGACCGTGCCCGGCAGCCTTGCGCTGACCGAGCCGGCCGCCGGACAGATCCGGCTCGCCTGGAACGCGTCGACCGACAACATCGGCGTCACCGGCTACACCGTCTACCGCAACAACGCCGCGGTCACCACGGTCGCCGGCAGCGTGCTGACGTTCACCGAGTCGCAGCCGGCTTCGGCGACGGTCGAGTACTACGTCCGCGCCCGCGATGCCGTCGGCAACGAGTCCGGTGACAGCAACCGGGTCCGCCGCAACGGCCAGGGGAGCGGCTCCAATCTCGCCACCGGCAAGCCGATCGAGGCTTCGTCGACGATCCACAACTTCGTCGCGACCAACGCCAACGACAACAACACCGCGACGTACTGGGAGTCGAACGGCTTCCCGTCCACGCTGACCGTCAAGCTCGGTTCGAACGCCGAACTCAGCTCGGTGGTCGTCAAGCTCAATCCCGACCAGGCCTGGGGCTCGCGCACGCAGAGCATCGAGGTACTCGGCCGGGACCAGGGTGCCACCAGCTTCAGCACCCTGAAGGCTCGCGCCACCTACGACTTCAACCCGGCTTCCGGCAACACCGTCGAGATCCCGATCGCCGGCCGCGCGGCCGACGTACGGCTGCAGGTCTTCAGCAACACCGGCGCTCCTGGCGGTCAGGTGGCCGAGTTCCAGGTGATCGGTACGCCGGCGCCGAACCCGGACCTGGTCGTCACCACGACCACCTGGACCCCCGCGGCACCGAGTGAGTCCTCCCCGATCACGCTCTCCGCGACGGTCCGGAACATCGGCTCGGCAGCGGCCGGAGCGACCTCGGCCAACTTCAACCTCGGCGGCACCGTGGTCGGCACGGCCACCGTGGGCGCACTGGCCGCGGGTGCCTCGACCACCGTTTCGGTCAACGCGGGAACGCGGGCCGAGGGCACCTACAGCGTGAGTACGACGGTCGACCCGACCAACACGATCGTCGAGCAGAACGACGCCAACAACACCTTCACCGCGGCTACGCAACTGGTGATTGCGCAGGCTCCCGGTCCCGACCTGCAGGTCCTGAGCATCACCTCCAACCCGCCGAACCCGGCCGTCGGAGCTCCGGTCACTTTCACCGTCGCGGTCAACAACCGCGGTACGGCCTCAGCAGCAGCCAGTACTACGCGGCTGACGGTCGGCAGCAGCACCCTCACCGGCGCGACCGGAGCCATCGCGGCCGGTGCGACCGTCAACGTCGCCATCAGTGGCAGCTGGACCGCCGCCAGCGGTGGAGCGACTCTGACGGCGACGGCCGACTCGGCCAACGCCGTCGCCGAGACGAACGAGACCAACAACTCGCTGGCCCGGTCGATCGTGGTCGGTCGTGGCGCCGCGGTGCCGTACGTCTCCTACGAGGCCGAGGCAGCCAGCTACCAGGGCACGTTGCTGACCACCGACGCGCTGCGCACCTTCGGTCACACCAACTTCGCGACCGAGTCCTCGGGCCGCTCGTCGGTGCGGCTGAACAGCCAGGGCCAGTTCGTCGAGTTCACCTCGACCAACCAGTCCAACTCGATCGTCGTCCGCAACTCGATCCCCGACTCGGCCAACGGGCAGGGGCTCGAGGCAACGATCAGCCTGTACGTCAACGGCACCTTCGCGCGGAAGCTCAACCTGTCCTCGCGGTTCAGCTGGCTCTACGGCAACACCGACCAGCCGGAGGGCCTGACGAACACCCCCGGGGGCGACGCGCGCCGGCTGTTCGACGAGTCGCACGCCCTGCTGTCGCAGTCCTACCCGGCCGGCACGAAGTTCAAGTTGCAGCGCGACGCGGGTGACACGGCCTCGTTCTACATCATCGACACGATCGACCTCGAGCAGGTGGCACCGGCGCTGAGCCAGCCCGCCGGCTGCACCAGCATCACGCAGTACGGCGCTGTCCCCGGTGACGGCATCGACGACGCGGACGCCATCCAGCGGGCGGTCACCGCCGACCAGAACGGCACCATCAGCTGTGTCTGGATCCCGGCCGGCCAGTGGCGGCAGGAGAAGAAGATCCTCACCGACGACCCGCTGAACCGGGGTCAGTTCAACCAGGTCGGGATCAGCAACGTCACCATCCGTGGCGCGGGCATGTGGCACTCGCAGCTCTACTCCACCATCGAGCCGCAGAACGCCGGCGGCATCAACCACCCGCACGAGGGCAACTTCGGCTTCGATATCGACAAGTTCACCCAGATTTCCGACCTCGCGATCTTCGGCTCCGGCCGGATCCGGGGCGGTGACGGCAACGCCGAAGGCGGCGTCGGCCTGAACGGCCGGTTCGGCACCGGGACCAAGATCACCAACGTCTGGATCGAGCACGCCAACGTCGGGGCCTGGGTCGGTCGCGACTACGACAACATCCCCGACCTGTGGGGCCCGGCCGACGGGCTGGAGTTCAGTGGGATGCGGATCCGCAACACCTACGCGGACGGTATCAACTTCAGCAACGGCTCGCGCAACTCGAAGGTCTTCAACTCGTCCTTCCGCACCACCGGGGACGACGCGCTGGCGGTCTGGGCGAACAAGTACGTGAAGGACCAGTCGGTCGACGTCGCCCACGACAACTCGTTCACCAACAACACCGTCCAGCTGCCCTGGCGCGCCAACGGCATCGCGATCTACGGCGGCTACGGCAACAAGATCGAGAACAACCTGATCTACGACACGATGAACTACCCCGGCATCATGCTCGCGACCGACCACGACCCGCTGCCGTTCTCGGGCACGACGCTGATCGCGAACAACGGCCTGTACCGCTGTGGTGGCGTGTTCTGGAACGAGGACCAGGAGTTCGGCGCGATCACCCTGTTCCCGCAGAACCTGCCGATCCCCGGCGTCACCATCCGTGACACCGAGATCCTCGACTCCACCTACGACGGGATCCAGTTCAAGACCGGCGGCGGCGTGATGCAGGACGTCCGGATCACCAACGTCAGGATCGACAAGTCCAACAACGGCTCCGGCATCCTCGCGATGGGCGGCGCCCGCGGCAACGCGATCCTCAGCAACGTCACGGTCACCAACTCCCGCGACGGCAACATCAGTACAGAACCCGGCTCCAGCTTCACCTTCTCGGGCCAGTAGTTCTGCCGGCAGCAACCAGTGGCACCCTCTCCATCAAGAACATCGATGGAGAGGGTGCCTGCATGAGTTCGGTCTGCATCGTGACGGGTGGTGGGGGAGCGCGGATCGGTAGTGGGATCTGCCGCGCGCTCGTCGCCAAGGGGTGGACTGTGGTGGTTGCCGACCAGGATCTGGCGTCGGCGACTGCCGTCGCGGACGAGGCGCGAGCGGCGGGTGGCAACGCCGTACCGATGGCGCTGGATGTCACGGACGCCGAATCGGTCCGGGATGTGGTGGCGGCGACGGTCGCCGAGTTCGGGCGGCTCGACGCGTTGGTGAACAGTGCGGGGGTCGGCCTGCGGGGTGCTGGTGCCGAGGCGACTCCTGAGGAGTTCGACCGGCTGCACGCGATCAACTACCGCGGGCCGTGGACCTGCATCAAGGAAGCCGTGCCGGCGATGGTCGAAGGCGGTGGCGGCAGCATCGTCAACATCGGTTCGGTGCACGCGGCCGGTGCCGCCGAGACCTTCACCCTGTACGCCGGTACGAAGGCCGCGCTGGCCGCGCTGACCCGGGGTACCGCGCGGGACTACGGGCGGCAGGGGATCCGCTGCAACATCGTCCACCCCGGCGCGGTGGAGAGCCGCGGCAACGGTCATCTGCTCAGCGAGTTCGTCGCCAGTCGGCAGATGCTGCCGACGGCGGTCGAGGCGATCGATATCGGGAACGCGGTCGCCTTCCTGGTCTCGCCCGAAGCCCGCTCGATCACCGGAGTCGAGCTGTACGTCGACGCGGGCGCGACGGCGATGCTGTTCTCCAACGGCTTCACGGACTGACGCTCGGGCAGGGGTGTCCCTGGCGCCTGCCCGGCGCGGTGTCGGTCAGACTGAGGCGGTGAAACGGTTCCTGCGGCGGGCAGTGCTCGTGATCGTCGTGTGCTGGCTGGTCGTCACGGTCGGCTCGCTGGGGTACAACGCCTTCACCGGCGGTACGGCGGCGCCCCCGCCCGGGCTGAAGTTCGTGCAGGCAGGCGACGTCAGCACGCGGTACGAGACCTGGGGAACGACCGGTACGCCGATCGTGCTGGTGCACGGCTCGGTCGAGTCGGTAGACACCTGGTCCCGGCTGGTGCCGTTGCTGAGCGGCCATCGGGTCTACGCCTACGACATCACCGGGTACGGGTACTCCGAGCGCAAGGCGCCGTACACGGTGGAGCATCTCGCGGCGCAACTGCTCGGTTTCCTGGACGCCATGCAGCTTGGTGGCCCAGGGCAACCGAAACCGATGCTGGTCGGCCATTCGCTCGGCGCCGGGATCGCGGCGGAAGCGACGTTGGAGGCGCCCGGGCGGATCGGTGGGCTGATGTTCCTGGACGGGGACGGGCTGCCGCTTCCCGACGAAGGCGGCTCCTGGGCGCGAAACCTGGTCGTTCCGCCGTACCGGACGACGTTGTTCCGCCTGGTGCTCGGCTCCGACTGGCTGATCCGGCGGATCTTCAAGGAGACCTGCGGACCGACCTGCCCGGCCCCGGACGTCGATCAGTGGGTCCGGCCGTTCCGGCAACCCGGCGCGGAGCAGGCGGTGTGGGAGATGACGGCGAACGGGATTCCCGCCGTACCACCGGAGCGGCTGGCCGGCCTGCGCGACGTACCGGTTCCGACCTCGGTCGTCTTCGGTGAGTTCGACACCCAGGGCGGCAACGCGGTCGAGACGGCCACTCGCGTCGGCGCCCCGGCCGCCACGATCATCCCCACCGCGAACCACCTGACCCCGATCTCTCACCCCACCGAGGTCGCCGCAGCCATCGAAGCGCTCGCCGAGCGACAGGGGTAGTCGCCTTGGGGTCGCCGGGGAGCTGGGGTCAGGCGCCCGACAGCTTGAGGTTGGTGGCGGTAGCGGTGAGGACGAGCGACTGACCCTCGACCGAGATCCGCTGCAGCTGAGCGTTGAACGGCAGCTCCGGTACGGCGATGCCGCGGGCGAGCGCGGAGCTGACCAGGCTGCGGAGCCGCTCCGGAATGTTGTCGAGCACCGACCTGTCGACCACGAATCCGATTCGCCCGTTGACCGGCAGCGGCTGGATCGCGGCGGACGCCTCCAGGCCCCGGATGCTCACCCGGCCGACCAGCTTGCCGTCGACGATCTGGAACTTCAGAGCGTCGATGCCGCGCGGATTGGTGGTCAGCTTGAGCAGACCTGCCGGGGCGAGGCGGAGGTTCAGATCGGCCTTGTCCACGGTGACGGGCGCGCTCCGATCACCGGTGAGCGCCTGCCGCGGGACGTGGATGGTGTGCATCTCCACGGTCAGGTTCTCGGCCGGGATCTTCTCGATGGTGGGCTCGCGCATGGTCAGCGTGACCTTGTCGAACTTGCTCCTGGCCACCTGCGGCAGGAAACCGAAGCCGCCGATCTCCACCGACGTGTCGGCCGCGCTGACGTCGTACTGCGCTGCCTCGGTGGCCGCCGCGGTCGCCAGCCGGTCCTCGGCGAGTGACTCGCCGACCCGGTCGGCGGCGACGCCGAGGCCGACCAGGATCAGCAAGATGACGATCAGCGCGCGCAGTGCCCGGCGCGGTTTCCTGGAGCTCATTCGGCAGAGCCTACTGAGTTGGTCCTAGCCGCGTCGGTGCCCGTGGTGGAAACGGCGGTGACGGATCGGTCCGCTGAGGATCGCGAACCAGAACAGCATCCACAACAACCACGGTGCTGTCAGTACCACCGACGACACGACCAAGCCGACCATCAGGACCGGGAAGATCCACAGGAACGGAGGCGGCGGGCCGACCCTGACTCGCGGCTGCCGACCGTGTGCCCAGGACGGATGCCCTTGTGCCAAAGGCGTCTGGCCCTGGGCCCAAGGTGGCCTGCCGGGTGTCCAGGACTGGTGCGCCGGCACCAGTTCCGGGAGGTCGGCGAACAAGGCGTCGACCTCATCGGCGTACCGGGCCTTGGTGGCGTGCCCGCTGCGCTCCTCGAACTCCTCCTGCGTCAGCCGTCCGGCGACGAAGTGCTCACTCAACCCCGAGACCGCCAGGTCGCGTTCGGCATCACCGATCCGGAGCGACCCGCCGCGAGCCGGTAAGTGGTCGCTCATGACCGAGCCCTGGAGTCGTCGCCACTTTCCTCGTCGTCGGCGAGGATCGTGTAGAGCGTGCGCCGCAGGGTGATCACCGCGTCGCGCGCCTTCGCCTGCTGCTCGGGCGATCCCGCGGCCATGATCTGCCACATCGCCGTCGCGACCTGCCCGAGAATCGGCTTCAGCCCGTTCTCGTCGTCGTCCTGCGCGGTCATCGCCTCCCACGGCGCCGAGACCTCGTCGGCGTGCGCGGCGACGTACGCGCGTCCTTCGTCCGTCAGTGTGAACGTACGCCGTCCGCTCACGGCGTCCGCGGTGACCAGCCCTTCGTCCTCGAGCTGCTGCAACGTCGGATAGATCGAACCAGGGCTGGGCTTCCACGCCCCACCGCTGCGCTCGGCCACCTCCTGGATGATCTGGTAACCGTTCATCGGCTGCTCCGCCAGCACCGCCAGGATCGCCGCCCTGATGTCACCCCGCCGCGCCTTCGGTCCTCTGGATCCGCGCGGGTTCGCCCACGGCGGCCCACCGAAACCCCAAGCACCGAAGGGCCCCTGCCCACCGAACGGCCCCGGTCCACCGAACGGCGGCCGCCCGCCGTGCTGGAACCCGTGCCCGCCCTTCCGGCCGGTCATCGCCGCCCGCAACTCCTCCTTGACCTGCTCGAACGCCGAACAATCCAGCCGCCCGAACCCGTGCCATCCACCCGCGTACGCCGAACCAGTCATCCCAACCACTCCTCACCGAGCCATCACGATAATCCAACGATATATCGCGACCGCTCGCCACCCAAGGGTCTCGCCCGCCGATTTCTTCTACTTCCGCTTCCGGGTTTCGGCCTGTGACTGTTTGGATCGCCTTGTTACGCTGGGTGATTCCCTCCTAGCCAACAATGACTGAAGGGTTTCTCCCCTCATGGGCATCTTCGACTCACTCAAGGACAAGGCTTCCGAGCTGCTGTCCGGCGCCACCGACAAGGTCACCGAAGCCACCGGCATCGACCTGTCCGGCGCCTCCGACAAGCTCGCCGAGACCACCGGCGTAGACGTCACCGGCGCGGCCGACCAGGCCACCGCCGCCACCGAAGGCTTCGCCGACCAGGCCGGCCAGGCCACCGACGGCCTGACCGAAACCGCCCAAGGCCACGCCGAAGCAGCCCAGGACCACGCCAACGCCTTCGGTGACCAGGTCACCGAAACCACCGGCGTCGACCTCCCGACCGAGGGCCTCACCGAGCAGGCCACCGACAAGTTCGGCGAAGCCACCGGCCGCTGACCCCACAGCACTCACCCGACTGAACGGGAGCAACCCATCTCTGGGAATGCTCCCGTTTTCAGTTCACCTCGTCACGCGAAGCCGGCTTCACGATCACTCCAGAGAGTTCGCCGAGCTGAGCGATCATCGTTCGAACGTGATCCCGCCGCGGCGAACTCAACCCACCGACACGAGCATCAGCAGCATCGCGGTCACCATCACGAGGATGACCAGTACTACGTCGACCACCATCCGGCCGGCGTCAGCTCGTACCACAACCACCATCATCGTCGGTTCTCCTTTAGGCAGCTTTTCGTCGCTGTCTCGATTAGACCGACAGATGCCGAGAAGGCAGTCACTGTTTCAGGGCCTGTGGATAACTCGGCGGGGTGACGATCCGACCCGATCGAGTCATACCGGCAGTCGTACAAGCTGATCAACCATGTAGCCGGCGACTGTCGTCTTGCCAGGCTGGTCGCTTCAGTCATTCCACATGTCGTAGTCGCCTACCGGCTGGGATCAGTCCGGCCGGCCCTTGAGCCGGCGGCTGACCGCGCGCTCGACCTCGCGGTTCGCCTCGCGTTCGGCGAGCGTATTGCGCTTGTCCCAGGTCTTCTTGCCGCGCGCCAGGACGATCTCCACCTTCGCCCGACCGTCCTTGAAGTACAGCAGCACCGGGACGATCGACAGCCCACTCTCGTTGACCTTGCGCTCGATCTTGTCGATCTGCGCCCGGTGCAACAGCAACTTCCGCTTGCGCCGCGACCCGTCGTTGAACCACCGCGCCTGCGAGTACTGCGGAATGTGGACGCCGTGCAGCCAGAGCTCCCGATCCTCGACCATCGCGAAGCCGCCGATCAACGAGGCCCGCCCGGCACGAAGCGCCTTCACTTCCATCCCCTGCAACACGATCCCCGCCTCCCACGACTCACCCAGGTGGTAGTCGTGCGCAGCCTTCCGGTTCCGCGCGATCACAGGATCAGCCTCAGGCTTCTTCACCCTCTGATTCTGCCCCGCCCTTCGTACATCCCCAACAGCCGACCTGCGATCCACGCCGCAACTCGGCACCAATGCCGATCAGCCCTGAGAGATCAGCGGGCAGTAACCCTCGCAGATGCCATCAAGGAACAACGCCGGCCGCTCCCCTCCCGGAACAGCTTCGGCCGCGCACCGTCCAGCCACCCATCCAGCGCAACGCCCGCGCGCTCGGGACCGCCGTCATGATGCCGTCTTCGGCCAACGCCGCCGACATCACCGCCACGGTTGGTCCCGGGAGGCTGGTGCAATCTGGACGTCGACCGCCATTGGCGATCAGTTGCTGGGCACCTAGGGTCGAGGCTGTGAGTACGAACTGGTCGAAGTGGCACGACGCCTACGCCAAGCCGGGCTCAGGACTGGGCGACCGGCTCGCCGCCGTCCGCGCTCAGATCGACCGCCGTCTGGACGCGACGGCTCCGGATCCGGTGCGCGTGATCAGCGCTTGCGCCGGCGACGGGCGCGACCTGCTCGGTGTTCTGGCCGACCGCTCGGACGCCGACCGGGTCACCGCCCTCCTGATCGAGTACGACGCCGAACTGTCGGCCCGCGCCCGAGAGGTCGCCAAGGCGTTGCCTGCGAGGATCGAGGTCCGGCAGGCCGATGCGGCGCAGAGCGACGTCTACGCGGGCGCGGTACCGGCCGATCTCGTCCTGCTGTGCGGCATCTTCGGCAACGTGAGCGACGTCGACATCCAGGCGACCATCGAGGCAGCGCCCCAGCTCTGCGCGCCAGGGGCCGAAGTCGTCTGGACCCGCCACCGCAACGATCCCGACCTCACCCCTTCCATCCGTGGCTGGTTCGCCGACGCCGGCTTCGACGAGATCGCCTTCGTCGCGCCGGACGCGGACCAGTGGTCGGTGGGCGTCCACCGCCTCGCCGCCGCTCCCCGCCCCCTCGAGCTCGGCCGCCACTGGTTCACCTTCATCCGGTGACCGCTACCTGCTTTCTTGCTACAGGCAACTGACCGGTCGACCACAACGACGTAGGCCACCAAGTGCGGGGTAGGGGCCGACGGCTTGGCTCGACGGAACACGCCGTCGACGGTCTCGAGCCAGCGAAGCGCCTGGGCCAAGTGCTTCGCTGGCTCGTCGAGAGATCTGATCTCGGCCAGCAGTTGATGAATTGTCTACACCGAGATTCCGGCCGTGACGACCAACCGGCAGACTCAGGCCCAGCTGGAGTTGCACACCAGGACAGTCCGGGTGGTGCCCGCGCGCACCGAGAGGTACGCCGTCTTCGAGGCGATCCGGCCGTTCGAGAGCCGCTTCACGATGTAAGTTCCGCCTCGGCCCTGGAAGTAGTAGGTGCCGACCGAGTCGCGGGCGCTGGCCCGGACGCCGGGGGCAGTGACGGTCACCGTCACATCTCCCACGCGTCCACAGTTGAAGACCAGCTTGAGGTAGGCCTTGTTCTGCACGGCCGCCGCCGCGGGAGCAGTGTTCCCGACGGTGGGAACGAGCGTCGCCATGACGAGCGCGGCAGCAAGCAGGGTGGAACGAATAACGCGGAACATCCTGAATTTCCTCTCAGAGGGGGCTACTGCACCGCACTGTAGGAGCCGGCCTGCACGCGCCGCTGCCCGTACTCCGCCCGTACTCCCGCTCGTCGAGAAACTGTGACGTGGCCGCCGCATGGGTAGCGCTCCGGACCTATGCATTGGGGCCGGGCTCTGCGGTCCGCGCGCGGTTGGTGCGGGTGTGGTGGCGCCTCAACCACCCCGCAGGCCTCTGACCTGCGGATCTGAACGGTGCCCCCGGCAGTGTTGTGGTTCAACACATCGGCGACAGGTGTCTCAAGACATAGGCGACACGTGTCTCAGGTGATCGGCGACAGGCTGGTCGGGCTGGACGCTCGGGCATGTCGAAGGCTCGGTTGGTCATCACGGCCCTGTTCATCGAGGGACAGACAGCCTCGGAGGTCGCCGCGCGGTACGGCGTCCATCGGGCTTGGGTCTACAAACTGAAAGCGCGGTATCTGGCCGAGGGCGAGGCAGCGTTCGAGGCACGCAGCCGGCGTCCGAAGACCTCACCGCGGGCCACCCCGGCCGAGACGGTCGAGCTGGTACTGGCGCTGCGCAAACAGTTGACCGAGCAGGGTCTGGACGCGGGCGCGGACACGATCGGCTGGCACCTGGGTCATCACCATGCCACCGTGCTGTCACGGGCCACGATCCACCGGATCCTCGTCCGGGCCGGGTCGGTCGTACCGGATCCGGGCAAGCGGCCCAGGTCGTCGTACGTGCGGTTCGCCGCCGAGCAGCCCAACGAGTGCTGGCAGTCCGACTTCACCCACTACCGCCTCACCACAGCGGCCGGCCGGCCCGGGACAGACGTAGAGATCATCAGCTGGCTCGACGACCACTCCCGCTACGCCCTGACGATCACCGCCCATGTTCGGATCACCGGCCAGATCGTGCTCGCCAGCTTCGGTGAAACCGTTGCCCAGTACGGGATCCCGGCCTCCACTCTGACCGACAACGGCATGGTCTACACCACCCGGCTGTCAGGTGGGAAAGGTGGCCGCAACGGCCTCGAGACCGAACTGCGCCGCTTGAACATCACCCAGAAGAACTCCCGCCCGAACCACCCCACCACCTGCGGCAAGGTCGAACGGTTCCAGCAGACGATGAAGAAATGGCTGCGCGCCCAACCGATCCAGCCCACCACCCTGAGCGAACTCCAGACACTGCTCGACACCTTCACCGACGAGTACAACCAGCGCCGACCACACCGGTCCCTGCCGCACCGAGCAACCCCTGCCACCGCCTATGCCGCGCGCCCGAAAGCCACCCCAGGCACCGACCGGACCGGCGAGGTCCACCACCGGGTCCGCACCGACCGCGTCGATCACACCGGCGTGGTCACCCTGCGCGTCAACGGCCGGCTCCACCACATCGGCATCGGACGAACCCACGCCCGAACCCACGTCCTGATCCTCGCCCACGACCTCGAAATCAGAGTCGTCGACGCCGCCACCGGCGAACTCCTCCGCGAACTCACCCTCGACCCCACCAAGGACTACCAACCCACCGGCCGACCCCCAGGACCAGCCCGCAAACACCCCAAATGACAACAGCTGAACCCACGAATCGCAGGTTCAGCTGTCGCCGATGACTCGAGACATCACACGGTGCCCCCGGCAGGATTCGAACCTGCGACGCACGGTTTAGGAAACCGACGCTCTATCCCCTGAGCTACGGGGGCGCACTTGGACCGGGGGTAAGCGTAGCGGACGTCAGCCGGTGACTGCGGTGACGCCCAGGTGGCCGGAGATGGAGGCGTAGCGTTCGGCGTACAGGGTGATGCAGTTGGAGCCTGTGCAGCCGCCACCGGCGAAGGCGAGGCCGCGGATGGTGGCGCCGGTCGAGCCTGAGGTTGTGTAGATGGGGCCGCCGGAGTCGCCGCCGCGGATGGCGATGGCGTTGCCGCGGGTGGCGCGGACGACGTAGGTGGTGCAGCCGTCGGTGTCGCAGTACTTGGCGCTCACTGACTTGACGGTGAGGCGGCACATCGAGGTGCTCTTGTAGCCGGATTGGCAGATGTAGGAGCCGAGGGCGGGGTCGCCGGCGGCTTTGACCGTGCGCGTGTCGACCGAGTCGCCGGGGCCGTCGGTCCAGATCTTGGCGCCGTACGAGCTGCCGGTCAGCAGGGACTGGTCGTAGTCGGGGTAGTTCGTGCGGACCGAGGTGGTGCCGTAGTAGTGGGCGCCCGACGTCCAGACGGTGCCGACGCCGCCGCAGTGGCCGGCGGTGACCGAGCCGCGTTGGCCGTTCGACTTCTTCTTGACGGAGAAGCCGGCCGTGCAGGTCTTGGTGGTCGACTTCATCATCGCGCCGCCCCAGTGGCCGCCGACCGGGGTGTCGCTCACTCGCGACGTCCGCTGCAGGCTGCCCGCCGTGGCTCGCACGCCGTCGAGCGACTGCAGCGCCTGGACCGCGGCCGCCGACGTGGTCGCCTTGTCGTACTCGACGAGGATGTCCTCGGAGGCCGGATCCAGGTCTGCGCTGTACGTCGTCTTGGCCGCGTCGGCCCAGGAGCGGGCACCGATCCGGTTCCAGGCCTCGGCGATCGACCGCGCGGAGCGGCAGCTGCGCTCGAGGCCGAGCATCTTCTGGCCGGCGACCGGGACGTTCTTGGCGATGGCGGCCTGGTACTTCTTCTCGTCGACCACCGAGTCGTCGACGACGACCTTGTAGCCGGTCTCGGGTGAACCCAGGACGCCGACGATGCCCTGACTCAGCCCGAACGGGAGCCCTGACGTGGGACGTCCGGACGCGTCGAGCGGCTCGATCGTCCGTACTGCGGTCGTCACGCCTTCGCTGATCGCCTGGCCGAGCGGCCGCGGGTCCTTGGACGAGACGGGCTGGGACAGCCGGGTCGCGTTCGAGGACGTCGTGGTCGGATCGGCGTGGTTGCAGACCGTTGTCTTCGTCGCGGTCGTCGGCACAGCGGTCGACGGCAAGGCCGAAGCCGAGACCACAACCAGTGATGCTGAGCAGAGAGCGAGCAGCGGAACGGTAGCTGAGAGTCGCACTAAGCTCCCCAATCGGTGGACGGCCTCCGTGAATCGTCCGGTCAGGGACTGCACCTAGTCAATAGCCGATCACCCTCCGCAAGCAAATTTGACTACCGTGTGCGAGCGTATCTCGCAACTTCTCGCTCGTCGCCGGCGTAGAAAGTCAGATTCTTCTTGTCGCTCTCCAGCCGCTCGGTCGACTGCAGGACGGCCGTGTGCGGCACGTTCTCGCAGCCGACCTGGCGTTGGCCGTTGGAGGTGCTGGTGAACTCGCCGCGTTGCCCGATCGTGTAGGTGCCACTGAGCGAGTTGCAGCCGTCGGAGCCGGTCCAGGTGCCGTCGGCGTTGAAAGTAATGACCGGGTCGTCCGGACGGGCAGCTTTGAGCGTGGTGAAGCCGCTGAGCCGGACCGGTCGCCAACTGCCGGTGACTGTCTCGACGGTGGCGGCAGGAGCCTTGGCCGCGGTGGAAACAGCAGCGGCAGGTCCGTTCGCGGCGGGCTGCGGGGGCGACTGCGACCCGTTTTGCAGGCTGAAGCCGACGGTGGCGATCACGGCTACCGCGGCAGCCGCCGCGCCGGAGATCAGCCACGTCCGCCGTTGGGCCTGCTGGGCACCCGCGGTGGCGCGGTCGGCCAGGCCGGCGGCCAGTGGGACGGAAGCCGCAGCGCGCTCGAAAGTGGCACGCAAGCCGTCCTCTAGCTCCAGCTCGGCGTCCAGGTCTGACTTACTCACGACAACCTCTCATCAACACGGTGGGACTGCCTCGTCTTGCGGAGCGCGGCGAGAGCTCTACTCGCGGTCGCGCGCACCGAGGACGGTTTGATGCCGAGCAAATCGGCGATCGTCCGGTCGTCCAGGTCCTGGTAGTAGCGCAGGACCAGGACGACCCTTTCCCGGGCCGACAACGTGGCGAGGGTTCGCCAGAGGTCGTCGGAGTTCACGATGTCCGTGGCCGGATCCGGCACCGTGTGTTCGGTGTCGAGCTCGGCCGCCGGGGCCTCGGTGAAGGACCGGCGGCGCGTCATCGACAGATAGGAGTTGATCAGGATCCGGCGCACGTAGTGGTGCGGGTCGTCCGCCCGTTGCACCTTGCGCCAGGACCGGAACGCCTGCATCAGCGCGATCTGGGCCAGATCCTCGGCTCGCTGGTAGTCGCCCGAGATGGTGAAGCCGAGGCGCACCAGTTCCTGCCCGCGCGCGGACGCGTACTCCTCGAACTCCACTAGCAACTCCCCAGCTGGGCGTACAACACCTCACATCTATTAGACGCACTGAGCTACTCAGGGTGCTGCAGAGATTCACACACAGTTCCGTCTCAGCCCAGCAGGAACGCTCGGACCTGGGCCCTTCCCATGGGATCCTGCCGGTTGCTCTGAACGCCGTGCCCGCTTCCCGGTACGACGACCAGCTCCGCCTGCCGAGCGTGCGCTTTCGCCCAATCGGCCCATTCCGGCGGGCAGAACAGGTCGTTGCCGCCATGCAGAAGCAGCGTGCGGGGGAGCAGCTCCTGACTTGCCGGGTACGCCGCCGCGCGGGTCTGCGGCCAGAGCCTGCACCCTTCGATCATCAGCTGGTTCCGCGCGGTCCGTACGTCGTACGGGTGGAGGCGGGCCGGGTCCAACGCGGCGACTGCCCTCTCAAGCGGCGCTGAGCGGATTGCGGGTGCCGTGGCCGAGGTGCCCCAGGGGAAGCGGAGATCGGCGCAGAGGGTGGCGAGGTGGAGGCCCGCGGAGAGCTGGTCGAAGCCGATGCCCTTGCTGGTCGCCTCTTGAAGCAGCCCTTTCAGTTCGGTCAGCTCGCCGGTTCTGGCCTTGCTGAGCGTCCGGGGGATGCCCTTGAGCGTCGGGTTGACCGAGTTGAGGCTCAGGATCGACAGCGACTCCATCAAGCTGGTGCTGTTCAGGGGAGAGCCGTCCAGCTCGCCGTGCCGCACCAGCCAAGCAAGGTCGGCTACCGGGTCCGACGTACAGCTCGGGTCTCGACGGCAGGCAGCAGCGAGGACCTTGCCGGTCGCTGCCATCAGATCGGCGCCGAACGGATCAATGCCGCCATGCGGGACGACGGAGTCGAGGACGAGCGACTGGACCTGGTCCGGATACTTCAGCCCGTACTGCGCTGCCGTGAAGCTCCCGTACGACGTGCCGTTCAACGTCAGGCGTTCTTGCTTGAGCTGCCGGCGCAGGAGCTCAATGTCTTCGACTGTGTCGGGTGTGCCGTAGAAGCCACGAGAAGAGCCCAACTGATCAGCACAGGCCTGTACGGCGTCCGGCGGTGGCGTCAGGAAGTCTGAACCGCCTACTGCTGTCTGTAGCTCGGGGCAATTGATGCCTTTGCTTCCCGTGCCGCGTTGGTCGTACATGACCAGCCTGTACTCGCGTAGTACGGCTGGGTCCAAGTAGGTGCGGACTCTGGCGAGCAGCGGCACGCCAGGTTGACCTGGGCCGCCAGTGAGCATCAGCAGCACACCGCGGGGAGCGTCGGCGTTGTCCGCCACTGCCACCGTCAGCTCGAGTAATTTGCCGGAGGGCTGACTGTGGTCGAGGGGTACGCGCAACGTCGTACAGGTGAAGCCGGCGACTCCGCCGCAACTGCTTGGCGGTGCCGCGGCTGGGCTCGAGCATGAAGTGGAGACAAGCAGCAGCGCTGCGCTGAGCCGGGCGTAGCGGAGTACGGTCCGGACTCTGGGCATCCCGGCCTCCCTGGGCGGCGGTCTGCCGATCAGGGTGCAATGTGGTTCGGGTGCTGGCAAGGCCCAGCCACCCACCTTGCAGGTCGACTTCAGAGGTGACCCGCAAGGTGGGCGGGATGACCCCGGCCCGGACGGCTTCGGGGGGCACGTCCGGGGCAGGGTCAGCGCAAGCCGAGCGCCTTCACCAGCTCGGGAGAAACCTGCCGCGGCGAGGCCAGCTCGCCGGGCTTGCCCTGTCCTTCGAGGGAGGTCGCCACCAGTTGGCGGCAACCGAACGCCTCGGCGGTGTACGAGAGCACGCCGCGGTCGTTGTCGGTGAACCGCAGAACGTAGGTGGGCCCCAGTTCCTTGGTGCACATGGCGGGCTTCTTGGCCACCGGCTTGGCGCTGTTGACCAGCGCCCACAGGTCGGCGGCCTGCTGAGCGGTCCGCTTGGTGGTGACGGTCGCATAGTCGTCGCCCGTCGCCTGCGCGTCGTACTGGCAGATCGTCACGCTGACCGGCTGGAACAGGGACTTGGCGGTCCCTTTGCCCCAAACGGCCTTGCCGACGGCCTCGCGAACGGCGGTGATCGTCTCCGGGCAGTCCATGCTCGGAGTTCCGCTGGGTGTGGCGGTGGGGAGGGTGGGCGGTGCGCCGGGGGTGGTCGGCGTCTGGCTGGGCTGGGCACCGGCGCCGCTGGAGTCCTCGTTACCGCAGGCGGCGGTAAATCCGAGAACTGTCACGACGAGCGTCGCCCCGATGAAGCCCCGTGTCCTTGATGCACTCACGACTCGGTCCTTCCGGGTTGGGCAGGGCACCCATCATGGTGGAGGAGGATCTCGCTCGTCGTGGCAGTACTGTCACGGCACGGCGTCTATCTGGTCACGGGGCGGATCGATTGCCAATAGCAGCACTTCTGTAATACCTGCGGCCTGTTCGGTCCGGCCGGATGGGATGATCTGGCGGCAACCGGAGGGACCCGAGCGGGAGGACGGACGTGGGCAAGAGGAAGGACGCGGCGGAGCTCGCCCGTCGCCAGCGCGAGGAGTGGCAGCTGGGTCAGGACTGGGCCCGCTGGCTGATCGGCGGCAATCAGCCGCAAGAGCTCACGCTGTTCGGGATCGTCCTGGAGCCAGGCGAGGTCGCCTACCTGCAAACCTCCGCGCACTACTCCCGCCTGTACGCCGGTAGCGGTGCCTACAGCACCAGTGGCGGACTGTTCGTCGGCAAGCCGGGCATGGTGCTCGGCTTGATGGCCGCGAACGCGGCGGTCAACGCAAGCCGGAAGGCGGCCGCCAAACGGAACGCCCAGGTGTTCTGGCGCGATCAGCAGACGGTGCCGATGATCGCGACGAACTACCGGTTGATGTGCCACCTGCCCGGTCGTGGCTGGCTGAGCTTCTACTACAACGCGGTCCAGGAGTTCTATCCGGATCCGGCCAACTGGACGATCACCTTCGGTTTCCAGAACGCCGAACCGATGCGTCTGGGCGGCCTGGCGATTCCGACGTTGTCTGTCCTTTCTGCCTGGTGCGTGCTCGGCGATAGGTGGCAACAGGAACCCGGAATCGCGCCGCTCATCCAGGCGGCGACGGCGCCCGCAGTACAGGCCGAGGAGCAGCAGGGGCAACTGGAGGGGCGGCAGAAGAACCTCCCCCGGATCCCGGGTCAGGACTGAGACCCGCTCGGGTGACCTCGCCCTTGTAATCTGGACGTATGACGAGCCCGTACGAAGACGACGAGCCGGTGCTGCCGGAGCAGACCCGGGACGACGACCCGCGTTCCTGGGGTGAAGGCGGCTCCGACCGCGACGACGACGAACGCATCCTGCGCGAGGTCCCGCCGCACCACTGACCAGCTCCCGCGACTCCTGCGGTCCTGACACTTCTGCATGGTTGTCATCACTGCTGGTGAAGGGCGAATCTGATGGAGTTGCGGTCGTTCGAGAGCAAGCACACCCCCTTGGTGATCGGCTGGGCGAGTTCGGCGCAAGAGGTTTCGCTGCTGACCGGGCGAGACGACTACCCGCTGCCCGCTGACCTCCGCACCAGTTGGCGCACGATCGCCGACGACATCCAGGCGTACCTCTACTTCGACGGAGAGAGCCCGATCGCGTACGGCGAACTCTGGCTCGACGACGAAGACGACGAGGTCGAACTCGCCCGCCTGATCGTCGCGCCGGAGTTTCGTGGCAAAGGCATTGGCACGGAGTTCGTCCGGGCTCTCGTCGTGCCAGCTCGTTCCGCGGGCTACGCCGACATCTTCCTGCGCGTCCGGCCCGACAACGAACCCGCCATCCGTGCCTACCTCCGAGCCGGCTTTCAGCCCGTCAACGAGCCGCTGGCCGCCGAGTGGAACGAACCTCAGCCGATCGACTACGCGTGGTTCCAGTACCCGGCCAACCAGTGATCGCCCCGGTTGGCCGGGCCCCTCGGTATGGAGTGGGGCTGATGTCGGGAGGCCCGGCCGGCAAGCGAGCGGGCTACTGGCGGGCGCGGAGGGCGTCGCGGATCTCGATCAGCAGCTCCTGGTCCATGGTGAGCGGCTCGGGGTCTTCCTCGGGGGTGCCGGCCTTGGCGGCGCGGCGGTCCTGGATCTTCTTCATCGGGACGACGAGCACGAAGTAGACCACCAGGGCGGTCAGGAAGAAGACCACGAAGGCGTTGATGATGGCGCCGAAATCGATGACCGTCTTCTCGTTCGCCTTGTTGAGCTGGACGGCCAGCCCGTTGACGTTGGAACCGCCGATCGCTGCGATCAGGGGGTTGACCAGGTTGTCGACGACGGTCTTCACCACGGTGGCGAAGGCGGTGCCGATCACGACTGCGATCGCCAGGTCGAGGACGTTGCCTCGCATCAGGAATTTCTTGAAGCCCTCGATCATTGCAATGCCTCCACGGTGCGGGGCCCGGGCGGACCCTCGGCTGGGTTTACCCGCAAAACGTAGGACCCTGGCCGGTCGATGGCGAGGGACCGCGCCGCGCCGTCACGGATCGCCACCACACCTGTCCGACAGGTGAGCACAATCGCCGTGCCGATCGGCTCTGGTCGAAGCCGCGAACCCCGAACCCCGAACCCCGAACCCCGAAGCCAACGAAGGGCTAGCTGGTGTCAGGAGTCAGCGCGAAGGTGATTCTCGCGTTGGCAGTGGCCTGGGCAATTCGGCTGATGACGTCGCGGCCGGCGGCGATCACGATCAGCGCGCCTGACGAAGCCGCTGCCGAGGGGCGTGCCGCGGGCAACGCGACCACCCGCACAGCGGCGGCCAGCAGAGCGGCGGCGGCGCCGGAAGTAGCAGTGGCCGCGTAGAGGTCTATTCGGTCGCCGACCTGGAGGAGGCTGGTGAGGTCGGCGTCGTCCAGGCGTAGGGGATAGGCGAGTTGGCCGGCCGGTAAGGCCGCAGGGGTGAGGAAGCGGGCATCGGTGAGGGGTTCGCCGGAGCGCACTGGACCTGCGAGGACGCGCTGGGTGAGGTCGCTGCCTGGCGGGAGGGCTCCCGCGGGCACGACGGCGGCGGGTAAGCGCACGGTGCGAAGGTCGCGTGTGGAGGGCGGCGAGCCGCCGGGGAGGTCTCGGGCGGCGGCCAGCACGGCCACGGTCGGTGGGGGCGGCGGCGAGAGGGCGGTCACGCCGCAGTACACGGCGGCCGCCGCGGACACCCCGGCCAGCAGGCGGCGGTGCCGGCGAACGGCTTTCAGCAGGTTGCGAAGAAGAGGTCGGCTCATGCCAGAGAAAGTACGAGCCTTCGACCGCCCTTCCCCCGTTGTCCACAGGGGAATCCGGAAAACTTCAGGCGGCGCTGCTCTTGCTGCCCGACGACCCGGACGACGAGCCCGAAGACCCGGACGAGCCCGACGACGAGGACGACGATCCCGAGGACGACGAGGAGGACCCCTTCGAGGAGTCCGACTTCGGCGCCGAGGAAGAGGACGGATCCGACGAGGAGGAGGACGAGGACGACGACTCGTTCTTGGCCGGCACCGTGCTGCTGTTCGACGAGCGGCTGTCGGTGCGGTAGAAACCCGAGCCCTTGAAGACGACACCGACGGCGTTGAACACCTTGCGCAGGGTTCCCTCGCAGGCCGGGCACACCGTCAGGGCGTCGTCGGTGAAGCTCTGGCGGACCTCGAGCGAGTTACCACACTCGGTGCACTGGTACTGGTACGTCGGCACGTGACTCCCCTTCGATGGCCGCTGGCACTCCTACTACTCGACTGCTAATAATGCGTCACGGGCCCGAAGTATTCCAACTTCGGGCCCGTGAGCGGCTGGTTCAGGCCGGCGCGCGCCGGACGGAGAAGTTCCAGCAGCCGGCGATCACGTTCCGGACGTGGACCAGTTCGACGGCCGGATCGTCGAACAGCCGTGTGAGTTCGCTCTCGCTCCGGCCAGGTTCGACCAGGACGCCGTCCAGCATCTGGCCAGTGCCGTCGTACGGGCGCAGGACGGCGTGACGGTCGGTGAACTCGGTGGGAAAGGACGACTCGGCAGGGCCCGGACAGGGGTCGAGATGGACGAAGACCGGCCCCACCTCGGCGTACGGGCCGCCGAGCGCGGACGGTCGATGGGAGACGAGGGCGATCTGTTCGCCCTCCCTGGTCAGCCTCAGGCAGCAACGCAGCGGCGCCCCGGCCCCGGAGGTCCGGGCCGTCAGCGGGTTGCCGAAATCGTCATGGCCGTTGCAGCGGATCCGGTCCAGTTCACTGGCCGGAACGGGGACGAACTCGAGTTCGATGCTCATGGGGATCGAACGCGAACGGTGCCGATTCCGTGAGGGTTGTCCACATCCCGGTGGGTGCAGCATTTGGGGTGGGCCGCCGCATTCTCTAAGTTTGGTCCGTGCGTCGCCTGCTGCGTGTCATCATCGTGTCCGGAATCGTGTTCGCCGCCTTGCTTCTGGTGGTGGCCGGGACCGGCGTCTTCGTCGTCCGCCACTCCTTCCCCAGCTACGACGGGACGGTCGCGCTGACCGGGCTCGACGCGGAGGTGGAGGTGGTTCGTGACGGCAACGGCATCCCGCAGATCTACGCCGACAAGCCGGGTGACCTGTTCGCCGCGCAGGGTTACGTGCACGCTCAGGACCGCTTCTTCGAGATGGACTTCCGCCGTCATGTGACGGCCGGCCGGCTGGCCGAGCTGTTCGGCAAGGACGCGCTGGAGACCGACAAGTTCGTCCGAACGCTCGGCTGGCGCCGGGTCGCGGAGAAGGAGCTCGGGCTGCTCGCGCCGACCACCCGGCAGTATCTGGACGACTACGCCCGCGGTGTCAACGCCTACCTGGGCACGCACGCCGGCTCAGGTCTCAGCCTCGAGTACGCCGTGCTGTCACTCAAGGGCACCGACTACCGTCCCGAGCCCTGGACCGCCGCCGATTCGCTCGCCTGGCTGAAGGCGATGGCCTGGGACCTCGGCGGCAACATGGACGACGAGATCACCCGCACCAAGCTCGCGGCGAAGTATCCGGTCTCGAACATCGCCAGCCTCTACCCGGACTATCCGTACGACCGCAACGAGCCGATCGTCGCGACCGCCGCGGTGACCAAGGGCGGCACCTTCACCACTGCCCCGGTCGATACCGAAGCCCGCCGCGGGATGCTGACCAAGGACCTGCTCAAGTCGCTCGACACCGTCGGCAAGGTGGCCAAGGGCCTGCCGGAGCTGCTCGGCCGCGGGGACGGTATCGGTTCGAACGCCTGGGTCGTCTCCGGTGAGCACACCACCACCGGCAAGCCGCTGCTGGCCAACGACCCGCATCTCGGCGCGACCATGCCGGGCATCTGGAGCCAGGTCGGCCTGCACTGCAACAACGTCAGCACCCGCTGCCCGTACGACGTGTCCGGGTTCAGCTTCTCGGGTCTGCCGGGGGTGGTGATCGGCCACAACGCCGCCATCTCCTGGGGGTTCACCAACCTCGACCCCGACGTGATGGATCTCTACCTCGAGAAGTTCAGCGGCCCCGACGCCGTCGTCTACGACAACAAGGTCCGGGCGCTGTCCAAGCGCGAGGAGACCTTCAAGGTGGCCGGCCAGGACGAGGTCGAGAAGATCACCGTCCGGGAGTCCCGGCACGGCCCGATCATCTCCGACGTCGGCGAGGACGAGCGCGAGACCGGCGAGCTGGCAGCGAAACGACTCGAGTCCCCGGAGGCGTACGGCGTCGCCCTGCAATGGACGGCACTGACCCCGGGGCGGACCGCCGACGCCTTGTTCGCGATCAACCGGGCTCAGACCTGGAAGGCCTTCCGGGCGGCCGCGGCGCAGTTCGAGGTGCCCTCGCAGAACCTCGTGTACGCCGACCGCGAGGGCCACATCGGCTACCAGGCGCCCGGCCGGATCCCGATCCGCAACGCCGGTGACGGCGACTGGCCGGTCCCGGGCTGGGACTCGCGGTACCACTGGAAGGGCTACATCCCGTTCGAGGCGATGCCGACCGAGGCCGACCCCGACGACGGCATCATCGTGACCGCGAACCAGGCGGTCGTGCCGCAGAGCTACCCCTACCACCTGACCGACGACTGGGACTACGGCCACCGGGCGCAGCAGATCCTCGACCGGATCCGGGGCGCGGGCAAGCTCGACGCGAACTCGATGGCCTCGATCCAGCTGGACACCAAGAACCGCAACGCCGAGACCCTGGTCCCGTACCTGCTGCAGGTGCAGATCAGCGACGAGTTCGACCGGCAGGGCCAGGACACGCTGCGGAACTGGGACTTCACCCAGCCGGCGGACTCCGCGCCCGCGGCGTACTTCAACGTCGTCTGGCGCAACCTGCTCGCGCTCACCTTCCACGACCAGCTGCCGGAAGGCACCTGGCCGGACGGCGGATCACGCTGGTTCGAGGTGATGCGCAAGGTGATCATGCAGCCGAACAGCGCCTGGTGGGACAACGTCACCACCACCCAGCGGGAGAGCCGAGACGATGTCCTGCGCGACGCGCTGGTCAAGGCCCGGGCCGAGATCACCACGAAGATGGCTCGCGACCCCGGCAGCTGGCAGTGGGGCCGGCTGCACAAGCTCACCCTGACCAACCAGACCCTCGGCAAGTCGGGGATCGGCGTGGTGGACAAGATGTTCAACCGCGGCCCGTACGAGCTGGGTGGCGGCTCGTCCCTGGTGAACGCGACCTCGTGGGACGCCTCGAAGGACTACACCGTGACCGCGACGCCGTCGATGCGGATGGTGGTGGACCTGTCCGACTTCGACAAGTCCCGCTGGATCAACATGACCGGCGTCTCCGGTCACGCGTACACGTCCAACTACACCGACCAGACCGACCTGTGGGTGCGGGGCGAGACCCTGCCGTGGGCCTTCACCCGTGGCGCGGTCGAGGCGACCCGTGAGCACACGCTCACGTTCACGAAGCCGGAGAACTGAAGGCACCCTCGAAGGCCGCGAAGAGTTCGGGCGGCCAGGTCCAGATCGCCCGCGTCGTCAGCAGCAGTACGACGGTCTGCTGGTCCGGCGCGGTGGACCACAGTGCGCCGAGCCCGCCGGCCCAGCCGTAGCGGCCGCCTCCGACCGACAGACCGAAGCCCCAGCCGGCGCCCTCTTCGATGAAGCCGGTGGCGCTCGCGGCGGCGCGCTGCTCGGCGGTCAGCTGATCAGTGGTCAGCTCTCGCGCTGACTCGGCCGAGAGAATCCCGCCTCCGCCGGACAGCAGCATCTGGGCGAAGGCGTTGAAGTCGTCGGCGGTGGACACGAGCCCGCCGCTCCCGGTCGGGAACGTGGGTGGCGTCAGCCATTGGCTTTCCGCCGCGGTGTCGAACACCTCTTCGCCCACGTACGCCGTCGTCAGCCGCGCCGGGTCCGAAGCCGTGAACCCGGTGTCTTTCATCCCCAACGGCGTGAAGATCCGCTCGTCGAGGAACTCCCCGAGCGGCTGACCGCTCGCCCGCGCGATCAGTACGCCGAGCAGATCCGAACTCGTCCCGTACTGCCACCGTTCACCGGGCTGGTACTGCAGCGGCAGCGTCGCGAACCGCCGTATCCACTCGTCGGGTTCCAGTGGCGACCGAGGCTTTGGCGGCCCGAAGGTGTGCAGTTCGAGCTCTTCCTCACGGGCGCGGAGCGCCGCGTTGTCCGACTCGCCGAGCCCCAGCCGGAAGGTCAGCAGATCGCGCACCGTCACCGCCCGGACCGCCGGTACGACGTCGTCGAGCGGACCATCCGGGCGACGCAGCACGGGCTGCGAGGCAAGCTCCGGGAGCAGGTCGTGCACCGGGGAGTCGAGAGTCAGACGACCCGAGTCGACCAGCATCATGGTCGCCGCGGCGACGATCGGCTTCGTCAGCGACGCCACCCGGAACAAGCTGTCCCGCTCCATCGGCGGGCCGTCGAAGGCGACCTTGCCGGCCACCTCGACGTGTGTCTGCCCGTCGCGGCTCACGAGCAGGACGGCGCCGGCCAGGACCCCGTCGTCGACGAATGAGGTGAGCATCAGACCAGTCCTCCCGCGAACGGCATCGTCCGCCAGTGCTCGATCGACGGCTTGAGGCCCTCGGCCAGCGCGGGCAGTTCGGGTAGCAAGGGCAGGCAGATCAGCACCTGCAGCATCCGGGCCGTGTTCATCACGCCGACGACCCGCTCGTCGATGGCAGGCCGGCCCAGTTCGGCGGCAGTCTCGTTGTAGAGCTGGGCGTGCGCCGGCTCGATCATCGCCAGGTCCCACTCCACCGGCCCGAGCGTGGCGTCCTCGAAGTCGGACCACAAAGTCGCCCCGCCGACCGTGGGGATCACGTTGTAGTAGGGCGCGTCTCCATGGATGGGCTGCACCCGTGCCCCCGGGAAGGCGGTTTCGAATCCGGCCCGGGTCATCAGTACCGGCTCGAGCACGTCCCACTCTCGCCGCAGGCGGTCCAGGTCGTCCGCCGTCAGCAGTTCGGTCTCCTCCGACAACTCGGCCAAACCAGCCGGTACTGCGGACGTCACCGGCGAGAGCCACGGCAACTCCCCGGGATACTCAGCCAGTACTGCGTGCAGCCGCGCGGCCGAAGCAGTCCCGGCGAGAAAGTCGGGCTCGACCGTCTTGTCCTGCTCGACGTACTGCCAGAACGTCATCGAGTACCCGTCCCGCCGCACCGGCTCGCGCGGCACCAACGGGCTGGGAGCGACCACGGGCCGGCCCTGATCGACGAGCCACTGCGCCACATCGAGTTCGGTCTGCTGGCGGCTCATCGCGACCGCCGCGTCCTGGAGCGCGCTCGGCAGGACGACGGGGACCCGGGCGACCACCGGCGCCGGTTCGAGGTGCACGACCACCGAGAAGACGTCGTACAGGACGGTCGGGTCGGTGACGGTCAGGCCGAGGTCACGCGCCGCGGCGGTCGCGGCCGCGACTGCTCGCTCGGTTCGGGCTGCCAGCGTCTTCTCGTTCCAGGTCATCGCGCCATCCTGCCAGCGCGGTGGCCGAATCAGCCCGTCATTTTGTCCGGCGACAACCGCACCAGCCGAGTCGGCGTGAGCGCTGCGTGAACCGGCTGGTCGTGAGGATCGGCAGGGAGCGAATCCACGATCTCGGAGTCGTGGACGACGGCCCAGACCGGCGTACTGGGGGAGACGCGGGCCAGGGCGCGGTCGTAGGAGCCGCCGCCACGGCCCAGCCGTACGCCGCTGCGATCGACCGCGAGCGCGGGGCAGATCACCAGTTCGGCGGCGGTGATCGCGTCGGCTCCGAGATCCACCGGCGGCTCCGACAGCCCGAGCCGGCCCGGCACCAGATCGGCCGCGCCTGGAGCGATACCCCAACCCAGGTCGTTGTCGGCGTACAGGACGGGTAGGAGCACCTCGCGGCCGGAGGCGAGCAACCAGTCGATCAGCGGCCCGGTCTGCGGTTCGGCGCCCAGTGAGACGTAGAGCGCGATCGTTCGCGCGGCTACCACCTCGGCCTGCTCCCGGGCGACGGCGAGCAGCCCAGGTCCGGACGAGACGGTCGATCGCTGCCGAGCAGCCACTAGTTCCTGGCGCGCGGCCGTCTTGGATGAGAACACAGCGTGATCCTAGAGACGGCGAGTGACGCATCTAACGTCGCGGGTGCGCAGCCTGCCCTAGGGTGTGTCTCCCAGTTTCCGCCTACTGCGCGGCACTCGGCACGGCAGCTCGACGCACTGGAGCAAAGACCACGATGGAAAAACATCGCGGCCTTCACTCCAGCACGCCGAGCTACCGCACCGAGCACCTGCTCGCTACGACGCAAACTGGGAGACACACCCTAGGGTTGAGGCATGAGTGAGGAAGGTCTTCAGCAGGCACAGGAGAAGATGCGCGCGGCCGGTGCGGCCGAGGTCGCGATCAAGGTCTTCTCGCACTACTACCGGTTGCTCGAGTCGGGTGAGCAGGGCACGATCCGGGAGGACGAGATCGAGCCGGTGGGCGAACTGCCGCACCTGGACCATCTCGACCCGGACCGCGAGGCACGCCGGGCGGCGCTGGCCGGGACCGTGGTGATCAAGCTCAACGGCGGCCTCGGGACTTCGATGGGCGTGACCGGCCCCAAGTCGGCGCTGCCGGTCAAGGACGGACTGACCTTCCTCGACATCATCGCCCGGCAGATCCTCGCCACCCGCGCAGAGTACGACGTACCGCTGCCGCTGATCCTGATGAACTCCTTCCGCACCAAGGAGGAGTCGCTGGCGGTCCTCGACCGGTACGCCGACCTGCCGGTGGACGGCGTCCCGCTCGACTTCCAGCAGAACATGGAGCCCAAGCTGCTGGCCGACGACCTGACGCCGGCCGAGTGGCCCGCTGATCCCGAGCTGGCCTGGTGCCCGCCCGGTCACGGCGACCTGTTCACCGCGCTGGTCGCGTCCGGCACGCTGGACGCGCTGCGGGAGAAGGGTTTCCGGCACGCCTTCATCTCCAACTCGGACAACCTCGGTGCCACCCCGGACGGCCGGATCGCCGCCTGGATGGCCGAGCACGACGTCCCGTTCGGGATGGAGGTCTGCCGCCGGACCAGGTCGGACCGCAAGGGCGGCCACGTCGCCGTGCGGAAGTCCGACGGCCGGCTGATCCTGCGCGACAGCGCCCAGGTGCACGCCGACGACAACCAGCACTTCCAGGACGTCACCCGGCACAAGACGTTCAACACCAACAACCTGTGGATCAACCTCGACCGGCTGGCCGAGCTGATGGACGGTCACGACGGGGTGCTCGGGTTGCCGGTGATCGTGAACCGCAAGACCGTCGACCCGGCCGATCCGTCCTCGCCGAAGGTGATCCAGCTGGAGACCGCGATGGGGTCGGCGATCGAGACCTTCGAGGGATCGCAGGCGGTGGTCGTGGACCGGAGCAGGTTCAAGCCGGTGAAGACGACCAACGACCTGCTGGTCCTGCGCTCGGACGTGTACGAGCTGAGCGACTCCGGCGACCTCACCACCAGCCACGAGGGCGACGAGCCGTACGTCGACCTCGACCCTGACCACTTCAAGATCCTGGCCGACTTCGAGCGGCACTTCCCGGCCGGACCGCCGTCGCTGGTGCGGGCCGACCGGCTCGAGGTCCGCGGCGATGTTGCCTTCGGCAAGGATATGG
Organism: Kribbella sp. CA-293567; assembly: GCF_027627575.1. Classification (NCBI taxonomy): domain Bacteria; kingdom Bacillati; phylum Actinomycetota; class Actinomycetes; order Propionibacteriales; family Kribbellaceae; genus Kribbella; species Kribbella sp. CA-293567. Next base: position 1,644,359 of record NZ_CP114065.1, read on the forward strand.
TGGTGGTCGGCGAGGTCGAGGTGGAGGCACCGGAGGGCGAACGGTTGGAGATCGCCGACGGGACCGAGCTTCGTGGATGAGGTCTGGATCCGGCCGCTGGAGCCGCACGACACGGACGAGGCCGCCGCGGTTTGGTGGCGCTCCCGCCATGCCGTGGGTTCGCAGCTGCCACCGGCGATCCACTCTGAGGAGCAGGTGCGCGGCTGGTTCGCCGAGGTGCTGCTACCGGACGGGGAGAGCTGGGTAGCGATCGACGACGGCCGGATCGTCGCCGTACTGACCCTGGACGGCGACGACCTCGACCAGCTGTACGTCGACCCGGAGCTGGCCGGCCAGGGGATCGGCTCGACGCTGGTCGACCTGGCCAAGGACCTGCGTCCCGGCGGGCTTGCCCTGTGGACCTTCCAGAGCAACACGAAAGCTCAGGAGTTCTACCAGCGGCACGGCTTCACCGAGGTACGGCGTACTGATGGCGCCGCCAACGAAGAGCGTTCGCCGGACGTCAGGATGGTGTGGGGCGCGCATCCCGAAGCGGCGTCGTGAGTCGCTCTGCTGCCGGAGTCCTGGCGTAGTAGACCTCGCGGCCGAGCCGGCGGCGCTCTACCAGGCCACTGCTGTGTAATCGGCCCAAGTGGTAGGAGACAGTGGCTTTGGACAGCCCGAGACGGGCTGCCAGGCTGTGGCCGGGCTGCGGAGTCTCCAGGGCGGCCATCAGGCGGTGACGAGTGCCCAGTACGTCGTCCGCCGGCTGCTCGGGGGCGTCGCCCGTCGCATGCGGGCCGACGACCACCCCTCGGCCGCGGCAGGGGTAGCCGATCACCAAGTCGTCGCCGGCGACGACTACCGCTCGGTCGCGATCGAGCAGTGTGACGGGTGTCAGCACTATGCGGTGGTGAAGGCGAGTCAGGTCGAGTTCGAGTGGAGAGCTGAGCTGCACCGCCCGGCCGTCCCATTGCTCGCCATCGACGAGTTCGAGGGCCGCTGAGGATATGCCGGTGGTCTTCACCAACTGCAGCCGGTGCATCACGTCGGTTTCGGTCACTGCCCGGATCACTGGCCAACTGGGCGCGATAAGCACCTGCCAAGCCTCTGCCAGAGCCTGCTGAGCTGCCGCCAACAGGGGAGCGCTGTGACCGGCCCAAGCCGCGTCCACCAGCTCTGTCGGCTCTTTGCGCCATCCGTCCGCCACAGCGGGCAGGACGCCGAGGTGGTGGGCGAAGGCCTCGTCGACCGGTCCTACTCGGTAGGTGAGGCGCAGGTGTGCGCGGAGAACTTCGAGTGGAGTGGCGGCGACGGCGGCCAGTTCCGCCTCCACAGTCGGGCGGTACTGGTCGGTGAGGGGAATGAGGAAGTCAGGGATGGAGTGGGTGGCCGGATCGATCAGCTCCAACAGCAGCGAGCGGCTGGCTGGTGACATCCGGGACCAGCGCTCCGGGAGCCAGGCCGGTGGCTGGTGTGGGCGCTGCCGTAGCCACAGCACGGCGTGGACCACGTGCATCAGCGGTGACACGGTGAAGCGCAGTGTGGACAACTGGCGGTCGTTCAGGCCGAGCCGGATCATCGCGGTCCCTCCCGCGCTCATCATCGCTCGCCCAGAGGGCCGGCGGATTCGAAAGTCTCGAATGGATGGCAGTCGAGGCTCCGGGCGGGATGAGGTGTGTCACCACGCCCGACCGACTTGGAGTCATGATGCGCCGATTTCGAACGACTGTCCTGCTGCTGGCGACCACTCTGCTGGCCGGCTTGCTGTCGGGGTCGAGTGCGGCCCAGGCCGGCAGTCCGATGTGGACCGGGCTCACCCCGTGTGCACAGCCCGAGTTGGCGGCCTATCTGTGTGGTGAGTTGACGGTCCGGCTGGATCGAGACGACCGGCGCAGCAAGACCCTCGACCTGCCCGTGCTGGTGGCAGGTGATCCGCAGGCGAAGCGCACGATGCTGCTGCTCACGGGCGGCCCCGGTCAGCCCGGCCCGAGCCTGGCGCCGCGGGTGCTGCAGGCGTTCGAGGGGATCAAGAACGACTACCGCATCGTGATGCTCGACCAGCGCGGAACCGGCGCGAACGCGCTGAACTGTCCTGAGCTGCAGAGTGAGCGCGGTGGCAACGACCTCCGAGTGCCGAGCCGCGCCGCAGTACTGGCGTGTGCGGCGACGCTGGGCGCCGACCGTGAGCACTACGCCACGACCGACTCCGTCGCGGACTTCGAGGATCTCCGGCGGGCGCTCTCGGTCGACCGCTGGGCACTCAACGGCGTCTCCTACGGCACCTATACGGCCCAGCGGTACGCGGCCGCGCATGGAAGCCGGGTCACTCATCTGGTGCTCGACTCGACTGTGCCGGTCGACGCTTTCCGGGCCGAGCTGGTGGAGACGTTCCCCGAGCACGCGCGAGTACTGCGCGATGTCTGCGCCGCCCCCGGGCGCAACTGCCCCGGCGACCCCGCCGAGGACCTGTCCGCCGTACTGCGCCGAGAACCGGCGCTCGGTCCGAAGCTGCTCGAGGCGGTCACGATGGTGAGCTACTTCGACCCGGTCCGGTTCTTGTTCGCCCCTGAGGCGCTCCACGCGGCAGCCGGTGGCGACAACGCCCAGCTCCAGCAACTCTTTGCGCTGGTCGACCGGTTCAGCCCGGCGCCGGCAGCGCAGTACAGCCAAGGGATCCAGGCGGCGACCCTCTGCCTCGACCTGGAGTTCCCGTGGGGTGGCGCCCAGTCAGCTGAGCACAGCCGTGCCCGCAAGGCCGACCGGGCTGTCAGCAGGATCACTCCTGAGCAGCTGTGGCCCTACAACGCCACAGCGGCTCGATCGAACGGCGAGATGGTGATGTGCGAGTACTGGCCCAAGGTGCGCGACCGTGAGGTCGGCCGGTTGTCCCTGCGCGGTGTCAACGCTTTGCTGCTGCACGGTGAGCGCGACCTCGGTACGCCGTTGGTGTGGGCGCGCGAGGCTCAGCGGGACCTCCCGGGGTCGCGGCTGGTCGTCGTACCGGACGGTGGTCATTCGCTGCAGGTTGGCGGCGCCGCGACTGTCCGGGAGACCGTCACGGAGTTCCTCCTGCGATGAGAGAGCACGGCGAGCGACTACAGTCGCTTGCGTGAGACGGAGTGTTGACGAGCATCTGGAAGTAGTACTCGGCAGGGTCAGGCCGCTGCCGCCGTTCGAGCAGCCGCTGATGGAGGCTCTCGGCTTGGTGCTCTGCGAGGACGTTGTCTCGGCAGTGAGCCTCCCTGGGTTCGACAACTCGGCCATGGACGGGTACGCCGTACAGGCGGCCGACCTGGCCGGGGCATCCCAGGAGAACCCGATCGCCCTGCCGGTGGTCGGTGAGATCGCCGCTGGGCAGAGCAAGCCGATCGTGGTGACGCCGGGGACGTGCGTGCGGATCATGACGGGCGCGCCGATGCCTCGCGGTGCCGACAGCGTCGTACCGGTGGAGTGGACCGACGGGGGAGCCGCCCGGGTCCGCATCGTGCAGGAGCCGGCGCTAGGAGCCTCCGTACGCCGCGCCGGCGAGGACCTGCAGGCGGGCGACAAGGTGATGGACCGCGACACAGTGCTGGGCCCGCGGCAGATCGCAGTACTGGCAGCTGTCGGCCGGGCGCGCGTGACTGTTCGCCCCCGACCCCGCGTGGTGGTCGTCTCCACTGGTGCTGAGCTCCGCGAGCCGGGCACGCGGCTCGGCGACGGGCAGATCTACGACTCGAACAGCTACACGCTCGCTGCCGCTGCCCGGCAGGCCGGCGCTGTCGTCTACCGCGTCGGCATCGTCGACGACGACCCGAAGAAGATCATGGACACGCTGTCGGACCAGTTGGTCCGCGCTGACCTGGTGGTCACCTCCGGTGGCGTCAGCAAGGGGGTGTACGACGTGGTCAAGGAGGTGCTGACCAAGCTCGGCACCATCGACTTCCCCGAGGTCGCCATGCAGCCGGGCAAGCCGCAGGGCTTCGGGGTGATGGGCGACGACGAGGTACCGATCTTCACGCTGCCCGGCAACCCGGTGTCGGCGTACGTGTCGTTCGAGGTGTTCGTCCGGCCCGCGCTGCGCAAGCTGATGGGGGCGATGCCGTATCGCCGTGCCACCGTGCAGGGCGTCGTACTGGACGGGTTCTCGTCGCCGGCCGGGCGGCGGCAGTTCGTCCGGGCAGCGGCCACCTCCGGCGACACGGGCTGGATGGCCAGTACAGTCGGCGGACACGGCTCCCACCTCCTCGGTGGGCTGAGCCGCTCGAACGCGCTGATCGTCGTGCCCGAGGACGTCACCGCCGTGCGCGCCGGGGACCAGGTCGAACTGTGGCTGCTGGACGAGGAGACCGGATGACGGAATCAGCCGGGGGACTGACCCACGTGGACGCCACCGGAGCGGCCCGGATGGTCGACGTCTCGGAGAAGACGGCCGGCGCCCGCCGAGCCGTTGCCTCAGGCAAGGTGTTCGTGTCGGGCCAGGTGGTCGCCGCGCTGCGTGGCGAGGGCGTGCCGAAGGGCGACGCGCTCGCGGTCGCGCGGATCGCCGGGATCATGGGCGCCAAGCGGACGCCCGACCTGGTGCCGCTGTGCCACCCGATCGCCATCACCGGGGCGAAGGTCGAGTTGGAGGTGGCCGACGACGCAGTACTGATCGTTGCCACCGTGAAGACGACCGACCGGACCGGCGTGGAGATGGAGGCGCTGACCGCCGTCGCCGTCGCCGGACTGACTGTGATCGACATGGTGAAGGCACTGGACCCGGCAGCTGTTCTGTCCGATGTACGGGTCGAGCTGAAAGAAGGCGGCAAGACCGGGCACTGGGAGCGGCCGTGAGAGCTCTGGTCGTCAGTGTCTCGAACAGGGCCGCTGCTGGTGTCTACGAGGACACCACTGGCCCACTGATCGCGGAGAGGCTCGCTACCTGGGGCTTCACCGTCGACGGGCCGCAGGTAGTGCCTGACGGGGCTCCTGTCAGTGAGGCGCTGGTGGCGGCAGTCGCAGCGGAGTACGAGGTCGTCGTGACGACAGGTGGCACGGGGATCTCGCCTACTGACAAGACTCCGGAGCACACGCGAGCTGTGCTGGAGACGGAGATCCCTGGGATCGCAGAGGCCATCCGGGCCTACGGGATAGCGCAGGGCGTGCCTACTGCGGCGCTGTCGCGAGGCCTGGCCGGGCTGGCAGGCAAGACAGTGATCGTGAACCTGCCGGGATCGCGTGGTGGCGTCAAGGACGGTCTGGTCGTGCTGGAGCCGTTGCTGCGGCATGCGGTCGACCAAGTGCGCGGTGGAGACCACCTGCGGACGGACCTGGACTGATGGCGGTTGTGCACTGGCCCGTGGAACTCCAGCACGGGCAGGTGGGCCTGAGACCCCTCAAAGCCGCAGACGGCCCGGAGTGGAGTGCTGCGCGCCAGCGGAACGTCAACTGGCTGCGACGCTGGGACGCGACCCAGCCGCCGGGCGCCGAAGACGGTGCTCGCACCTTCCGGGCCATGGCGCGTGACTGGAACCGGCAGGCGCGGTACGGGCGCATGCTGCCTTTCGTCATCACGTACGCCGGCGCAGCGGGCTTCGGCTCCCGCGCCAGGCGGCCGCTGGTCGGCCAGTTGACGGTCTCCGGCATCACCTACGGGTCTGCGCGCTGGGCGAACCTCGGCTACTGGGTGGACGAGCAGTACGCCGGCCGCGGCATCGTGCCGGCGGCCGTGGCGCTGGCTGCCGACCACTGCTGGTTCACCCTCGGGCTGCACCGCCTCGAAGTCGCCATCCGCCCTGAGAACAAGGCGAGTCTGCGCGTGGTGGAGAAACTGGGCTTCCGCTACGAGGGGGAGCGGCCGCGCTTCCTGCACATCGACGGAGAGTGGCGGGACCATCGCATCTTCGCTCTGAACGCCGAGGAAGTCGGGCCCGGCCTGGTAGCACGTTTGCCCTGATCACGCTGCGTGCTTATTCACACCAGTCACACGAGTCTTCTTGCGACACACCGGCGCACGTACCGGACCTGACCCGTTCGGGGTCTTAGCGTCGTCGCATGGGGACGACAGGGTTGATCTATGTGGCGATCGTCGCCGCGTGGGCTGCCTACCTCGTCCCGATGTTGCTGAAGCGCAACGACGAGGCGACCGCGCGACGCTCGGCGGAGAAGTACTCGTCGTCGGCTGCTCGCGTGCTGTCACGGCAGTCCGACGTACAGGCGCGCTCGCGGTACGTCGTCCGGCCGCTGGGCTCGGCCGACCCCTTCTCGGCCGACACGGCCTCGCCCGACGGCGCGTCGGCGGACGAAGTCGCCGAGGATCTGTCGCCGCCTGCGCGATACGTCCCGAACCGAGCCCGCCGGGTGGCCGCTATGCGCCGCCGGCGGGTGCTGTCGATCCTGACCCTTTCGCTGCTGACAGTGGTGGCGCTCGCGAGCTTCCAGATGCTGTCCTGGTGGTCGGTCACCGTGCCGACGACGCTGATCGTGGCGTTCGTCGTACTGACCCGGGTGCAGCTTCGCCGTCAGGCCCGCGAGCGGGCCGCGCTGGCCGCCGAACGCCGGGCGAAGGTCGAGCTTCACCACGACCGCGGTCCGGCGACGGCACCGTCGCTGTCGCCCGAGGACCACGAGCTGACCATCGAGGTGAAGCTCCCGGAGATCGCGGAGCCCGTCGCCCCGAAGAGGCCCGAGCCCCGCACCGACGGACTGTGGGACCCGGTGCCGGTCACCCTGCCGACGTACGTGATGAAGGAGAAGGCACCCGACCGGACGGTCCGCACGATCAGCCTGTCCGGCCCCGAGGTCTTCTCCTCGGCCCGCGTCGCCGAGCCCGAGCCGGAAGCCGCTCCCGTCGTACCGGAGCCGGCTCCCGCGCCGATCGAAGAGCCCGAGATCCGGCGCGCGGTCGGCGACTGATCCACCCGCTCCCAACGCTCCACAGCAGCCCCGAGATCCGTCTCGGGGCTGCTGCCGTTCGCGCACTCCGTTGGGTGCGGGCTGGCAGCGGGCCCGGTTTCAGAGAGCGACGGGTTGCGTGTTAGAGTTTCGCGGTCGCAAGGAACACAGCGACAAGCTGGGGCTGTGGCGCAGTTGGTAGCGCGTCTCGTTCGCAATGAGAAGGCCAGGGGTTCGAATCCCCTCAGCTCCACCAGCATCCAAAGCCGGTCCTCCTTCGGGAGACCGGCTTTCTGCTTGTACTGCGGAGGTGCCCCCGCGCGCCCGCCGCTCGCTCGCTCCTGCGTCGCTCCCGGCTCTGGGTGCTCCCACCCGCCCATCTTCGACTACCGCTCCTACGTCGCGTGGGTGCGCCGGTGCGGCATGCCTTGGCGAACGCTGGAGGGCATCGGCTGAACTGTGGTGTTGAGCGGCAATCAACGGTTGGCGGCGTATCGGCCGGGACTGCGATCCTCTGCCGTCGTCGGCATCTAGGCGCGAACAGTCCGCCCACCCAATACGCCGTGACTTCGCCCTCATCGAGGTACAGCCGGTGATAAATGGCCTGGTCGAGCAGCCGCTTCTGAGCTGCTCTGAATCAGCTACTTCACAGGAAGTGCCCAGCTGCTGCCGTTGGGTATGTGGATGCGTTGTTCGCCCGGCGTTACAGTCACGCGGAAGGACTCGATGCTCGGTTCGCCGGCAGCGCGCCAGTCCTCGACAGCACCCTCGATCTGATCCCAAAGTGGCAGCGGACCGCCCTGCTTCACGGTCCAGTTGGCATCCGACTCGAAGAGAGCCGCATACGAGTCATCGGACTGCACCACGAGATGCTCAGGCAGGTCGCCGCCGGGAGCGAAGCTCATGTGTTGCGCGTCTGGGAAAGCGAGTTGCGCGACGAGCTGAGCTGGGCCATAGGTCTCCAGTACCTCAGGCCCGAGTTGAGCTGTCCGTGATGCTGCACCTGTAGATAGGTCGGGTATGACGGATGGTTCCGGGTTGTGAGTTCGAGATGACATGAAGCTGACGTAGCCAGGCAGGAACTGTCCCTCTGCCATCCTGTCGCCGGTCACGACCAGCTTGACCAAGCCGGTTCCGCCAAGCCAGCCAGACAGCGTCACGAGGATGATCGTGCCCGGCCTCGACTGCTCAACCCATGCCGTCGGCACGTACCTGAAGGAACATGTGGCGATGATCCGGTCGTACGGCGCACCGCTCGGTGTGCCGTCCTCGCCGTCTCCGACGACCAATCGGGGTTGGTAGCCGACGCGGGTGAGAGCCTGTCGTGCCCGGTCGGCAACCTCCGGATCGAACTCGACGGACGTGATGTTGTCAGCACCAAGGCGATGGCAGCCGAGGGCGGTTGAGTAGCCGGTGCCAGTGCCGATCTCCAGCACCCGACCGCCGTCCTCGACCTCGAGGTCCTCCCACATCCGCACCACGAGACTCGGCATCGTCGACGACGAAGTGGGATTGCCTTCCACAGGCCCAGTGACATCAGAGGGCGTCGTCTTGCCGTCGAGCTGGGTGACCTGTGACGTGTCCTGGTAGGCGAGCGCCAGCCATCGGTCGGGAGTCGACAGATCAGCGCTGGTTGGATCCCAAAGCGTCGGCCCACTGGCGGGGTCGACGCGAACGAAGAACTCCGGGAGGAACTCGTGCCGCGGGACATTCTCGACGGCCGCGCGCCACTGCGGTGTGCGAATGTGACCGTCGAGCTCCAGGCGTTCCGCGAGTTGGTGACGTAAGCCCGACGCCTCTCTGGCTACTTCGTCCGGCGTCACAGTGTTCCCTCCAAGGCATCTGCAAAGGCTTGTGTCATCGGCAATCCGGTGGGTGGCTGCATCCAAGCCCACTGCCCGTTTGGGTTGCACTCTAGGAAGTATGGCGTTCCGTCATCGCTCACCCCGAAGTCGAAGCACCCAAACTTGAGGCCAAAGCGGCGCAGGTACTCCTTCAGCTTCGCGGTCAACGGTTCAGGGAGGTCGACTGCCTGATATGTCAAGGTGTCGTAGTCGGATCGCCAGTCCAGCCTCTCGTCGGACGACTCAATCCGTACGCAGAACACGCGATCGCCAACGACGGTGATGCGCAGATCCGCCACTTTGCCGACAACTTCCGCTTGGAACATGTGTGCGGTGCCGGCCACCGTCGCATCAAGGTCCTCCGGCTCGACGCGCTGCGTCCACATTGCCTGTGGCCGTCCGTCCCTCATCAGGGCGGTGACCCGAAGTGGCTTGTAGATGACCGGTGCGTGCTTCCGCACGAACGCGTGGGCCGCATCCGGATCGGACGTGATCAACGTCGGGGGCACAGCGAATCCAAGCTCCGCAGCGACGGCGAGCTGACTCGGTTTGTATTCCGCGGCCCAGTTGCGGTGCGGGTGGTTGACGTAGCGGCATCCCGGCAGGCTTGCAAGCACCCCGCCGAATCCTTCGCGTGCTTGGACCTTGGCAAACTCTGCATCTTGCTTGTCCAGCCCCGGAAACTTGTGCGGCGTGGGGCGGCGCCAATACACGGAGCTGATCTCTGCCAGCTCAATCATGCGGCTAGGTGTAGTCAACGGTCCGCGCCACAGGCCACTCTCAACATCCAGTGACGCTGACATCGTGATGTCGTGCGGGAAGTCGCCCGGATTGACCCGGGCGACTTCACACGTGCCGCGCCGGTTCAGCTCGGCGATCACGAGGTCCGCGGTGACGTCATCTGCCCCAGTGACCACGAGGACCACTGGCTGGTTACCGGCTGCGGCGGACATCAGTCGCGGTCGCTGTCGTACCCGTTGTCGCTGTCCGGAGCCGGACCGCCGCCACCATCCTGACCAGTTGCCGTACGCGGGTTGGTGGTGGTGCCCGACCCGTGCTTCGGAGATGCCATCAACGGGATGATCTCGGCGCCGCCGGCATCCTTGAAGCGGCCCAGTTGGGTCGCCGGATCGACGTCGACCTCGACATAGTCGAGCTGGGCGGTCTCCGCGAAGTCACTCGCACGATTGAGACCCCACGGCCTGATCGGTTTCGTAGTAGTCAAGAACCTCACTCCTTCGCTAGACAGTTAATTGCTGTGTCGCTCCGCATCGCGCTGACACGGCGCGTATAGGGCCACCTGTCGCCCCTCGCCAGGCGTCTTTGTCGAGGGGCGACAGGTGGATCAGGCCTTCGCTATCTCTCATCGGGGCTGCGGTCCCGGTCCACGAGATCAGTGCGGCCACTCCCGAATGGGTCCGATCCAGGAGGTTGGAGCGGCTGGCGCAGATCAGCCTCGTCCCCTGTTCCGCGCCAGCCGGTCTTTGGGTCCCTGTCTGAGCCGGGGAGGAGCCAGGGGACTCGGGGTATAGCTCAGACAGGGACGTCTTGATGACGAAACCGGTGGGTGTGCAGCGATCTTCTGCACGTGAGGGGCTGAGGACGACGACTCCCCACCGGTTCCGCCAGATCATGGTGTGGCGCTCGCGATGACGACCCGAGCACCGGTCGCCCGCTCGAACGTGTCCTTGACGTCGTGCGTGATGGCGAGAGCGTCGAAGTGCAAGCGACTGGGGATGACGACTGTCGTCACCTCGTACCGGTTGACTGCCGCGATCAGGGCTTCAAAGGCGGCCGGCGTCGTGTCGGTGTCCTCGGTATAGATCGTGCCCATCGCGAAGCCCTCAACCCGGGCGAACTCTTTAAGCTGCGCCCTGATGTCGGCCAACTCGCCGTCCGTCATGAGCAAGTGCTTCAGGACGTACCCCAAAAGGAGCGGGCGTGTGTAATCGATGCCATCGCTCAACGCTCCTCGTCCATCCACTGCCGGAACTTGGCGACCAGGCGCTCCCAGAGTCGGTCCCACCATGGGCGGCGACGCTGGCCTTTCACGAGAGGTCAGCATCTGCCACCGCCGGCTCGATGGTTACCTGCAGGCTGGCAAAGCGTCGAGACATCGCGGCCTGGTAGCGCAGCGCCGTATCCGGCTCAGCGGTGTACTCCGCGATGATGTGTTCGCCGAACCAGACGCGGACACAGCGGTCGGTTGGGAGTGGCGCTTCCGCGAGCGTGGTCATTTGCCCCGCACTTCCTCGATGATGTCGCGCACGATGAAGACGTAGGCCGTGGCCGCAACAAGCGCCAGAATCCAGATAGGTGCGGTCATGATCCGACAGCTCCCCGGTAGGTTGGGTGATCACGGACGGTGATGCCGTGTTTCACCTTGCCCGTCACGATGCGTGTCATGGAAGATGCGGAGTGTCCGGTGAGCGTCCATGGACACTCGGACACGGCGAGAGGATTCAGATGGACGGGGAGACGTTCGGCGCGGGACTGAAATTCTGGCGCGCCAGACGTGGTCTTTCCCTGCGTGGGTTGGCTGATCTCGCCCATTACAGCAAGTCGCAGATCTCCGACCTCGAGCGCGGCGTCCGTGCCCCTCGCCCTGAGATGGCTGATCATCTGGATAGGGTGTTAGAGGCCGAAGGTGAGCTTCGTGCGCTGGCGGATCTGATGCCGCCTCCGAGCGCCGAGCCGCCCTTGTTGGATGCGCGCAGTTACACCGCTCTTGCGGTACAACTGCTGGCAGCTGAAGGAGACGCTGACATGCTTGATCGCCGCCAATTTCTGGGCCTCGGAAGTGCAACCTCACTCGGAGCTATTGCGCCGGGTCTCGCGCTAGAAGCAACCCGCCACGGACTCGCTCTCGGGTTCGCTGAAGAGCGAGCGGACACCGCTGCTGACGAGTGGCGCGAGATCGTTTGGGAGTACGGCTACAGCTACATCAGCATGCCGCCGCAGGAGTTGTTGCAGTCGCTGATGGTGGACATGCTCGGCCTGCAAGTGGCATTGGATCGTGGCAGCCGATCTGCTCCGATAAACGAGCTCCGTCAGTACGGCGCAACGCTCGCATCCCTGATGGCCATGACGATCGCCAACGTCGGCGACGTCCGCCAGGCGCGCCGCTGGTGGCGTACCGCTCGCAACCTCGCCGAAGAATCCGGCGACCCGAGCACGATCATGTGGATCCGCGGCCGTGAAGTCGTTCGTGGGCTATACGAAGCACGACCAACCGCGGCCATTTTGCAGATGATCGAGCAAGCCGAGTCGTTCGCCAATGGCTCCACCCCCACGGATCGGGCCGAGCTGATGTCCGGCAAAGCCCAGACATTCGCCCTCGCCGGCCGCCGAGCCGAAGCTGAAGCTGCGCTACACGAGGTGCGAGCGATCTACGACAGCCTGCCTCCGGAGACGATCGACAATCGGGACTCGATCTACGGGTGGCCGGAAGACCGGCTCCGCTTCACTGAAAGCTACGTCTTCACATACCTGGGCGACGCTAACGAAGCGACGGCTGCTCAGGACCGAGCGATCAAGGCCTACCCGTCGAAGTACCGGCGCGGACCGGCACAGATCGAACTTCAGCGGGCGCTGTGGATGGTCAACACGGGTGACGTCGCAACCGGCATCCAGCACGCATCCGCCGCGCTCCAAAGCCTGCCGAGCAAAGATCAGGTCCGGCCGATCGTTGCCCTCGCCAAGGAAGTACTCGGAGCTGTCCCGGCGCCACAGATTTCGAAGCCTGCTGTTGTCGAGTTCCGTGAGTGCCTTGAGCTCAGCGCAGGTTGATCCGCACTCAAGAGGGGTAGTCAGAGCGGCATGAGTGACCTTGACCAGCTAATTATCGAGCGGCACGACGCAACCTCCACGCCGGATCTGCGGGACGATATCTTGCCGGTGTACGCCGCTTCGCACGACGATCAGATGCACGATCCGTGGTTCCACCCGGACCAGTTCTGGGATCGGCTGGTTGAGCTGTACCTACCCGGCCGCGACTTCGAGCTGGTCGCCGCACGATTGGCCGGCACTGTCGTCGGTTACGCCTTCGGGAGTCCGCGGGATCAGCACGGTGCGATCTGGGATGAGCTCCATACGACGTACCCCGGGTGGGGCCTTCCGGCTGAGTCGGTGCCGCTCTACATGTTCCGCGAGTTCGCCACTCACCCTGAGCATCAGCGGAAGGGCGTTGGCCGCCGAGTGCACGACGCGTTGATCGAAGGACGACCTGAACCGGCTGCGGAGTTGCTGGTGCGTAAGGACAATGAGTCCGCACAAGCGGCATACCGGTCATGGGGTTGGGTGCAACTAGGAGAGAAGCAGCCGTTTCCGGACTCGCCGGTTTTCGATCGGTTGGTTCTCAAGTTGCCGACACTGTAAGTGCCAGCATGGTTGGTGCACACGCAAATTGGCATCAACGTGGCGCCGCGCGGCCTTCAATCGGTGCGACGCCTGGCTGCGACGACCGCTGGCTGGTCTTGGACTGTTACGCCCGCGATGGTCGTCTACGCGCTGTGCTTCGTGGCGACTCTGCGAGCCTGGTACTACGTTGCTACGCAGTTGCATGGTGATCTCACCAGCAATGACTGAGCTGGCGACATCTCCATCGTGTGCTTTGATAGAGCGCGGTTCGTCGCAACGCTCTGATTCGTGATTCGTGATTCGGGGTGTGGAGACAACACTTCTCGGTGGCTCATTTGCCTTGGGCGTTCCTGATCCGCACGTCGTGCCTTCGCAGCGTTGTGATGATCGTCGTTCCGTTGAAGCCCAGCCGATCGCCAATCCGTGCGGACGACCAGCCATCTTCATACAGCCTCGTAGCTTCGGGCCAGCTGCTCTGGGGAAAGCCCCTTTGGCCGCAACGCAACGCATTTCCGTCGCAGGATCTGTCAAGCCGTCTCGCTGTGGATTCCGAACCGCCTGCTGAGCTCGCGTAGGTTCGCCCCGGACTCGTAGCCGGCAATCAGTTGTGCAGTCCGCTCGGTGGTGAGCTGCTTGGATGTGCGTGGCCGTATCCGCAGTGTCTTGACTGTCGTAGAGGTCGAGGTCAGCTTCACGAGGCGCTCCAGGTCGCTGACCTGCGCGTTCGTGTTGTTATACGATCCCCGCAAGTCCACCAGCATTCAAAGCCGGTCGTCCTTCGGGAAGACCGGCTTTCTGCTTGTACTGCGGAAGTGCCCCCGCGCGCCCGCCGCTCGCTCGCTCCTGCGTCGCTCCCGGCTCTGGGTGCTCCCACCCGCCCATCTTCGACTACCGCTCCTACGTCGCGTGGGTGCGCCGGTGCGGGTGAACGGTTTGCGGGTGCACGAACGCGCAAGGACCTGCAGTTGCGACCTGCTCAAGGGCCGCGCAACAGCCTGGGGGTCTGCCCATTGCTCGAGTCGCCCGGGCGAGCTCGCGACCTACGAGGGCGAACGTCATACGTAGCTGCCATCCCCGGCGGCAGAGCATGCCGCGCCCAGCCACCCACGCGACGTAGGAGCGGTACTCGAACGGGCGGGTGGGAGCACTCGGAGCCGGGAGCGACGCAGGAGCGAGCGAGCGCAGAGCGCGCGGGTCGTCGTACCCAGATCTCATCCCCCGGGTGAGGATAGTTGAGCGGAAGATCATTCTCCGGGGGATGGGCGGGAAGTGCGGAGAGTGACAGAGTTGCGGTTGGGGGGATGGAAGAGACCGATGGGTCAGGTGGTCTGGTGGGTACCTGTTCTGGTGGGGGCATCGGGAGCAGGTGTTCTGGGCCGCTCGAGCTGGTCTCGGAGCTGTGGGCGTGGGTGGTGGTGGACGACAGTGCGGCCAAGGGGAGCGCAGGGGCTTCACGGGGATGCGTCGTAAGGGCTGGATGGGCTCGACCAGGTGGTGGGCTCAGCCGGCTGATTGATCAGGGTGTACGGGGCGGTATACCCGGAGAGATCGCGCAGTAGCTGGTCGCATGGGGTTCGCACCGCCCACGCCCACGAGCAGTTGGGCTGGGGAGGGCGGGTGGATGGGCTCTCGTGCAGTTGTCCGGGAAGTCGTGGTGATCGATCCCGTTGATCTGGAAAAGATCCGGGATGCCGCTCGGCGGGCTGGGGCGGAGACGGCTGAGGTGCCGCCGTTCCGGGGGATCGGGACGGTGATGACGAGCTTGCTGGTGGTCGGGGATGCGGTGGCGGTCGGCCGGGTGCGGGACGAGGTCGAGAGGTGCCGGGGTGGGTTGGTGTTCGACCTGAGGTCCGGGGCGATCCGTCCGATCCACCGGAGCCGGGCGCTGCGGTACGGCGAGTTGACGGTGATCGCCGTCGACGGGGTGATTCAGATCCCGCGGTACGACGGCGAGGTCGTCGCCGCCCTCACCAGGCTGGCGTCCGGCCGGGGTGAGACGACGGTCGCGATGGTGAACGAGACTGCGGTGAGCCTGGTTCGGTGAGACAGTCGAGGCGTGAACCTCGTCGAGATCGCCTGCGACGAGTCCGGCTATGAAGGTGAGAAGCTGGTCGGCGGGGTCACCGATGTGTTCGCGCACGCAGCGATCGCGCTGGATCGGGCAGCGGCCGCCGCGTGTGTGGCCGAGTTGCGGGAGCGGATCAGGTCGCCTGCGACGGAGTACAAGGCCAACCATGTACTGCGGTCCAAGCACCGGCCGGTACTGCTGTGGCTGCTTGGTTCGAGTGGACCGTTGCTCGGCCAGGCGCAGGTCCAGCTGATCGACAAGGCGTACTTCCTGGTCACGCAGCTGACCGGCCAGCTCATCGGCGAGCCGGCGGGCGACCTGTACCTGGCGGGCCGCGGTACCGGTGGCTGGGAGGAGTTTCTCGAAGCAGGCAACGACTTTCTGCGGTCCAGGGACGACGTCGAGCGCTTCTACTCGGCACTCGATCGGCTGGAGTACGAGGACCCCACGGTCAAGGCGCTCGAGAAGTCGCGGCCGCAGGCGGAAGCTCTGGTCCAGCAGGATCCGCCGGTGATCCCGCCGCTCGATCCGCTGATGCGCGCGATCGCGCGGGCCGTCGAACACTGGGCCGAAGGCAGCCGGTGGGTCGCCATCGCGCACGACCGGCAGACCACGTTGTCGCCCGAACGCATCGCCCAACTGCAGGCCGGTACCGCGCTGGCGCGGCTGGAGCTGGTGCACTCGTTCACGGACCCGCGGATCCAGGTCGCCGACTTCCTGGCCGGCGTGGCCCGCAAGATCGCCTCCGACCAGCTCAAGGGCGAGGACGACGTCGAGCTGACCGCCCTGATCCGCCCGTACGTCGATCCGCGGTCCGTCTGGAGCGACCCGGCCAGCCGGCAGCGCCTGGTGTGGTGACCGATCGCGATCGGCGAAGGCCGTCCTGTTACCGGATTCCCCCTTGGCAACCGAACGTGACGGCGGGCATAGTGCTCCGCAGACACAGAGCAGTCACGGCAGCAGACACAGGAAAGTCACCAGAGCTGCCCATCGTGCCGACAGCAGCTGAGCCGACAGGGGGATCGCCGCGGGTGGAAGCGGACAGGCCTGCGCCGTTGCGGGTGGAAGCCGAGACGGCGATCATCCTGCGCGAGGCGTACCACAAGATCGAGTCGCTGTACCGGGCCGATCACTACGGGCTGTACGACTACGTCCGGGCGGTGGCCGGCAAGATCGCGACCGTCGACAGCTTCTACGTCGGCTTCCTGCACGGCTCGAACCGGGTCCGCTATCCCTACGGCTACGACGCCGGCCGGTACGACGACCCGGCGACGCACATCTTCGGCCCCAACGGTCAGACGGCGTGGTTGCTGAAACAGCGGCAGACCTACCGGTTCGCCTACGACCAGGGCGCCGCCCTCCATGCCGGCGTGCCGACCGGAGACGTCACCAGGGAGTCGCAGGACGCGGTCACCGTGCCGATCTTCCGGCCGGCCAAGAACGGCCCCGACCAGCTCTTCGGGATGCTGTCGATGCACAGCTACACGCCGAACACCTATGACGACAACGCGGTCCGGGCGTTCGAGTGGTTGTGCGGAATGGTGCAGCGGGTGCTCACCCGCGAGGACGAGGACAAGAACGCGTTGCGCCGCCTGCCGGCCGGTGACGACGCCCCGAACCTGCTCACCTCCGACCACGTGATGGAGTACATCGGCCAGCGGATCGCCGGGCTGCGCGAGATCGCGGTCGAGGCGATGGGCGAACCCGAGGCGGCCGACTCACCCGTGCAGGAACACCTGCGCCGGCTGATCCGGGCGACCGAGGTGATGCAGTCGGAGCTGATGGAGATGATGCTCCAGACCGACGACGGTCCGGAGCACCGCTTCACCGCCCTGACCAAGGCTCAGCAGGGGGTCGCCGTACTGCTCGTCGACGGTCTGGAGAACGACCAGCTCGCCGCCGAACTCGGGATCAGCCTCAACACGGTCAAGACCCATCTCAGCGCGATCCTGCGCAAGTACGGGATGGCGAACCGGGCTCAGGTCGCCGACGACGTCCGCAAGTACCTGGTCCGCTGACCGGCATCCTCGGAGACCTGGAGCACTGCCGACAGCACGATCTCACGAACCGGCGTGATCGTCCGGGTCGCCGAGGGTGATCCCCAGTGCGGTCGACATGGCGGCGGTGACGGCCAGCGTGTCGATGGGGGAGGAGTTGGCGATCGTGGCGCCGGCCAGGCTGCCGATACCGCGAGTGCCGTCCCAGGTGCAGTCGACGAAGACGGCGCCGGTCGCGGTCACCTGCGAGAACTCCACCCCGGTCAGGTCGCAGCGGCGGAAGATCGTGCCGCTCAGGTCGGCCGAGACGAAGTCGGCGCTCTGCAGCCGGCAGTCGGTGAACTCGACCTTGACGAACTTCGCGAACCGGAACGAACTGAAGTCCAGCACCGAGTCGCGCACCGTCACGTGCTGCAGGTTGACTCCCGGCCCGGCGAATCCGGTCAGCCGCGACGAGGTGATCGCCAGCCGGGTGCCGGAAGCGTCCGCCCAGCGCGCGTTCGCGAGGTCGCAGTGGTCGAGCTCCAGGTCGACCAGGATCAGCTTGTCCAGGTCCGAACCGCCAAGATTCACCCTGTTCAGCCGGCACCCGCTGAACTCGACGTGCTCCGCGAGCAGCCCGCCCAGGTCCTGGTCGGTCAGCGCCAGATCGGTGAGCCGGTCCTCGTCGTCCACCTCGTCCGCGGTCAGCGCTCTGTCGTCGAGCTGAGTGCGCAGCCGAGGGGTGGCGATCTTGGCCGCGGGTTTGCGAGGAGGCATGTCGGCCACCGTAGCGACCGCCACCGTCAGTTCTCGGACGCAGTACTGCGGAGGTAGTGTTCCGCGGCTCCGATCAGGGCGGAATGCTCGGTGTCGGCGGTCGCGCCCACCGGGAACGGGAACACGTCGGCCACCACGTCGAAGGCGCCGGAGATCGATCCGCCCAGCACGACCCGGCTCGCGCCGAAGCGTTCGAGCCAGGGCACCAACGCGTCGGACAGCACCTGGAACGCGCCCACCAAGGCGCTTTTTGCCACGGCGTCCCCGGCCCGGGCAGCCTCGGCGATCTCCTTGACCCCGGTACCGCGCGGCGGTGGCGAGCCGAGCTCTTCGGCGTACCGGCGAAGGATGGCGCGAGCGGAGATCCAGTCCTCGATCGGCCGGCCTCCGAACGACGTCCGGTAGAGCTCGCCGCCCGGTGGGACGGTGTCGCCGGTGCGGACGACGCGGCCGTCGTCGAGAAAGGCCGAGCCGATCCCGGTGCCGATCGTGACGCCGGCGCACCGGTCGAGTCCGCGCAGTCCCCCCGCGGACCACTCGCCGACCGTGAACGCCTCGGCGTCGTTCATGAACACCACCTGATCGAGCCCGAGCCGGTCACGCAGACTCCGGCCCAGGTCGTGGCCGTGGAGCGCGGCGAACTTGTCCAGCGCGTACCAGGCGATCCCCGCCTCGAAGTCGAACGGACCCGGCAGCGCGACCGCCAGACCTCTTGCCAAGGGCAACTTCCGGGCCGCCTCGCACAGCTCGGCGATGACGGAGTCGGCCGAGGCCTTGGAGTCCAGTCCGGCCCGATAGACCCCTTCCACCGAGCCGGCCGCCGGCGAGACCACCGCCGCGGTCACATGGCTGCCACCGATCTCCAGTACAGGTACGCCCGTGTTCATGCACCCCATCATTCCTGACCGGCCGCGAGCCGCTCAGCACGGTGCCCCCGGCAACGACCGCGACGGAGGCCACGGCAGCGACGACCGGCATGCCTCGGCGTCAGCTCGACGCGCTCAAGCGTTTGCTTGCCAGTCCAGGAGTTCGGATCGGTGCCGCGTTTCACCGCGCCACACTGAGAAAAAGAGCTCCTGGCCTCGCTCGTCCGTAGAGTTGTTCCGAGCGAGCGGCCCGCCCACCGACGGTCACGCTGCCATCACTTTGAATGACAAGGATGACCGGAGTTGCGTGCCGAGACGAGTGCGACGGCCGCTGTCGCGACGCTGAGCGTCGCGGTCGCGGTGGCCGGTCACGTCCTGGCCGGTGGCGCCGCATCGGCTTCGGCGGTTCCGCAGCTCCTTGCCCTGGCAGTGATCGCGTGGATTCTCGGTGAACATCTGACTGGCCGCCGCTGGTTGTCACTGGCCGTCCTCAGCACTCTTCAGCTGACCACTCACCTGACGCTGGACACCAGCGCTCCAGCGGAAGCAGCTCCGGCCCCGATGCAACACAGCGCCGGACACGACCACGCGGACATGGCCGACTTGGCAGCCGCGACGCACAGCAGCAGTGCGGCTGCGACGCATGGCAGCCTCGCCGACACGATCACCATGTCGCTGGCGCATCTGATCCTGCTGCTGGCGGGTGTCGTGCTCGTGGGCAGCACGCACCGCTGGGTGCAGCGCGTACTGCGAATCCTGGCGCGACTCGTCCCGCAGCTCCCCGCGGCAGCGGCCGCGGTGCCCGGCGTGCGCGCAGCGCTGCCCGGCGTACCGGAGCGGCCGCGGTTGACCCAGCGATGGCTGACCTCGAGTGTGTCCCGGCGCGGCCCGCCATGGTGCGGAGTTCTCCCGACTCCGTCCTGACCGTTCCGCGACCTTCGCGGGACGGCTCGAAACCGTTGCCCGTGAGGGGTTCCAAGTCATGTCCAAGAAGCTCGTACTCCGCGCCGCCGCGATCACCGCGGCCACCGCGCTCGTCCTGATCGGGGGCGTCAACCCGGCCTCCGCCCACGTCACCGTCTCGTCGCCGGACGCCAAGCCGGGCGGCTACGCCAAGCTGGTGTTCCGGGTGCCGACCGAGTCCGACACCGCCAGCACCACCAAGCTGGTCGTCTCGCTACCCAAGGACCGTCCGTTCGCCCACGTCGGCGCGCAGGTGAAGGACGGCTGGAAGGTCGTCAAGACCACCGAGAAGCTGCCGCAGGCGGTCAAGGTCGGCGACGTCACGCTCACCGAGGCGATCACCACCGTCACCTGGACCTCGACCGGGACCGGCGTACCGGCGAACGACTTCGACGAGTTCGCCCTGTCGGTCGGCAAGCTCCCCGAGGGTGTCGACTCGCTCAACTTCCCGGCCGTGCAGACCTACAGCGACGGCGAGGTGGTCAAGTGGGAAGAGATCGCCAAGGACGCCGCGGACAAGCCGAAGTACCCGGCGCCGGCCCTGAAGCTGACCACGGCGATCACCCCGGTCGCCGCGACCACCTCTGACCAGAGCGGCTCGTCGGACACCCTGGCCCGAGTGCTCGGTGGGGCCGGGCTGCTGCTCGGGCTGGCCGGGCTCGCCCTCGGGCTGCGGGCCGGCCGGACCCGGAAGGTGACTTCGTAATCGTGCGCCGTCTGTACGGATTGCTGGTGGCGTCGCTGCTCGTCCTGGTGGTTTCCACCCCGACGGCGGCGGCGCACGCCAAACTCGAAGCCATGACGCCGGCCGACGGTTCCACGTCGGCGGCGCCGCCGACCAAGGTGACGCTGCGGTTCAACGAGCCGGTCAGCAGCACCGGGGCCGAGGTCGTGGTCAAGTCGCCGACGGGCACCAATGTCGCGACCGGCAAGATCGACGTGGTCGACAACTTCGTCACCCAGCCGGTCGACGGACTGGTCGACGTCGGCAAGTACACCGTCAGCGCCCGGATCGTCTCGGCCGACGGCCATCCGATCGCCGTCGACGGCAGCTTCACGATCACCCACGCGGGTCATCCGCCCACCCCGGCCGCCGTATCGTCGCCGACCGCGGAGAGCGGCTCGAACGTCGTGGTGATCGTCGCGGCGGTGCTCGTCATGCTGGTCGTCGTCGCCCTGGCGGTGGTGATCGTCCGCCGTCGCCCAGCCCCGCAATGACGGTCGAAACGGTGCCCAGGGCGTCCGGCAAGGTCTTGGCCCTGGGAGTCTTCGCCGCGGGCGCCGTCGTGATGGTGGTCGCCCTGTCAGCCGCAGGTGGTGCTCCTGAGCCGCTGCCCGCGGGTCTGACCGGTGCTGGCATGCCCACGTCCTGGGCGGTTCCAGTACTACGCCTGCTGGCCGACCTTGCCGCGATAGCCACCGCCGGAGCCGTGCTCGCCGCGGCCTGGTTGCTGCCGAGCGAAGACGGAAAGCTCGCAAAACAAGGGCTTCGTGCTTGTCAGGACGCGGCGGTGGCAGCCGCGGTGTGGGCGGTCGCCAGCATCGGCGGGCTGATGACCACCGCTTCGATCATTCTCGGGGTACCGCTGTCGCAGCTGGCGTCGCGGGCAGGCGATGCGGGATCTCTCAGTCAGGTCAGGTTTCTGGCGGTCTCGGTCGTCATGACGGCCGTGCTGGCCGTGGTGCTGTCCGGCGCCCGGACCGTCGCGACCGTCTGGGTGGCGGTGGTGCTGATCGAGGCCGCGCTGATCGGGCCGTTGCTGACCGGGCACGGGGCGATCGAGCAGACGGCGTTCTGGTCGATCCTCGCCACCGTCTCGCTCGTGGTGCACGTCTTCTGCGCGACCGCTTGGATCGGCGGGCTGGGAGCACTGCTTCGCTACGGGCGGGGCCAGGTGGCCGCGGTCGAGAAGTTCAGCCGGCTCGCGCTGGGCTGCGCGATCACGATCGGGGTGACCGGCCTGCTCACCGCGGAGATCCACCTCGGTGGCCATCAGGACGGCTGGGGGCTGATCACGCAGTGGGTGACCACGGGGTACGGCGCCCTGGTCTTCGCCAAGTCGGCCGCGTTCGCGCTGCTGGTCTGGATCGGCTGGCTGCACCGCCGGGCCACCCTTCCGGCCCTGGTGGCCAACGAACCCACCGCCTTCTGGCGCCTCGCCGCGCTCGAACTGGTGGTGATGGCCGGAACGGTTGGCCTCGCCGTGGCGCTGTCGCGGACCCCGTGACGCGTCAACAGAGCACGTAGGATGAACGCATGACGGAGACGCGGTGGCTGGATGCGCGGGAAGCGCATCTGTGGCAGTCCTACCGCGACACCTACCAGGAGCTGTCCGCGACGCTCGAGGGACGGCTGATCCGCAACTCGGGGCTGTCCGGCGCCGACTATGCGCTGCTGCATCCGTTGTCCAGTTCGGAGAACGGCGTCCTGCGGACCCGCGACCTCGGCCGGTCGATCGGCTGGGAGCGCAGCCGGCTCTCGCATCAGGTCAGCCGGATGGAGAAGCGCGGGCTGGTCGTGCGGGAGGAGTGCGAGTCCGACGCGCGCGGGTCGATGGTCCGGCTCACCGACGCGGGCCGGGCCGCGATCGAGGCGGCCGCCCCGGATCACGTCGACGCGGTCCGCAGCCACTTCTTCGAGAAGCTGACCCGCGAGGAGCAGGAGCAGCTCACCAAGATGCTCGACCGCGTCCTCGCGGACCTGCCGAGCCGGGAACCCTGCCGCGAAGACGGCGCTTCGCCCACCACCTGACGCTGGCCCGAGCGGGGTCGCCGTGGTGGTGATCTGGACCAAAAGTTGACGCATCATCTAAATCTGCTAACTTTGGTGATGCGTCACCAAATCCTCTCCTCTTCGTTAGGAAGACCATGCCCAAGATCGCGATCATCCTCGGCAGCACCCGGCCCGGCCGCAACGGCGAAGCCGTCGCCCACTGGGTGCTGGACATCGCCAAGCAGCGCGACGATGCCGAGTTCGAGCTCGTCGACATCGCGGAGTACGACCTCCCGCACCTCGACGAGGCCGTCCCGCCGTCGATGGGTCAGTACACCCAGCCGCACACGCTGGCCTGGGCCGAGAAGATCCGCTCCTTCGACGGCTTCGTGTTCGTCACGCCGGAGTACAACCACTCCACCTCCGGCGCGCTGAAGAACGCCATCGACTTCCTCTTCGCCGAGTGGAACGACAAGGCGGCCGGCTTCGTCAGCTACGGCGCCGTCGGCGGCGCCCGGGCGGTCGAGCACCTGCGCCTGGTGATGGGCGAACTGAAGGTCGCCGACGTCCGCAACCAGGTCACCCTGTCGCTCGCGACGGATTTCAAGAACTACTCCGAGTTCACGCCGGCGGAGTACCAGCAGGGCGCGCTCGGCGTCGTGCTCGACCAGGTCATCTCCTGGAGCAACGCCCTCGCCGCGGTTCGCGCCGCCTGACCCGGAGTTACCCCAGCGGCTGGTGACCTACCCCCGGTTGCAACCGGGGGTAGGTCACCGGTCGGAGGGTTCACTTGCGGTGGGGGAGCGGTGGGGGAGCGGTGGGGGAGCGGTGGGGGAGCGGTGGGGGAGCGGTGGGAAAGCGGTGGTGACTGCCAGTACTCGGGGTCCGGGGGTGGTGACACGCCGTTACGGGCGACGGGTGGGTGCGGTCTGCCGGAAGAATGATGAGCGTCGTTCAGATGCGCCTGAATTTGACAACTATTTTCATTAACGGCAGGATTCGAGCCGGCGACCACCCCTCGTCGGAGCCCTCTCACCGTGAAGGAAATACGGATGTCCGATGCTCTGAACAGACGGGGATTCCTCGGCTTGACCGGCGCTTTGAGCCTCGCAGCGGTGACCGGCTGCGGGTCCGGCGACAGCACTGCCGGGGCTTCCCAACCGCAGGCCGGTGGCCGGTTGCGGGCGGTCTTCGCCGGCGGTGGCGCCAAGGAGGTGCTGGACCCGCACGTGCAGAGCTTGTTCGTCGACATCGCCCGCCACAAGGCGATGTACGAGAAGCTCGTCGAGCTGGGTCCCGACCTGAAACCGATGCCACGGCTGGCCGAGAAGTGGGAGCCGGACGCGCAGGCCGCGACCTGGCGGTTCACCCTGCGGGACGCGACCTTCCACGACGGCAAGAAGCTGACCAGCCAGGACGTGCTCTACAGCCTCGCCCGGATCGCCGACCCGAACACTCCCGAGCGGGTCGCCCAGTCCTCGCTCGCCGCGCTGGATCTCAAGCGCTGCAAGGCGATCGACCCGCGAACGGTCGAGCTGGTACTGACCGCCCCGAACGCCGAGTTCCCCGCGCTGCTGGCCGGGATCGGCACCCAGATCGTGCGCGACGGGTTCAAGGACCCGACCAAGCCGATCGGTACCGGCGCGTTCAGGTTCGGCTCCTTCGAAGCAGGGCGCTCGATGGTCGCCACCCGGTTCGACGACTACTGGGACGGCGCCGCCAAGCTCGAGGAACTGCAGATCCTGTCCGCCGACGCCGAGGCGCGGGCCAACGCGGTCCAGGGCGGCCAGGCGGAGTACGCCAACGACATGACCGCGACCTTCGCCCGGACCGCCGAGGCCGGCAAGTCCGTCAAGATCGTCGCCGCCAAGGGCAGCACCACGCATGCCTTCGTGATGAAGCTCGACCAGGCGCCATTCGACAACCCTGAGGTCCGGTTGGCGTTCAAGCTGCTCGCCGACCGGCAACGGCTGGTCGACGTGGTCTTCGCCGGGCGCGGCGTGGTCGGGAACGACCTGTTCGGCAAGGGATTCCAGTACTACCCGGCCGACCTGCCGCAGCGCGAGCGCAACCTCGACGAGGCCAAGGCGCTGCTGAAGAAGGCCGGTCTGCTCAACAAGGAGGTGGAGATCTTCACCTCCGACGCGTCCGCCGGGTTCGTCGAGGCCGCCACCCTGTTCGCCGAGCAGGTCGGCGAGGCCGGGGTGAAGCTCAAGGTGACCACCGGCAGCGCGCAGACCTACTCCAAGGACCTGCTCACCAAGGGCGCGATCGGCAGCCACCGGTCGGGCGCGATGCCGATCCCGCAGTACATCACCGACCGGCTGCTGTCGAAGTCGCCGTTCAACGTGACGCACTGGCGCAAGCCGGCCTTCGACGCCGCTTTCGCCGCCACTCAGGTGCAGACCGACGAGGCGGCGCGGACGGCGAAGTACGGCGAACTGCAGAAGACCCTGCGGGACGAGGGCGGCATCATCGCCTGGGGCCACCCGGACTTCCTGCTCGCGGTCTCGGCCAAGGTGCAAGGGGTGCAAGCGGCACCGCCGAACACCTTGGACTCGGGCCGGTTCGACAAGGTGTGGCTGGCCTGAATGCGGTCCTATGCCGCCCAGCGGGCTGCATTGGCGATCGTCCAGCTGACCGTCCTGTCGATCCTCGTCTTCCTGCTGACGGCGCTGCTGCCCGGTGATGCCGCGGACATGCGGTTCACCGAGGTGCTGACCCCTGACCAGGTGGCCAGGATGCGTGAGCAGCTCGGGCTGGACCAGCCGACGCTGGAACGGTTCACGCACTGGTTCGGCAACGTCCTGACCGGCGACCTCGGGACGTCGCTGATCAGTGGCGGGCCGGTGCTCGACATCGTGAAGGCGTCGGTCGGGGCGACTCTGGTGCTCACCGTCGCCACGCTGGCCGTGGTCGTCCCGCTCGCCGTTGCCCTAGGCATCTTGATGGGAACGCGGGAGAACGGCCGGCTGGACCGGACCATCACCTCGATCACGCTGGCCCTCAGCGCGATCCCGGACTTCGTCATCGCGGTCGTGCTGGTCGCGCTGTTCTCGCTGAAACTCGGCTGGTTTCCGGCCACCTGGGTCGGCGGCTCACTGCTGGCCAGCCCGGCGCTGCTGGTGCTCCCCGTGACGGTGTTGCTGGGGCGCACGGTGTGTCTGCTGTCGCGCCAGGTGCGGGCCGGGACGATCAACGCGCTGCATGCCGACTATGTCGTCCAGGCAAGGCGGCTCGGCGTACCGCGGCGGCGTTTGCTGCTCCGGCACGTGCTGCCGAACGCGGCTGTTCCCGGCGTACAGGAGCTGGCCCGGACCGGCGACACCTTGCTGGGCGGCGTGCTGGTGGTCGAGGCGATCTTCGCGATCCCCGGCTTCGCGACGGCACTGGTCGACGGGGTCGAGACGAGAGACGTACCGGTCGTCCAGGGCCTGACGCTCGTGCTCGCCGTGGCCGCGTTGCTGATCAACCTCGGTGCTGACCTGGTCTGCAACCGACTGGTACCGCGGACGGAGCTGCTGCGATGAGAGCCCGTACGCCGCTCGCTCTCTCCGCGTTGCTGGTCCTGATCCCCTTGCTGCTGGCGGCATTCGGGCCGCTGATCACGATGGACGTCAAGCCAGGTCTGCCGTACGAAGGCAGCGGTCTGCTAGGCACGGACGGCCTCGGCCGGGATGTGCTCAGCGTGGTGCTGGCCGGCGGGCGGACGGCGCTCGGGATGGCGCTCGGCGCGGTCGTCCTGGCCTACCTCATCGGTGGACTGATCGGGCTGATCGCGGCCTCGACCCGGCATCGCTGGGTCGACGAGGCGTTGATCCGGCCGCTCGACGTGCTGCTGCCGCTGCCCTCGCTGCTGGTGATCAGCGTGGTTGCCGTCGGCTGGCGCGCGTCGCCGTTCGCGATCACGCTGGCGGTTGCCATGGTCAACGTTCCCACCGTTGCCCGGCTGGTCCGCGCGGCCGCGCTGGATGCCGCCAGCGGGCCGGTGGTGGAGGCGCTGCGGATGCAGCGGGAGAGCTGGATCGGCATCCATCTCGGGTACGTCGGCCGCGCGGTCCTCGGGCCGGTTGCCGCCGACATCGGCACCAGGATCACGCTCGCCGTCTTCTTGGTTGCCTCCGTCAACTTCCTCGGTCTCGGGCTGAGCCCGACCGCGCCCGACTGGGCCGTGAGCGTCTCGCGCAATCGTGAAGGGCTGTTGTTGCAGCCGTGGGCCGTGCTCGCGCCGGCGTTCCTGCTGGTGTCCTTCACGCTCGGCTTCAACCTGCTGGCGGACCGTTTGGTTCACCACACCAGGCGCCTCGCCGAGGTGACCCGATGAAGGCTCTCGTCAAGGTGACCGCGCTGGCCGCGGTGTCCGGCGAGGCCATCCTCGTCGACGGGGTCGATTTCGAGGTGTGGCCGGGGCAGGTGACGGCCTTGGTCGGCGCTTCGGGGTCCGGCAAGACGACCTCCGCGCTGGCCCTGCTCGGCGAGCACGGCACCGGTGTGACGCTGAGCGGTCGCGTCGAGGTCGATGGCCAGGTGGTTGTCGACGACGACGGCGTGACAGCGGCCGCGACGAAGGTGCGCGGCCGAGTGGTGGCGTACATGCCGCAGCATCCGGGCAGCGCGCTCAACCCGGCCCGGCGGATCGGCGCTGGACTGACCGAGCTGGCGAAACTGCACCACCCCGGCGAGGACGTCGTACCGGAGGCTTTGCGGGCTGCTCAGTTGCCGGCCGATCGGTCCACGCTACGGCGCTTTCCGCATCAGTTCTCCGGTGGTCAGCGGCAGCGGATCGCGCTCGCTCAGGCTCTCACCTGCCGCCCGAAGGTGCTCGTCCTGGACGAGCCGAGCACCGGTCTCGACTCGATCACCCGGCTGCAGCTGGTCGGTGAGCTGAAGGAACTGGCCGGCGCCGGTCTCGGCATTCTGCTGCTCAGCCACGACCTCGACCTGGTCCGGGAGCTGGCCCACCAGGTCGTCGTCCTCGACGCCGGCCGGGTGGTCGGCGACGTGCTGCCGACCGCGACCCAGCCCATCGCCGTACCGGGCAGCCGTCGAGCCGGTGATCCATTGCTTCAGGCAACGAAGATCTCCGCCACGCTGCGCGGTCGCCAGCCGATTCTCCAAGAGGTCGATCTCACCGTGCCGGCCGGCGGCTGCGTCGGTGTCGTCGGCCGCTCGGGCAGCGGCAAGACGACGCTGGCCCGCTGCCTGGCCGGTCTGCACGAGCGTTTCACCGGCCGGATCACTCTGGCAGACAACGAACTCCCCGTACTGCGGAAGCGCTCCGCCGAACAGAACCGCCGCGTCCAGTACGTCTGGCAGGAAGTCCGCGGATCCTTCGACGAGCGCCGCCTGGTCGACGAGCAAGTAGCCCGTACCGCGGTCCGTCTCCGCGGCCTGACACCAGTCGATGCGAAAGCCGAAGCCGTGGCAACCCTTGCCAGGCTGGGCGTCTCCGCGATGGTCGCGGCCAGGCCACCCAGCCGGTTGTCCGGGGGAGAACTGCAGCGAGCTGCCCTCGCCAGGGCGTTGCTGGCCCGACCCGACGTCCTGATCTGCGACGAGATCACCACCGCGCTCGACGAGGGCGGCACCGCCCTCGTCGTCGAACTGCTCGACGAGCTGAAGGCCGAGGGCACGGCTCTGGTCTGGATCAGCCACGATCTCGCGCTGGTGGCAGCGGTCGCCGATCACGTGCTGGTGCTGGATGCCGGCCGCGTGGTCGAGCAGGGGCCACCGGCAACGGTGATGAAGCAGCCGGCCACCGAGCTGACCCAGCGGCTGGTGCAAGCCGCCCTGATCGGACGAGTGCCCCCCGAATCTCCGCCTGTGCTGACCTGTAGTGCCGACACGAGGAGCGAACCGCGCCGATGAGACAACTCCACGATCACCTGGCGGAGGCGATCAAGGACCCGGACCCGATTCGCGTCGGCGACGACCTGATCTGCCTGCGGTTCGAGACGATGAAGGTGTACTCCGCCCTGGGCGCCGTCCGCCACCTGCTGGAGACCGGCGCCGTGCGGCCGGGGGACACCCTGATCGACAGCTCCAGCGGGATCTACGCGCACGCCCTCGCGCTGGCCTGTCACCGGTACGGGATGAAATGCCACATCGTCGGCTCCACCACCGTCGACAAGACGCTGCGGGTCCAGCTGGAGATCCTCGGCGCGACCATCGAGCAGGTCCCGTCGTCGAACAACCTGCAGCTGGACCAGAACCTGCGGGTCCGCCGGATCAGCGAGATCCTGCGCGACAACCCGACGTACCACTGGATGAAGCAGTACCACGACGACATCCACTACCTCGGGTACGGCGCGGTCGCGGATCTCGTCGCCGAGGTGGTGCCGTCCGGACCGCTGTGTCTGGTCGGCGGCGTCGGGACCGGCGCCTCGACCGGTGCGATCGCGCAGTACCTGCGGGACCGGGGCCGGGACGTGAACCTGGTCGGCGTGCAGCCGTTCGGCAGCATCACCTTCGGCGCCGGGCACACCCAGGACCCCGAGATGATCATCGCCGGGATCGGCAGCTCGATCGAGTTCCGCAACGTGCGCCATGAGCTGTACGACCGGCTGCACTGGGTGTCGTTCGACTATGCGATGTCGGCCGCCGTCGATCTGCTGCGCACCAGTGGAGTCTTCGCCGGCCTGTCCGCGGGAGCGGCCTACCTGTCCGCATTGTGGGAACACAACTGCGACTCCAGCCGCACGCACGTCTTCCTGGCCGCCGACACAGGCACCCGGTACGTCGACTCCGCTTTTTCCCGGTATGCCGAGGCGCGGCCGATGGACACCATGCGGCCGCGGGAGATCGATTCGCTGGAAGAGCTCGCCGTGCCGTGGTCGGCGATGTCGTGGGACCGCCGCGAATCGGCCTGGGCGGAGCGCCGCGAGTTCCCATCTGCGACCCCGTCGCATTAGCATGCTGACCATGACCAGTGGCTACCTGGTACTACCGGAGTTGTTCCCGGCGCCGGAGATCGCCCGGCTGCGGGACGCGGCCGAGCAGGTGCACTCGGCCGTCGTGTCGGCGGCGGAGTCGGGGGAGACCTCGGTGACGGTGTGGCCGGACGGGCACCGGCTGGAGGAGATCCACGGCACCAGGATCCACTGGGAGCCGGATGCCCCGGGGAAGGCGGTTCGGAGCCTGGCGCCGGTCGCCCAGCTGCATCCGGCGCTGGCGGAGCTATGGACCGAGCCTCGCCTGACGGAGCCGATGGAGACGTTGATCGGGGCATCGGTCGGACCGTTCGTGTCCAAACTGAACTTCAAGCGGGCCGGCGTCGGATCGGAGTTCGCCTGGCACCAGGACTTCCCGTACTGGTACTGCTGCGCGGGTGACGCGGCCTACGACATCGCCACGGCGATCGTGATGCTGGACGACAACACCGTCGAGAACGGCGCGATGACGCTGGTTCCGGGAAGTCAGCTGGCCGGTCCGGCGCGGCGCGGTCCACTGGAGCCGACGGGTCTCTTCGTCGATCCCCGCGTCGTGGACGAGTCGCGGGCGGTGACCGTGACGGCGCCGGCCGGGTCGGTGCTGATGTTCCCGGGGCTGATGGTGCATCGGTCGGCGCCGAACCGTACCGGCGCCGACCGCCGTTCGTTGCTGTACTGCTTCCAGCCTGCTGGACGTCCCGAGTTGTCCGCCCTGACCTACGACGCCGAAAGGCTGGCCGATCTACCATGACGACCTCCGTCGCCGCGCTCACCGCCGAAGTTCTCGCCGGTGACCATGGACCTCTTCCCACCGAACTCGCCGTCACCAGCGCCTTCTGGCTCCACAACACGACGCGCCTGCCGGGTGCCGACGTCACCTATCGCAACTACTACGTGCTGTTGAGGGTCGGCGAGGTCTTCGGCGCCTGCGCCTTCGAGGCCGGCGAGGTCGATCCGGCGTACTGCGCCGACGCTTCCGGCCTGCCGCTCGCCGAACTGCTTGCCAATGGCCCCTTGCCGGTGCGGATCGCCGCGCTGGATGCCTATCTGGCGGCCGTCGAACCGCACCACCTGTCAGCGCAGGCCGAGGAGGTCGTCCTCCCCGCCGGTACGCCGGACGTCCGGGCCCGGGCCCGGGACGCCGCCGTGGCCGGCCTGCTGGAGGTCGAGCCGGGATCGAAGGTCGCCCTGATCGGCGTGGTCAATCCACTGGTGGACGCGATCACCGCCCTGGGTGGGATCTGCCTGCCGTGCGACTTCAACCTTCGCCAGACCGCCTCGGGTCTTCCGGTCTCGCGTGACATGACCGAGGTGGTCGACCAGGCGGACGCCGTCGTGGCCACCGGAATGACCTTGAGCAACGGCAGTTTCGACACCTTGCTTGCTCGTTGCCTGCAGCAATCAAAGCCGCTGGCCGTCTATGCTCAGACCGGAAGCGCCGTGGCGCGGGCCTTCCTGGGCTCCGGTGTCACCGCCTTGTCGGCCGAGCCCTTCCCCTTCTCCCAGTTCAGTGCCCGCCCGACCTCCCTTTACCGCTATCGCAAGAACGGACCCCAGACGCCGTGACCACCACCACCGACGTACGCAGTACCGGAGAAGTGCCAGGCGACTGGCGGATGGTCAAGCGGTTGTGGCCGTTCCTGCTCGCCTCGACCGTCAGCCTGCTCCCGTTCACCGTGTTCGGCATGTACCTGGTGCCGATCGCGGCGGCGGCGGACGGCAGCGTCGCCGAGATCGGTGGACTGCGAGGACTCGGAGGACTCGCAGCCCTCGTCGTCGGCATCGCCGTAGCCCCGCTGATCGACCGGCTGGCCCGTGAACTGGTGGCCGCCGGCGGCCTGGCGCTGCTCGGCCTGTCCGCCGCGTTGGGTGCCATCGGCAACGTCTTCGCGCTGGCCGTCTTCTGCCTGCTGATCGGCGCCTCGACCTCGATCCTCGGTCCGTCGATCGGCGCCGCCGCGGCAGACCGCTTCAACTCGCCGGCCGCCGCCGGACGGGCAGCCACGCTGGTCTCGGCCACCACCTCGATGATGGCCATGCTGGCTGCACCCGTGCTCGTCGTACCAGGCCTGGTCTGGGGCTGGCGAGGCAACCTGATCGCTGCCGCGGTCATCTCGCTGGCACTCTCCGCCGCTTTCTTCTGGCGTGGCTGGGGACGGAAGGCGCCGCTCAGGGCGAGCAACGAGAGGATGAGCTACCTGGCGACGTACCGGGCGCTGGGCCGGATCCCCGGTGCGCTCCCGCTGCTCGGCGTGGCCATGCTGCGAACGGCGGCCTTCATGGGCTATCTCGCCTACCTGGCGGCCTTCTACGACGAGAAGTTCGACCTTGCTCCCGGCTGGTTCGCCCTGGTCTGGTCGCTGAGTGGCGCCTCGTTCTTCCTCGGCAACCTCTTCGCCGGCCGCTACCTGGCCTCCGAACGCCCGTGGCTCAGCTCCGAGAAGACCTTGCTGCTGGGCCTCCTGGTCGCCCTCTTCGCGGTCTCCGCCTTCTACTTCACGCCGAACCTGCCGCTCACCTTGCTACTGACCTCTCTGATGGGCGCGGCCCACGCGACCGTCGCGGCCTGTGTGACCACCCTCCTGGTACGCCGCAGCGGCGACCTCCGCGGCTCGGCCCTCAGCGTCAACGCCGCCGGCATGAGCACCGGCACCTTCGTCGGCGCCGCGGCCGGCGGCGCGGGACTGGGGCTCGGCGGCTACCCCGGCCTCGCGCTGGTGTTCGGCCTCGTCACCCTTGGTGGCGTCGTACTCGCGTTGCGTGTAAGGCCTCTCGCTGACTCCTGATTGCAGCTTTTGACATCACGGCTGGCCGTCTTCGGGACGCGGACCTCTGTCATACTCCGCCTCACTGCCACTTCTGAAGACCCTTGGGGGGGGGTCCTGTGTCCTTCCGTCCTGCCCATCTGCTGCGCCTCGGCATCCCTGCCGCCCTGGTCGCGGCCACGCTGGTCACCCTGACCAGCTCTTCCAGCACCGCGGCGCCCGAGCCGCACAAGCCGAAGTTCCGGTCGCACACCGCGGCCAAGCCCGAGTTCGAGCCGAACGCGGTGCTGGTGAAGTTCAAGAAGAAGGCGAGCACCGCGGCCCGCAACGCGACCGCGTCGAAGCTCAGGACCACCGCCGCCAAGTCGGTGGCCGGCGACGTCGTGAAGCTCACCGGTGACGTTCCCGCGGCCGAGCTGCTGAAGAAGGCGAAGGCCGATCCGGCCGTCGAGCTCGCCTCGCTGAACTACCGCCGTTACGCGACGGCCACGCCGAACGACTACTACTACAACAGTTATCAGAAGGGGAACCTGACGGGCGTCCGCGTCCCGGAGGCCTGGGACCTGTCCAAGACCACCGGCAGCCAGATCATCGCCGTCCTGGACACCGGCGTCGACGCCGGTCACCCGGATCTGGCCGGCCGCCTGGTCCCCGGCTTCAACGCCACCTCCCCGAACCGCGGCCCGATCGACGGCGACGGGCACGGCACGATGACGCTCGGCATCATCGCGGCTGCCGCCAACAACGGCTTCGGGGTCGCCGGCGTCGGCTGGAGCGCCAAGGCCATGCCGGTCAAGGTGCTCGCCGACGACGGCGGCGGGTACGACGTGGACGTCGCCGAGGGCATCGACTGGGCCGTCGCCCACGGTGCCAAGGTGATCAACATGTCGCTCGGCGGTCCCGGCGACAACCCCGTCCTGCGTGACTCCGTGCAGCGCGCGGTCGCGGCGGGTGTCGTGGTGATCGCGGCAGCCGGCAACGACGGCAGCGACGTCTGGCAGTACCCCGCGGCGTACCCGGAGGTCATCGCGGTCGGCGCGACCTCCGCCAACGGCACGCTGACCGACTTCAGCTCGTTCGGTAGCTGGGTCGACATCGCCGCTCCGGGGGTCAACATCCTGAGCACCTACCCCCGTTACCCCCAGGACCCCGAGGACGTTCCGTACGCGTTCTGCACCGGCACCTCCTGCTCGGCGCCGATCGTCGCGGGCGTCGCCGCCCTGGTGAAGAACAAGTGGCCGGCCTTCACGCCGGCTCAGGTGGAGCAGCGCCTGAAGGTGCTGTCCCGTGACGCCGGCCCGCGCGGCACCGACCAGTACTACGGCGCCGGCATCCTCGACGCGTACGCCGCCCTCGGCGGCAAGCTCGGCGCGAACTTCGCCGGTGGCGCGGCCGACGGCAACGACCAGCCCGCCCGCGCGACCAAGATCACCGCGACGGCCAAAGGCGTCATCGACACCGAGGGTGACGTCGACTGGTACGCCGTCGACTCGGCCGCCGCCCGTAACCTCAGGGTCGCGGTCACGGGTGCGGAGTTCAACAGCGACGAGCACCTGACCAACGTCGGGCCGCGCGTCAAGGTCTACGACAGCACCCTGCACCTGCTGGGATCGGCCGAGAATGCCTTCCCCGACGAGGTGGACCCGGACGGCTGGCCGATCTGGGAGCCGCTGACCGCTGTCGCTGACGTCAGCGCGCGCACCGGTACGACGTACATCGCGGT
Source organism: Kribbella sp. CA-293567 (assembly GCF_027627575.1). Lineage (NCBI taxonomy): Bacteria > Bacillati > Actinomycetota > Actinomycetes > Propionibacteriales > Kribbellaceae > Kribbella > Kribbella sp. CA-293567. Next base: position 1,678,182 of record NZ_CP114065.1, read on the forward strand.
CAGCAACACCAACGGCTCGCGCGACGGCCGTCAGTACAGCGTCTCGGTCACCGAGGACGGCGCGGGCGGCACCGGAAGCATTCTGGATCCGTACCCGGCGATGAACCTCTCCCCGGCGACCAACTCCTCGACTGCCACCGCGGCGACGACCCCGACGGTCACCTTCGCCGAGCCGGTCAACGAGGGCACCGTGAACGAACAGTCCGTCCGGATCGTGCACGGCCGGACGGGCGCCAGGATCCCGGCGACGGTCAGCTACAACGCCGCGACGCTCACCGCGACCGTCACCCCGACGGCTCCGCTGACCGAAGCGACGCCGTACAAGCTGGAGATCCAGGGCGTGGACGACCTGGGCTCGCTCCAGTCCGTCTTCAGCACCGTCGACCTGGTGCCGCAGAAGCTCACCACCTTCACCGCGAGCGGCGCGTACAAGGCCGCCAGCGTGGCCTGGACGATTCCGGCCACGCCGGACCTGGACCAGGTGATCGTCCGGATGAACGTCGGTGGGCGTGCGCCGACGCTGACCACCGGCACGCTCGTCTACGCGGGCACCGGGACGTCGGTCAAGGTGACCGGCCTCGCGACGGCGACGACGTACACGTTCGCCGGCTGGGTGAAGGACCGTAGCGGCAAGACGAGCCCGATCTCGGCGAAGGCCGTGAGCGGGGTCAAGTCGGGGATCAGCACGACCGCGTCGGCGATCAACTACGGCGGCACGATCACGCTCAAGGGAAGTGTGCTGCGGATCGACAACCAGGCGTACGCGGGGCTCCCGGTCCAGCTGTACGGCAGGGCCAAGAACGTCGCCGCGCTGAAGCTGATCGCCACGCTGAAGACCAGCTCGACCGGCACGGTCAGCTACGCGGTCAAGCCGGCCACTTCGTCGGTCTACACGATGGTCTTCGTCGGCAACGCCGACCTGATGGGAACCCGCACGGCCGACATCTCCGTCGCCGTCGCGCCGACCGTCTCCTCGGTGCTTGCCCCGACCGCCATCACGCTGGGCAAGACCACCAAGCTCTCCGGGTACGTCGCTCCGGCGCACCCCGGCAAGCTGGTCTACCTGCAGTTCTACTCGGCCAAGACCTGGCGGAACATCGCCTCGGTCAAACTGACCACCTCCGGCGGCTACGCCTTCGGCATCAAGCCGGCCGCCCGCGGCAGCTTCGCGTACCGCGTCCTCTTCACCGCGGACGCGGACCACGCGCAGGCGCTCAGCCCGCAACGGATCGTGAAGGTCAGCTAGGCAGCACCAAGTAAGAACGCGCCCCGGCCGGATACTCGGCCGGGGCGCGTCGCTGTTCAGCCGGACGGCTCAGATGCGCCGGTGGTGCCGCTCGGTTCGGTCAGCTTGCGCGTCGTTCCGCGAGCTGGCCCTCGAGCCAGCGGGCGAACGCTGGGATGTCCTTGACGGCCGACTGGTCGACGCTGATTTCCTTGGCCCACTCGTCTTTCGGGACGATCGGTACTCGTTTCTGGCCGAGACCGCCGCGGACGAAGCCGATCGTGCCGACCTGTGCCCAGGGGAGAAAACGGTCGTGGCCTGTCCGGATGCCGTCTTGATCGACCGTCATGACCGGGTAGCGCTGGAGGATCCGCCAGCCGTACCAGGCTGACGAGCCGACGGCCAGCACCAGGAACAACCCGGCGAAGACGAGCCGGAACTTGTCTTCCGTCGGTGACGAGTGCGGGATGCGCAGCACCTGCGCGATCACCAGCAGCCAGACGACGCCGAGGACCTTCAGCACCCAGCTGGGCCGCGTCGTGAACACCACCCGGCCGTTCTCGCGCAGCTCCGCCGACCACTCGACCTGCGACTTCTCACCCATCACTGCCACGCCATCCCCCAGCTCTCGCACGGTGTCGGGCCAACGCTAGCGGAGGCGGGCGGCCCGGGCGTTGAGGTAGCGCTGCTCAGGAAGGCTGGTGGTGGCGCGGGCCGCGGCCAGGTAGGCGGTCAGGGCGCCGGGGGAGTCGCCGGCCAGTTCGAGGAGGTGGGCACGGGCCACCGCCAAACGATGGTGTTTCGCCAGCCTGGGATCTTCGGCGAGCTCGTCGAGCAGGATCAGGCCGGCCCGGGGGCCTTGGAGCATGGAGATCGCGACAGCCCTGTTGAGCAGGGCGATCGGGCTGTCGTCGAAGCGGATCAGAAGGTCGTAGAGGGCAACGATCTGCGGCCAGTCGGTGGCTTCGGGCGTCTCGGCTTCGTCATGCACGGCGGCGATGGCGGCTTGGAGCTGGTACGGACCGAGGGGAAAGCGGGTCATGGCATCGGTGATCAGGGCGGTGCCCTCGGCGATGGCTGAGGCGTCCCACAGTGTGCGGTCCTGCTCGTCGAGGCGGACCAGGTCGCCGGCGGACGTCGTACGGGCTGCTCGACGGGCGTGGGTGAGCAGCATCAACGCCAGTAGACCCGCGGTCTCGCCATCGGCGGGGAGCAGCCTGGCCAGGCGGATCGCTTCCTCGGCCAGGTCGACCCGGTCCGTGCTGGTGTAGCCCTCGTTGAAGATCAGGTAGAGGACCTGGAGCACCGCGGCCAGCCGGGCGGGAAGTTCGCTGGGCGGCGGTGGGCGGAACGGGAGTCCCGACGTACGGATGCTCTGTTTGGCCCGGGTGATCCGCTTCCGCAGCGTGTCTTCGGGCAGCAGCAGGGCCCGGGCGATCTCGTCGGTGGTGAGACCGCCGACCGCGCGCAGGGTGAGTGCGATCTGGGCGGGGCGGTTCAGCGACGGATGGCAGCACAAGAAGAGCAGCAACAGGGTGTCGTCGGCGTCACGCGGGACGGCCGCATCGGGGCCGGGGGCAACCAAAGGGATCTCGAGCGCCTGGTTGTTCTCGCGGCGGCGCCGAGCCTCTTCACTGCGGAGCTCATCGGTGAGCCGCCGGGAGGCGACGGTGATCAGCCACGCGCGTGGCTGATCCGGTACGCCGTCGCGTGGCCACTGCTGCGACGCGGCCAGCAACGCCTCCTGTACGGCGTCCTCGCACGCGTCGAAGTGACCGTAGCGCCGGACCAGCGCCCCGAGCACCTGCGGCGTCAGGTCACGCAGCAGGTGCTCGAAACCGGGTTCACCCATGGTCAGGCTTCCGCCGAACCGTCCATCAGCGGGCGGACCTCGACGATGTCGCCGACCGTGTCGACGATCCGCTGAGCGATCTCGTAGGCCCGGTCCGCGCTCACCACGTCGACGATGCCGTAGCTGGCCAGCACCTCCTTGACCTCGGCGTACGGGCCGTCGGCGGCGACGGTGCCTGCCGCGGTGGCCCGGATCGTGCGGGTCAGCGAGGGGTCGCCGAGCCCGGCGGTGGCGACGAACTCGCCACTCTCGGTCAGTTCCTTGCCGAGTTGCTCGTAGAACTCGCAGGCCCGCTGGAACTCCTCGGGGTCCCAGCTGCCCTCGACCCAGGTCTGCGCGTTCGTGTAGGCCAGCATGATGAACTTCATTGCGTACTCCTCGCCGATCCGGCCCCCGGTGCGGGCGCCTCTCGTTCAGTAGTCGGAGCCCCGACGCCGAAAGGGACAGGAACATCTTGTCCCTCTCGCCGGTCCGGCTCCGACCCAGTGGTGAAAACCTCCCACGACAGAGGAGCAGGACGATGAAACGAGTTATCGCGGCAGTGGCCGTGGCGGCGCTCGGCGCCTCCGCGCTCACCGGTACTCCGGCGGAGGCCGGCCCTGGGCGGCAGACCTACACCGGCGTCATCGACGGCGCGGAGTACAAGATCGAGATGCCGGAGCGGTGGAACGGGACGCTCCTGCTCTACAGCCATCCCTACTACCCGGCCGGCATGCCCGACTTCCCGCCCGGCTACGGCAACCGGATGGACAGCGAGGCCTATTTCCTCGAGCAGGGGTACGCCCTGGCCGCGTCCGACTTCAAGGGCCGGACCGGGTTCGTGATGAAGGCGGCGGTGACCGACCAGATCGGCGTACTGGACTGGTTCGAGCGGCATCTCGGCAAGCCGCGGCGGACGGTGGCGACCGGCTCCTCCGGTGGTGGCGCGATCTCGCTGCTGCTGGCCGAGAAGTTTCCGGGCCGGGTCGACGGTGTGCTCTCGATGTGCGCGCCGGCCGATGTGCACGGGCAGTGGAACCTGTCGCTGGACATCAACTTCGCGCTCAAGACCCTGCTCGCTCCGCAGGCGGACGACCTCGAACTGGTCAACGCGAAGGACCCCGAGGGCAGCGACCAGCGGATGCGCGAGCTGCTCACCGAGAAGGTCGAGAGCCGCCAGGGACGGGCGCGGATCGCGCTGGCCAGCGCGTTCGGCAACGTCACCGGGTGGAACTCGGCGCACGACCCGCGGCCGACATCGGTCGAGGACCAGATCCGTGCCCTGCAGCAGATCCACCTGGGCGCCACGGCCAGCGTCTTCGGCGCGGTCGGACAGGCCGACCTGGCCGCGCACGCAGGAGGCAATCCCTCGCACAACGTCGGGGTGGACTACGCCCGGCAGTTGGCCAAGTCGGATCAGCTCGACCTCGTCCGCAAGGCCTACCGCGAGGCCGGACTGGACCTCGGCAAGGACCTCGCCCGGCTGGCGAAGGCGCCGAGGATCAGCCCTGATCCGGCCGCTCGGCAGTGGATGCTGCAGTACGCCGTACCGAAGGGCTCGACGCCGTCACCGGTCGTGACGCTGCACAACACCGTCGATCTGGCGGTCGCCGATCATCAACGCTGGTACGCCGGGCAGGTGCGCCGGCACGGTGACCCGGCCAAGCTGCGTCAGCTGTACGCCGGTCGCGCGACGCACTGCGCCTTCACGATCTCGGAGGAAGCCGTTGCGCTGCAGACGTTGCTCACTCGCATCGACACCGGTAAGTGGCCGAGCACCGCGCCGGCCAGGCTCAATGCGAACGCCGCGGCCTTCGGCGACGAGTGGAACAAGGTGTACGACTTCGCCACCAACTCCGACGCGGTACGGCGGCCAGCCTTCACGCAGTACCGGCCGTCTTCCTTGCTCCGGCCATCGCGCTGACGTTCCGCCCAGGGCCGGCCGGGTCGGGGGATACCCCGGTGCGGCCCTGGGGATCGGGGCGGCGATCCCGGAACCGGGGGAAATCGCGTTCCCGCGGCCCGCCGACCGGGCTATCGTTCGGCGTTATGGACAATCTGCCCGAGCGCCCGAATCCGCACGCGCACCTGCGGGCCTCCGACACCGATCGCGACCAGGTCGTCGAGGTGCTGCGGGACGCGTTGATGACCGGCCGGCTGTCGCAGGACGAGCATGCCGACCGGCTGGAGCAGACCTTGCAGGCCAGGACGCTCGGCGAGCTCGAACCGATCACCCAGGACCTCGCCGTCCCGGGGCAGCCGTTCCGGCCGGCCGCCGCGGCGGCGCCGTCGAACAGCCCGGTCCCGATCGAGCAGCCGGCCGATCCGTCCGGCAGTCCCGACACCGTGATCGGCATCTTCAGCGGCGGTGAGCGCACCGGCCGCTGGCGGGTGAAGCGACGGACCAACGCGTTCTGCCTGTTCGGCGGCTACGACCTGGACATGACCGATGCCGTCTTCGAGGGCCGCGAGGTGACGGTCTGGGCGTTCGCGATCTTCGGCGGGATCGACATCACCGTGCCGGACGCGGTCGAGGTCCGCAACGATGGCGTCGGCATCTTCGGGGGCTTCGCCGCCCGCGGCGGCAAGACGCCGGATCCGAACGCCCCGGTCGTCATCGTCAAGGGCCTCGCGCTGTTCGGTGGCGTCGGCGGCCAGGTCAGCTCGAAGCGCCACAAGAAGCGCTTCCGCGACCAGGGCGGCCACGGCGGGACCGGGCACAGCCTCGGCCACTGACCCGGCGTACCGGGCGGGTCAGATCCAGGACTTGAACCACATGCGGTTCAGCCACTCGGGGTGGGGCATGACCTGGTCGGTCAGGATCGGCCACAGGTAGGCGAAGTTGAGCACCACCAGGACGACGAAGGCGCCGACGATCGCGCTGCCGACCAGACGGCGCGTGGTGGAGGCCTCGAGCGCCTGGCGGGCCGGGCCGAGGATCTTGCCCAGCACCAGGGCGACCGCCATCACCGTGAACGGGATCATCGTGACGGCGTAGAAGAAGAAGATCGGCCGGTCGTTGAAGAAGAACCACGGCAGCCAGCAGGTCAGGAACCCGACCACCGGTACGCCGAACCGCCAGTCGCGCTGGGCGATCCAGTAGACCAGCGAGGCGATCAGCGCGAGCGCGCCGGCCCACCACAGCAGCGGCGTACCGATGGCGGAGATCACCGACAGGCAGTTCGTCCCCGACTTCGCGGTACAGCCGCTGGTGCCCGGCTTGATGTCGTTGACCGCGTCGAAGCCGATCGGGCGGGCGACCACCACCCAGCCGGCCGGGTGCGAGGAGTACGGGTGGGTGGCCTTCTTGATGTAGTCGCCGGTGTGGAAGGCGAGCACTTCCTGGTGGTAGTGGATCAGCGAGCGGAAGTCGTCGGGGACGACCTTCATCACGCCGTGCGCCGGGTTCTTCGAGGCGTAGTCGTGGTCGTAGGCGTTGTCGTTCAGCAGCCAGCCGGTCCAGGTCGCGACGTACGTGATGCCGGCGACCAGCACGATGCTGACGAAGGCGGGCAGGCCGTCGACGAAGACCGACTTGATCAGCGGCCGCCGGGCGCCGAGCGCGCGGCGGGCGCCGAAGTCCCAGGCGAAGACGAGGATGCCGAAGCCGGCCATCACCCAGACGGCGGACCACTTGGTGCCGAGCGCGAGACCGAAGCAGATGCCGGCCGTGATCCGCCACGGGCGGAGCAGCAGCCAGCGGCCGATCTTGCGGCTGCCGTCGCGGTGCTCGAGGGACTCGGCGTGCCGGCGGCGGGTCCAGTCGCGGTCGGCGACCAGGCAGGAGACGGCGGCGACCAGCCAGAAGGCCAGGAAGATGTCGAGCAGCGCGACCCGCGACATCACGAAGTGCAGGCCGTCGACGGCCAGCAGCAGACCGGCGACACAGCCGATCAGGGTCGAGCGCGACATCCGGCGGACGGTCCGGATCACCAGCAGCACGGTCAGGGTGCCGAACAGGGCCGGCATGAACCGCCAGCCGAAGCTGTTCATCCCGAACAGCTGCTCGCCGGCCGCGATCATCCACTTGCCGACCTCGGGGTGCACGGTCAGGCTCGGGGTGTCCTTGAAGACGTCCAGGTTGCCGGCCAGGATCGCCTTGTCGGCGGCCCCCTCGGGCTTGTCGATGAACTGCACCGCATAGCCGTGCTTGAGCAGCGAGTACGCGTCCTTGGCGTAGTAGGTCTCGTCGAAGACGAACTTCACCGGGTTGCCGAGGTTCCAGAACCGCAGGATCGCCGCCAGCGCGGTGATCGCGAGGGTGGCGATCCAGCCACCCTCGAAGTCCTTCGGCATCGGCGGGTAGAGCCGGTCCCTGAGCGGCGGCAGCCGCCTCCCGAGGACGTCCCGCCCCAGCGTCTCGCGCGCCTCAGCATCCGCCGCGGGCCCGTCGGCCGGCTTCGCGGTGTCGTCATCGATCACGGCAGTCACGTCGGCCATCGTACGGAGGAACCAGGACCACCGCCTCCCGGCTCCTCGGTACGCGATCTCAGGCAGGCTGTGGATAACCGAAAAATCACCTGCCGGACCTTCTAGACTCGTGACCATGAGTACTCCCAGAGAAGAGCTTCACGCGCTGATCGACTCGCTGTCGGACAGCGCAGCCGCCGATCTCTTGCCCGAACTGCGGCTGCTGAAGCTGCAGGCCGAGGCGCGCGCAGAACGTCCGCAGCCGACAGGCACCTGGCCGCCACCCTGGTTCGGGTCGGTCGAGGGGAGTCGCTCCGACTTGTCCGAGAACCACGAAGACATTCTCCGAGCTGAGCTTGGACGCAATTCCCGGTGATCGTCGTCGACACCGGACCGTTGGTTGCCGCGGCGATCAACTCCGACCTCAACCATCGACGCTGCGTCGATCTGTTCACCTCCCTGCGACTGGCCAACGAGCGGCTGGTCATCCCGCCCTTCGTCGTGACAGAGGTTTGTTATCTGCTTGCCCGTGAGAAGGGTGCCAAGTCGGAGGAAGCGTTCGTCCGCTCGTTGGCCGCTGGTGACTTCGTCCTCGCGCCGGTGACCGGGTCCGGCCTCGAACGCGCCGCTGACCTGGTCGGTCAGTACGCCGACCTGCCGCTGGGGTTCGTGGACGCGTCTGTGGTCGCTCTCGCAGAGCAGCTCGAACTGCAGGAGATCGCGACCCTGGACCGGCGGCACTTCAGCGTCGTCCGGCCGAATCACGTCGACGCGTTTGCGCTCCTGCCATGACCGGGCGATTGGTGTTGGTGGGGACTCCCATTGGGGACTTTTCGGACGCGTCGCCGCGGTTGCGGCGGGTGCTGGCCGAGGTTGATGTGGTGGCGGCGGAGGACACCCGGCGGCTGAAGCGCCTGACCAGTGAGCTGGGGATCGAGGTCAGCGGGCGGGTGACCAGCTTTTTCGAGGGGAACGAACGGCAGCGGACCGACGAGCTGGTGGCGGCGCTGCTGGAGGGCCAGACCGTGGCGGTGGTGACCGACGCGGGGATGCCGAGCGTGTCGGACCCCGGGTACCGGTTGGTGGCCGCCGCGATCGAGGCGGGGATTCAGGTGACCGCCGCGCCGGGGCCGTCCGCGGTACTGACCGCGCTCGCGTTGAGCGGGTTGCCGGTGGACCGGTTCACCTTCGAGGGGTTCCTGCCGCGGAAGTCGGGGGAGCGGACCAAACGGTTCACCGAGCTGGCGCGCGAGCAGCGGACGATGATCTTCTTCGAGGCGCCGCACCGGTTGGCCGCCTCGCTCAAGGACCTGGCCGACGCGCTCGGCAAGGATCGGCGGGCGGCCGTCTGCCGCGAGCTGACCAAGACCTACGAGGAGATCAAGCGGGGCACGGCCGCCGAGCTGGCCGAGTGGGCCGAGGACGGGGTTCGCGGCGAGATCACCATCGTGGTGGCCGGTGCCGATCCGTCGGCCCGTGAGCTAGGGCCCGGGGAACTGGCCGCCGAGGTCGCCGCCGACGAGGAGGCCGGGACGCCGCGCAAGCAGGCGATCTCGGATGTCGCCAAGCGGTTCGGCGTACCGAAACGGACCGTGTACGACGCGGTTCTCGCCGCCCGAGACCCTGGTAAGACCGGCTAGCCCGGCGCACTACCCTTTAGGCATGTCCGAGAAGGCCTTTTACGTCACCACCCCGATCTACTACGTCACCGCCCCGCCGCACATCGGCAGCGCCTACACGACGGTGGCCGGGGACGTCCTGACCCGTTGGCACGCCCAGCGCGGCGAGCGCAAGTGGTACCTGACCGGTACCGACGAGCACGGCGAGAAGGTGATGCGCAGCGCTCAGGCGCAGGGCATGTCGCCGCAGCAGTGGACCGACAAGCTCGTCGAGGAGGCCTGGAAGCCGGCCTGGGTCGACGTGGACATCGCCTACGACGACTTCATCCGCACCACCGAGCCCCGGCACACCGAGCGGGTCCAGGAGTTCGTCCAGGACCTGTACGACAAGGGCGACGTCTACAAGGGCGAGTACGAGGGCCTGTACTGCGTCGGCTGCGAGGAGTTCAAGCTCCCGGCGGACATCCGGACCGACGAGGACGGCACCCAGCGGTGCATGATCCACGGCACCGAGCTGGAGACGGTCTCGGAGACGAACTACTTCTTCCGGCTGTCGAACTACGCCGACCGGCTGCTCGAGCTGTACGAGTCGCAGCCCGGCTTCGTCGCTCCGGCCAGCGCGCGCAACGAGGTGGTCGCCTTCGTCAAGCAGGGCCTGCAGGACCTGTCGATCACCCGGTCCACCTTCGACTGGGGCATCCCGGTGCCGTGGGACCGCGACCACGTGCTCTACGTGTGGGTCGACGCGCTGCTGAACTACATCACCGCCGCCGGCTACGGCACCGACCCGGAGCGCTTCGAGAAGCTCTGGCCGGTCGACGTGCACCTGGTCGGCAAGGACATCCTGCGCTTCCACGCGGTGATCTGGCCGGCCATGCTGATGGCCGCCGGCGTCGCCGTACCGAAGCAGGTCTTCGCGCACGGCTGGCTGCTGGTCGGCGGCGAGAAGATGAGCAAGTCGAAGCTGACCGCGATCGCGCCGAAGGAGATCACCGACCACTTCGGCTCGGACGCCTTCCGTTACTACTTCCTGCGCACGATCCAGTTCGGCTCCGACGGCTCCTTCTCCTGGGAGCACCTGAACGCCGTCTACACCTCGGAGCTGGCCAACGGCCTGGGCAACCTGGCCAGCCGGATCGCGGCGATGGTGAACAAGTACTTCGACGGCGAACTGCCCGAGCCGACCGACCACGGCCCGGCCGAGCAGGCGCTGGCCGGCAAGCTGGCCGAGACGGCGACCAAGGCGGACGAGGCGATCGACACCCTCGCGTTCCACGACGCGCTGGCCACGATCAACGACCTGGTCGGCGCGGTCAACGGCTACGTCTCCGAGCAGGAGCCGTGGAAGGTCGCCAAGGACGAGTCGCAGAAGGCCCGGCTCGCGACGATCCTCTACACCTCGGCCGAGGTACTGCGCGCTGTCGCGGTCCTGCACAACCCGACGATGCCGAAGACCGCCGCCAAGCTGTGGACCCTGCTCGGCGCCGAAGCCAAGCTCGGGTCTCTCGCCGACCAGCGGATCCAGGACGCCGGCACCTGGGGCCAGCTGCCGGTCGGCTCGGTCCTGGTCAAGGGTGACGCGCTCTTCCCGCGGCTGGCGGAGCCCGACGCCTAGACCCGACCGGCCCACTGACGCTTTTCTACAAGACCGTACGGCGGCAGCGCCGTACGGTCTTGGAGAAAGCGAACCGATGGGAGCTGGACATCATGGCCGACTACGTGGCCACCGCCCGGACCGAGATCAGCGCGTCGCCCGAGCGGGTCTGGCAGGTGCTGACCGATCCGGAGCAGATCAGGAAGTTCATGTTCGGTGCCGAGGTCGTGACCGACTGGCAGCCGGGTAGCCCGATCACCTGGCAGGGCGAGTACGAGGGCAGGCAGTACACCGACAAGGGCGAGATCCTTGCGATCGAGGCCGCCCGGTTGCTCAAGGTGACCCACTACAGCCCGCTGGGTGGGCAACCCGACGTACCGGAGAACTACCACACGCTCACCTACGAGCTGACTCCCAGTGGCGACGGCACGGAGCTGGTCCTGAGTCAGGACCACAACGCCAGTCAGGAAGAGGCCGACCACTCCCGCGGGATGTGGGAGCTGCTGGTCGGTGGGGTGAAAGAGGCGGCCGAAAGCAAGCGGTGAGGCCCTACCCGTCATCATTGCCGGATGACGGGGACGAATCCGACAGTGACCACACGATCACAGCCTGGCATGAGGCTGACCGGGTGGTGGCTGATCGTGCCGGTCAGCGCGGTCGTGCTGCTGGTCCTGATCGGTGGCTCGGCCGGTGAAAGCATCCGCTGGATCGCCACCTGGGTGATCGCCGTCCTGCTGCCCGGCACGCTGCTGTGGCGTGCGCTGGCCGGTGGCCGCTCGCTCACCCAGGACCTGGGTTGTGGCGCAGTGCTCGGTCTCGCCTGGCAGTTGGCTGTCTGGGCAGTCTGTACTGCGCTCGGCATCCCGCTGCTCCAGTGGGCGTTCGTCGCCGGCCTGCTGGTGGTCTTCTGGACCAGCAAGCCCCTTCGGCCGCATCTCGGCTGGCGAGGTACCAGTCCGGCGCCGCCTCGCTGGTGGCACGTGTTGCTGGTGGTGAGCCTGCTGCTGGCGATGGTCCGCACTGTCTTCGTCGTACTGCGGCCTGTCCCGCTCCCGCCGATCGCGGCGACCAGGCACCAGGACATCTGGTACCAGCTCGGGCTGGTCCAGCAGTTGCTCGACGACGTCACGCCCGCTGACCCGTGGGTGCTGGGTGACCCGCTGATCTACCACTGGTTCGCGACCGCCTCGATGGCCAGCGGCTCGGTGATGGCCGACGTGCAGCCGCCGCAGGTGCTCATCCACCTCTGGCCGCTGACGATGCTGTTCACACTGGTGCTGGTCGGCTGGGCCGCGGGGGAGGCCCTCAGCCAGAAGGCTTGGGCCGCGCCGCTGGCAGGTGCGCTGGCCGGAGTACTACCGGGTGCGATTCAGTTGGTGGACACCCCTACCGCCAACATGTCCGCGGCGCAGGTGGTCCAAGGGCCGACCGGCACGATGGCGGCCGTCGTGATGCTCGGCCTGGTCGGCCCGGCCGTCCTGATCCTGCGGCGCCAGGCGAGTCCGGGCGTCTGGGGTGCGATGGTGCTGATGCTCGCGCTGGCGACGGGTACGAAGCCGACGCTGTTGCCGATCATGCTGGCCGGTTGTGTGTTCGCCGGCGGATTCGCGTGGCTCTCGGAACGCCGGGCGCCGTGGCGGGTGGTCGCTCTGGGTGGAACGGTGGCCGCTTTCCTGGTCGCTTCGTCGTTCGCGCTGACCGGGAGCACCGGAGGCAGCCGCTTCCAGTTGCTCGCCGCGCTGCGAGTGCAGCCGTACTACCAAGCCGTCACCGGCGACAAGACGTTCCCGGCGACCGGCAGTTGGGTGCTGCCATCCCTGGAGCGCGGCGATGCGCGGATGATTCTCTTCGCCGTGGTGCTGGTGGCCTATTACCTGCTGATGAACGCGCCGCGGCTACTCACCCTGTACGGGCTGCGTTCGCGCGATCCGGCGTTCTGGTGGCTCAGTGGTTGTGTTGCCGCCGGCACCGGAGTGACGCTGGTGTTCTCGCACACGGGCTACTCGGAGTACCACTTCCTCGGGGCGGTGCTGGCGCTGGGCATGGTCGGTGTGGTCGCCGTCGGGGTCAACCTGGCTGGGCACGCGAAGGTCCGCGATCTTGTCGTGGTGGCGATCGCGGGCCTGGCGACGGCGGTCGCGCTGTACTTGTTCTGGCCCACTGACACCGGAACCCACACCGTGGCGCGCGCAGCGGCGGGGCTGCTGGCGCCGTTCGGGGTGCTGGCCGTGGTGGGAGCGATCGTGATCCTCGGCGTCAACCGGACCCGGCAGGCCGCGTCGGCCGCAGTACAGGTGATGGTGCTGACGGTGGCAGCTGGTCTCCCCACCCAGTTCGTCGTGATCGGGGATGCGGTGCGGGATGCGACGAAGCCGTTGCCTGCGGCCAACGTCGAGTACCGGACGTACCTGTCCGAAGGGGAACAGAGCGCGATGCTCTGGCTGAGCAAGCATCTCGAGCCCGATGATGTGGCCGTCAGCAACGTCTTCTGCATGCCGGCGCCGTACCGGCCGGGCTGCCCGAACGACGCGTACTGGATGTCAGGGCTGAGCGGTGTGCAGCTGTGGATGGGTGGCTGGGCCTATGCGCCGGCCAACCTGGCCGCAACGGATCACCGGCGTAGCTTTTTGTTGCAGCAGTCGCCCTGGCCGGATCGCGTGCTGGACAGCCGGATCGCGGTCGAGAAGCCGTCCGAACAGCATCTGGCGAAGCTGGCCGGCGACGTCGGCATCACCCTGATCATCGGCGACCTGCGAGCCGGACCGGTCTCCCCGAAGCTCGATCAGCTGGCCATCCCCGTCTACAGCAATCAGGACATCAAGATCTATCGCCTGAAATAACTCCCGTAGCAACTCAGTAGGCTGTTCCTCATGTCTACCGACGGTGTGGAGGTCGAACGCCCGACGCGGGAACGTGCTGCCATCGGGGAGGACGGCCGGTCCCGCGACCGCAGCCGGCCCGCGGTGCCGGATCCGTTGCCGATGAGCGTGGTCGACGCGCACTGCCATCTGGACATCGCCGACGGCGAGGACGGCAACTGGCTGGCGGCCGCCGAGGCGATCAAGCTGGCCGGATCGGTCGGCGTCACCCGGATCGTCCAGGTCGGCTGTGACCTGCCCGGCGCGGTCTGGGCGGTGGAGGCCGCCGAGCAGTACCCGAACCTGATCGCGGGGATCGCCCTGCACCCGAACGAGGCGCCGAAGCTGCAGGCCGCCGGCCGGCTGGACAGCGCGCTGGCCGAGATCGAGCGGCTGACCACCTCGTCGGCCAAGGTCCGGGTGATCGGTGAGACCGGGCTGGACTACTTCCGCACCGGGGAGGACGGGCGGGCCGCGCAGCACGAGTCGTTCGCGGCGCACATCGACCTGGCCAAGCGGCTCGACAAGACGCTGATGATCCACGACCGGGACGCGCACGACGACATCCTGAAGATCCTGGACCGCGAAGGCGTGCCGGACCGGCTGGTGATGCACTGCTTCTCCGGCGACACCGAGTTCGCCCGCGAATGCGTCAACCGGGGTGCGTTCCTGAGCTTCGCCGGCGTGATCACCTTCAAGAACGCGCAGTCGCTGCGGGACGCGCTGGCCGTGACGCCGCTGGACCGGGTGCTGGTGGAGACGGACGCGCCGTACCTGACGCCCTCACCGCATCGCGGGCAGCCGAACGCGTCGTACCTGATCCCGCACACGGTCCGGAAGATGGCCGGGGTGCTGAACATTTCTGTCGCCGAGCTGTGCCAGGCGCTGTCGGACAACTCCGACCGCGCTTTCGGGGGGTCCTGGTAATGGAGTTCAGTGAGGTCGTCCGCCGGCGCCGGATGGTTCGCAACTACGACCCGGACCGGCCGGTGCCGGCGGAGATCCGCGAGCGGATCCTGGAGAACGGGCTGCGGGCGCCGTCGGGCGGGTTCAGCCAGGGCTGGGCGTTCCTGACCCTGGAGGGCGACGACCGGGAGCGGTACTGGGGAATCGCGGCCGCGAATCCGGACCAGAAGTATGTGGAGTGGATCACAGGGTTGCGGCGGGCGCCGCTGCTGATCTTCGCCTTCGCGCACAAGGACGCGTACCTCGACCGGTACACCGAACCGGACAAGGGCTGGACCGACCGCGACGAGAAGCACTGGACGGCGCCGTACTGGTACATCGACACCGGGATGGCGGCCCTGCTGATGTTGCAGACAGTGGTCGACGAAGGCTTGGGTGCTTGCCTTTTCGGGCCGCCGGCGGACAAGGTTGCCGAGCTCAAGCACGAGTTCGGCGTACCGGACGGGTTCGACCCGATCGGGGTCATCTCGATCGGCTACCGGGCCCCGGACAAACGGTCGCCGTCGCTCAAGCGCGGACGTCGCAGTACTGCCGAAGTGGTGCACCGCGGGCAGTGGGGTCGTCACCAGCCGTGAACGGCCCGTTACACCTTTTCTCGCCGCGCCGACCAGAGGATTGGCGCTTCGGGGAGTTCTTCGTTACTGTCTCGTGACGTTGGCCGGGATCGGGGAAGATTCCGGGTGGCACGCCCCTCGGCGGTAGACCGTGGTTTCCGGAGCCCCTGTGCCCGGCATGCGCGGCCTGGTGCCTGTGCCGCTCCACCCCGTGCCCGGGTAGCTCTACCTGGGAGCGTTAGTGCGTAAGTCCATCATCGCGGCCGTGGGCGCCACGGCTGTGTTTGCCGTCGTGGGCGGCTCTGTGGCCTATGCGACCAAGAGCAAGACCGTCAGCGTCTCCATCGACGGGCAGGTGCAGAAGGTGCATACCTTCGGCTCCACCGTCGGAGACGCCCTGAAGGCGGAGAAGATCACCGTTTCCGAGCGAGACGTGGTCGCCCCCGCACTCGACGCCAAGCTGCAGGACGGGCAGGAGATCGCGGTGCAGTACGGCCGCCAGCTCACCGTCACCGCGGATGGCTCGAAGAAGACTTTCTGGACCACGGCCGACGACCTCACCGAGGCGATGACCGACCTCGGCCTGCGGTACGAGGGCGCGGTCTTCTCCACCAGCCGGAGCGCCCCGATCGGGCGCGAAGGCCTGGAGCTGACCGTCCGCACCCCGAAGACGCTGCAGATCGTCCGCGCGGGCAAGGCCGTCGCGGTGAAGTCGATGGCGGCGACCGTGGGCGAGGCGCTGACCAGCGCCAAGATCCCGTTCGACGCCGACGACCGGATCGTCCCGGCCGCGGCCACCGCACTGAAGCCGGGCAGCCTGACCAAGGTCGTCGTGGTCAAGGTCGACACCCGCACGATCACCGAGAAGCAGGCGATCGCGTTCGGGAAGAAGGAGACCAAGGACGCCAAGCTCGAAGAGGGCGAGACCAAGACGACCGCCAAGGGCGTCGCGGGCTCCAAGTCGATCAAGTACCTGGTCACCTACCTGGACGGCAAGCTGTCGAGCAAGAAGCTCGTCTCCAGCGAGGTCGTCACCAAGCCCGTCGACGAGCTCGTCACGGTCGGCACCAAGCCGAAGCCGGAAGAGCCTGCCGACGAGCCCGCCACCGATGACGAGCCCCCGGCCACCGGCAACGCCGGCGCCTGGGACCGGATCGCCGCCTGTGAGTCGGGCGGCAACTGGAAGGCCAACACCGGCAACGGGTACTACGGCGGCCTGCAGTTCGGTCACGGCACCTGGGCCGCCTACGGCGGAACGGCGTACGCCGAGAACGCTCACCAGGCGTCCAAGGCGCAGCAGATCGCGATCGCCGAGAAGGTGCGCGCGGCCCGCGGCGGCTACGGTGACTGGCCCCACTGTGGCAAGAAGGCCTGATTCCGGTCCCTCTCTGCCAGACTGGCGCCTGTGACCAGCGCTGATTCGTCCACTTCCGCCGGACCGAGACTTCTCGGTCCGGCGGAAGTGCGTTCACTGGCTGCCCGGCTCGGGGTTCGCCCGACCAAGCAGCGCGGCCAGAACTTCGTCATCGACCCGAACACGGTCCGCCGGATCGTCCGGGCCGCGGAGCTGTCCGAGGACGGGGAGACGGTGCTGGAGGTCGGGCCCGGTCTCGGCTCCCTGACGCTGGCACTGCTTGCCGAGGGCCACCGAGTCACGGCGGTCGAGATCGACTCGGTGCTGGCGGAAGCGCTGCCGGCCACCATCGCGGAGTACGCGCCGAACCAGGCCGCCGCGCTGACCGTGGTCGAGGCGGACGCGATGACCGTCGTACCGGCTCAGATCGGCTCTCCTGACGCCTGTGTGGCCAACCTGCCCTACAACGTCGCCGTACCGGTCCTGCTGCACCTGCTGGCCATCGCGCCGTCGCTGCGGCACGGGCTGGTGATGGTCCAGTCCGAGGTGGCCGACCGGTTGGCCGCGCCGCCCGGTTCGCGCACGTACGGCATTCCGTCGGCCAAGGCCGCCTGGTACGCCGACGTACGCCGCGCCGGCCCGATCGGCCGCAACGTCTTCTGGCCCGCGCCGAACGTCGACTCCGGCCTGGTCGCCTTCACCCGCCACGAGCCGCCGGTGACCGCGGCCCCGCGGGAAGAGGTCTTCGCGGTGATCGATGCTGCGTTCTCGCAGCGCCGCAAGACCGTCCGCTCGGCCCTGGCCCGCTGGATGCCGGACCGCGAGCGGCTGGATGCCGCCCTGGCCACCGCTGGGGTCGACCCGTCCCTGCGCGGCGAGATGCTCGGCATCGAGGAGTTCGCCGCGATCGCCGGTGCGGGGCACTAGCCTGTGCCCGTGTCAGCTCATCAGGTGACGGTCCGGTCGCCGGCCAAGATCAATCTCGGTCTGTCCGTCGGCCCGCCGCGCCCGGACGGCTTCCATCCGCTCGCGACCGTCTACCAGGCCGTTGCCCTGTACGACGATGTGACCGCGACCCTGCGCGACGACGCCGAGATCACCGTCGAGGTGCTCGGCGACTTCGCGGCCGACGTACCGACCGACAGTTCGAACCTCGCCGTCCGGGCGGCGCGGACGCTGCAGACGGAGTACGACGTCGAAGAGGGCGTCGACCTCACGATCCGCAAGACGATCCCGGTCGCCGGTGGAATGGCCGGCGGCTCGACCGACGCGGCCGCGACGCTGGTCGCCTGCAACCGGCTGTGGGGACTCGGGTTGGCGCAGCCGGAGCTGGAACGCATCGCGGCCGACCTGGGCAGCGACGTACCGTTCTGCCTGGTCGGCCACACCGCGCTCGGCCGCGGCCGCGGCGAACTGGTCACCGAGGTGATGTCGCGCGGCACGTTCCACTGGGTCTTCGCGATCGCCGAAGGCGGCCTGTCCACTCCCGCGGTGTACCAGGAACTCGACCGCCTGCGCCCGCTCCGCCGGGTCGAGCCGCCAGAGGTCCACCCCGAACTCCTCACCGCCCTCCTCTCCGGCAGCGCCGCCGCGCTGGCAGTTGCCCTGAGCAACGACATGCAGGCCGCCGCGCTGTCCCTGCGCCCCGAACTGGCCGACACCCTGCAGTTCGGCCTCGACCAAGGCGCCCTCGCCGCGATGATCTCCGGCTCGGGGCCGACCTGCCTCTTCCTCGCCGGCGACAGCCGCCGAGCCGTCGACCTCGCTGTGGAGCTGGCCGAATCGGGCCTGTGCCGGATGGTGCGTCAGGCCGAAGGGCCAGTACCTGGGGCTCGGATTCTGCCGAGTTCTGTCAGTCGCTGATCCCCCGCGCACCCGCTGCTTGCTCGCTCCTACGTTGCCGGTGATTCTCCTGCGTGGCACCGAAGCAGTTGCTGCTACGCCGAGTGCGCGCTGCTGCATCGAGTGCACTCCGCTGCGTCGCAGGAACCCGCTCCGGCGCTGCAGAAGCCCGCTCTTGCCTCGCGTGTGCACGCTCTCGCGTCGCAGGTATACGCTCTAGCGCCGCGAGCACCAGGACGGAGCTAAGAAGCCAATTGCTCGCTGGAAGGGCGGGTCGGTTCGACATCCGGTTCCCGCGGGTTGATCTCGCTCCACACGGCATCCAGGGAGAGGCCGAGGACGTCGGCGATGGCGGCGATGGTCGGGAAGGCGGGGGTTGCTACCCGGCCGGTCTCGATCTTGCGGAGGGTTTCGGGGGAGACGCCGGCGTCGAGGGCTGTCTCGAGCATCGAGCGGTCACCGCGGGCGCGACGCAGCAGGGAGCCGAGGCGTTGTCCGCGCTCGACCTCCGCGGGGGTGAGCGGCAGTCTGACCATGACCCGATGATAGTACCGGGATAGTATGGCCGGTATAGTTATTGGTACACAGAGAGGCAGTGCATGATCGAGATCCTGAACCCCACCGAAGTGAGCCGGGCCAAAGAGACCGGCGCGCTGGTCGCCACCATCCTGCAGACGCTGAAGAGCCGCAGTACGGTCGGCACGAACCTGCTGGAGATCGACCAGTGGGCCAAGGCCATGATCCTCGAAGCGGGCGCGCAGTCCTGCTACGTCGACTATGCGCCGTCCTTCGGGCGCGGGCCGTTCGGCCACTACATCTGTACGGGCGTGAACGACGCCGTGCTGCACGGGCTCCCGCACGACTACGCCCTGGCCGACGGCGACCTGTTGTCGCTCGACCTCGCCGTCCTGCTGGACGGAGTCGCCGCGGACTCGGCGATCAGCTTCATCGTGGGCGAGTCGAAGCCCGCCGAGAGCGTTGCGCTGATCGACGCGACCGAACGCGCCCTGGCGGCCGGCATCGCCGCTGCCCGCCCGGGAGCTCGCATCGGCGATCTCTCCCACGCGATCGGCACCGTCCTCAGCGCCGCGGGGTACTCGATCAACACCGAGTTCGGCGGCCACGGCATCGGCTCGACCATGCACCAGGACCCGCACGTCTCGAACACCGGCCGCGCCGGCCGCGGCTACAAACTGCGCCCCGGCCTCCTGCTCGCGCTGGAGCCCTGGGTGATGGTGGACACCGCGGAGCTGGTCACGGACGACGACGGCTGGACGCTCCGCAGCGTTACCGGCTGCCGAACCGCCCACAGCGAGCACACCATCGCGATCACCGACACCGGAGCCGAGATTCTCACCTTGCCGAAGCAGTAAGAGCTGGAGCGAGCGGGCGTAATACCTGCTAGTCGCCGCGGGCGAGATGTTCGAGGATCAGCGTACGGCGTCGGCCGTCGTCGTACTGGGTGCTGATGGCCAGCGCTTCTTCGTGGTGGGCGATCGCGGTCTGCCTATCGCCCAGCAGGTGGTGGGTGGTGCCGAGTTCATCGAGGGATTCGGCCAGCTGCACTTGGTCGTTGAGGGCGCGGAACTTGCTCACCGCCTGACCGAGCTGGTCGATCGCCGCCGGGAGGTCGCCGGTCTCGCGGTAGGCGACGCCGGAGCCGAGCAGGGCGATCGCCAGGTGGTGGTCGGACCGGTGATCGATGCTCAGGGCAATGGATCTGTCGTACGCCGCCCGCTGGGCCGCGGCCCTGCCCAGCTTCCCCTCGGAGTTGCCGATGTTGAAGTAGGCCAGCGCTTCGCCGAGAGGGTCGTCGAGTTTCTGGTAGGTCCGGAGCGCGTGTTCGCCGCAGTGGATCGCTTCCTGGTACTCGCCGAGCAGGTCGAGCACGTGGCTCAGGTTGGCCAGCGCCATCGCGGAGCCGCGGTACTCCGCCAGTTCGTCGAAGAGCCGGAGGCTGTGCTGCAACTCGGCGACGCAGTCGTCCACGGGACCGGCGCCGGCCTTGGCCAGGTCGAAGAGCACCAGGCCGAGATCGTTGCGCAGGAAACCTTCGGCGTACGGGTCGTCGCCGGCCACCGCGAGCGCCGTACGGTAGATCTTGAGGCAGTCCAGCCAATGGCCGCGCGTCGCGTAGAAGGTGTGCAGGCCGATCGCCAGCCGCAGGATCGACACGGCGGGGACGCCGTCGGTCCGCGCGGCCTGGGTGATCAGGGCGACCAGATGCGGGCGCTGCCCGTTGAGCCAGCTGAGTGCCGAGCTCATGTCCTCGTACTGCGGTCCGCCGAGCGCGACCGGCGTACGGGACCGGAACCATGGCAGCCGGCCCGCGTTCGGAAAGGCATGTTCGAGCGCCTGCCAGGCCGCGGAGGCATGCAGATCGACAACCCGGGTGATGGCCGCGGCCCGGTCCGGCGCGGAGATGGTCGACTGCGCGCGATCCTTCGCATAAACCCGCAACAGGTCGTGCAGCCGGTACCGACCGGGCGCCAGCGACTCCAGCAGATGCAGATCGCAGAGATCTTCGAGCGCATCGGTCGCCGTGTACAGGTCGGAGTCGAGCAGCCTGGCCACGATCTCGACGGTCAGGTCCTGCACCTCCGGTACGCCGAACAGCGCGAACGCCGCCGCGGCCCGACGATCCCGCGCACTGTCGCTGGCCAGCAGATCGTCGATCGAGACGTCGAAGCCGGCCCGTACGCCGACCTCGTGGGTCTCCAGCTGATCGAGTCGATGACGCTCGTCCTGCAGCAGACCGGCGAGATGGGCGAGCGGCCAGGTAAGTCTGGCGGCGAGCCGGCCGGCCGCGATGCGCAGGGCGAGGGGAAGCAGGCCGCAGGCATCCAGGATCAGTTCGGCGGACTCGGGCTCGGCGTCGACACGGGGGCTGCCGACGGTCGCGCGGAGCAGCTCCAGTCCTTCGGCGCGGGACAGCAGACCGAGCCTGACCACGCGTGCGCCTGGAAGGCCGGAGAGGTCGTGGCGGCTGGTGACGAGAACGGCTGAGCGACCCGTGCCGGGCAGGAGCGGCGCGACCTGGGCAGCGTTGCGGGCGTTGTCGAGCAGGATGAGGGCCCGGCGGTCGGCGAGCAGCGTCCTGAGTCGTGCGGCCGCTTGGTCCACGCGAAGCGGGATCTCCTGACCGGACAGACCGAAGGATCGCAGCAGATAGTCCAGCGCCTCGATCGGCGCGACCGGATCGTCGGAGCTGTAGCCCTGCAGATCGAGATACACCTGCCCGTCCGGATACTGCTCGGCAGCATCATGTGCCGCCCGTACGGCGAGCGTCGTCTTTCCCACCCCACCCATCCCTGTCACCGCCGCAACCGCCGGCCCGGCATCGTCCCTGAGCGCCGCCCGCAAGGCTTCGAGATCCGCGACCCGTCCCGTGAACCCGAGGTCAGCCAGCGGCAACTGCTGCGGACTCCGCGCCGGAGCGTCGGCCAAAGCGATGCTCTGCCCGCCGACCGGTCCGGTATCCGCCCCGCCATCCACCGACCCGGCGGGCCCATTGGCAACGCCCGCCCCACCTCCACCCCGTCGCCGGGCGGCAGTCGCGAAGATCTCCCGCTCCTCCGCGCCCAACCCGAGTGCGTACGCGAGCGCATCGACGGTCGCCCGCCGGGGATAGCGGCGAACCCCTCGCTCGAGCGCGCCGATGGCGGCCAGGCTCACCCCCGCCTTGGCGGCCAGCTGCTCCTGAGTCAGCCCGCCGGCCCTGCGGTGCCGGTGGAGCAGAGCCCCGAACTCCATCCGCCGTCCTCCCAGCAAAACTCGGTCGCCAACGTCCGGACTGCAGGTTATCGTCGCAAGCGTCAACGGTCCGCAGTACGACGACAAGGAGCTCCAGATGCGCCGGGTATCGGTCCACGCCATCACTCCTGATCGCTGCGACGCACCCGCGAGGACCTTTGAACACCTTGACGATGGGCATTCTGGCGCATGTCGACGCCGGTAAGACCAGCCTGACCGAACGCCTGCTGTACGCCGCCGGCGTGATCGACCACGTCGGCCGCGTGGACGACGGCAACACCCGCACCGACTCGATGGAGCTCGAACGCCGGCGCGGGATCACCATCCGCTCGGCCGTGGTCTCGTTCGAGCTCGGCGACCTGACGGTCAACCTGATCGACACCCCGGGCCACTCCGACTTCATCGCCGAGGTCGAGCGCGCGCTGTCCGTGCTGGACGGCGCCGTGCTGGTGATCTCGGCGGTCGAGGGCGTTCAGGTGCAGACCCGGTTGCTGATGCGCACGCTCGGCCGCCTGCGCATCCCGACTTTGCTGTTCGTGAACAAGATCGACCGGATGGGCGCCCGGTACGACGAGCTGCTCGCCGACATCGCCCGGCTCCTCACCCCGGCCGCGGTGCCGATGGGCTCGGTGGCCGGCCTCGGCACGCGCACGGCGCGGTACTGGCCGTTTCCGCCCGTGCGGCCGGCGCTGGGTGAGTTGCTTGCTAATGGCAACGACATCTTCTGCGCGGGCTACCTCGACGACCTGCTCGGCGAAGACGACTACCGCCGTGAGCTGTCCGAGCAGGTACGCCGTGCGCGGGTGCATCCCGTGTACTTCGGCTCGGCCATGACCGGTGAAGGTGTCGCCGACCTGATCGACGGCATCCGAGAGTGGTTGCCGCGAGCAACCGGACGGCCGGCTGAACCGTTGCGCGCCTCGGTTTTCAAGGTCGAGCGCGGTACGGCGGGGGAGCGGATCGCGTCGGCCCGGGTGTTCGCCGGTCAGCTGCACGCGCGGCAGCCGATCGACGTGCACCGCGGCAGCACGCAGTACGAGGTGAAGCCGACGGCGGTCCGCGTCTTCGAGCGAGGTGGGACGCGCCCGGTCGAGTGCGCGGAAGCCGGCCGGATCGTCGCGCTCCGAGGGCTCAAGCAGGTGCAGATCGGCGACCAGCTCGGGACGCCGACCGGCCCGGACGCTCACCTCTTCGCCCCACCCACGCTGGAGACCGCCGTCCTCGCGGCGGATCGGGTCAAGCTCTTCCAGGCGCTGCAGCAGCTGGCCGAGCAGGACCCGCTGATCCGGGTTCGCAAGAACCCGTTCGGGCAGCTCTCGGTGAACCTCTACGGCGAGGTTCAGAAGGAGGTGATCGCGTCGCTGCTGCAGGACGAGTACGGGCTCGCGGTCACCTTCAGTGAGACGACGCCGATCCACATCGAACGCCCGGTCCGCATCGGTACGGCGGTTCGCGGGATCGGTGACCCCGGCAATCCGTGGTGCGCGGCCGTCGGCTTCCGCGTCTCGCCTGCCCCGGTCGGTACAGGAATCGGCTACCGGATGGAGGTCGAGCTCGGCGCCCTGCCGCGAGCGTTCCACAACGCGATCGAGGAGACTGCGCGAGCCGCTCTCGAGCAGGGCCTGTCCGGCTGGGAGGTGCTCGACTGCCGGGTCGACCTCATCCACACCCGGTACTCCGCGCCGGTGACGGTTGCCGCGGACTTCCGGCGTCTTGTGCCGCTGGTGCTCATGCAAGCGCTTCAACAGGCGGGCACCCGGGTCTACGAGCCGGTCAACAGCTTCGAGCTGGAGCTGCCACCCGACGCCGTCTCATCGGTCATCTCCAAGCTCGCCGAGGCGGGCGCGACCCTGGAGAACACTGTGGTCGCGCCGGAGCGAACGACCCTGACCGGCCTGATCCCCGCCAGCCGGGTGCACTCCTTCGAGGCACAGCTGCCCGGCCTCACTCACGGTGAAGGTGTCCTACTCGCTGTCTTCAGCGGCTACCATCCGGTCCCTGGACACCCGCCGGTCCGTCCCCGCACGGACGGCAACCCGCTGAACCACGGCGAATACCTGCTCCACCTGAACCAGTCGAGCTGAGCTGGACCACGGCCGCCGTTCGGCGGCCGTGGTCCACCGGCTTCAAGTACTGAACTACGCTTGAGGGGATATGGCCGCCACTCCTGCACCCAACCTCGTCAATCTCGAAGCCGTCTCCAAAGGCTTCGGAACCCGCACCCTGCTCGACCGGGTGACCCTCGGCATCGGCCGGGGCGAACGGATCGGGGTGGTCGGGCGGAACGGGGACGGGAAGTCCACGCTGCTGCGGCTGCTCGCCCGGGAAGAGACCCCCGACAGCGGGCGGATCACCCACAACCGTGACCTGCGGCTGGGCTTCCTCGGACAGGCCGACAGCCTGGACCCGGAGATGACCGTCGCGCACGCCGTACTGGGTGATGTCGAGACCTACACCTGGGCCGCCGACCCGCGCGCCCGTGAGGTGATGGAGCAACTGCTCGGTGGCGTCGACCACGAAGCCCTGGTCGGCACCCTCAGCGGCGGTGAGCGCCGGCGGGCGTCGCTGGCCCAGCTGCTGATGACCGAGGTCGACCTGCTGATCCTCGACGAGCCCACCAACCACCTCGACATCGAGGCGGTCAACTGGCTCGCGCAGCACGTCGTGGACCGGGCCGGCGCCCTGCTCGTCGTCACCCACGACCGGTGGTTCCTGGACGAGGTCTGCAACGAGACCTGGGAGGTCCAGGGCGGCAACGTCAGCTCGTACGACGGTGGCTACGCCGCCTACGTGCTGGCCAAGGCCGAGCGGTCCCGCAACGAGGCCGTCGTCGAGGGCAAGCGGCAGAACCTGATGAAGAAGGAGCTCGCCTGGCTGCGCCGGGGAGCTCCCGCCCGGACGTCGAAGTCGAAGTTCCGGACCGACGCCGCCAACGCCCTGATCGAGAACGAGCCGGAGCCGCGCGACAAGCTGGCGCTGGCCCAGCTCGCGACCTCGCGGCTGGGCAAGGACGTCTTCGACGCCGAGGACGTCACCTTGAGCTTCGGTGACCGGCTGATGCTCGACCACGTCACCTTCCGGCTCGGCCCCGCCGACCGGATCGGCCTGCTCGGCCCGAACGGCGCCGGCAAGACGACCTTCCTCAAGGTGCTCACCGGCCTGCTGCCGCCGGACACCGGCAAGGTCAAGCAGGGCAAGACGGTCAAGATCGCCAACCTCTCGCAGACGCTGGAGGATCTGGACGGCTCGGTCACCGTGCTCGCGCACATCACCGACATCCGCCGGGTCGCGGCGCTGGCCGCCGGCGTCGGCGAGATGAACTCGTCGCAACTGCTGGAGCGGTTCGGCTTCACCGGCGACAAGCTGACCACCCGGATCAACGACCTGTCCGGTGGCGAGCGCCGCCGGCTGCAACTGCTCCGGATCCTGCTCGACGAGCCGAACGTGCTGATCCTCGACGAGCCGACCAACGACCTGGACGTCGAGACGTTGACGGTGCTGGAGGACTTCCTCGACAACTGGCCGGGCGTCGTCGTGGTGGTCACCCACGACCGGTACTTCCTGGAGCGGGTCAGCGACATGGTCTACACGATCATGGGCGACGGCACCGTCCGGCACCTGCCCCGTGGCGTCGAGCAGTACCTCGAAGAACTCACCGCCGGTACGCCGTCCCGCCGCAGTACGTCACCTGCCGGTGCGCCGGCACCCACCTCGGCGGCAGCTGCTTCGGCCGAGCCCGCGGTGGATCCCGTCGCGGCCCGCGCGGCGAAGAAGGAACTCAACCGGATCGAGCGGCAGCTGTCCAAGCTGACCCACAACGAGGCGAAGCTGCACGACCAGCTGGCCGCGAACGCCAGCAACTACGCGCGGCTGTCGGAGCTGGACACCGAACTGCGCAAGATGGCCGAAGAACGCGCCGAACTGGAAACCGCCTGGCTGGAAGCGGCCGAACGCACCGAATAAGTCAGCACATTTCCGGCGGTCCGCGGAAATGTATACTTGATCAAATCTTTCGGGCCTTGAGTCGCGGCATACCCTCCTATCCCCTGTGATTGGGAGGGTATGCCGCGCCTGCCGGGTGAGCGGCCCCGTACCTACCGGCCGGGTTGTCCAAGCCCCGAGCCCTGGACACTCCGGCCGACCTCGGCGAACCACCTCTTGCCGCCGAAGACACCGATTCTCGAACTCTGCGTAGTCGCTCGACCACCGATGGTGAGGAGACTAGTTCGAGTCGTCACTCAGTGTCGATAGTCGTGGACTACAGCAATCCTTCGATCTCGTTGCAACTAGCAACGATCGGCGCCCGGATAAAGTGACGGGTCGTCTTTTCGGATTATTCCGGCCGAAAAGGCGGCGGGTAACTCTGCTGCCGGAGAAATGCAGGATCAGTGCTTTTCCTGGTCGAACGGAGCGACCAGTTCGCGCAGTACGCGGGCGATCTTGGCCTGGTCCCGCTCGCTGATCGACCCGAGCAGGGTGCGCTCGTGCGCGAGCAGATCGGCCATCGCGGCATCGACCGAGTCGCGGCCGGCCTCGGTCAGCTGGACGATCACGCCGCGGCGGTCGGCCGGGTCGGGCAGTCGCTCGACCAGGCCGCGGGCGGTCAGCCGGTCGACCCGGTTCGTCATCGTGCCCGAGGTCACCAGCGTCTCCTTCAGCAGCCGCCCGGGAGAGAGCTGGTACGGCGCGCCGGCCCGCCGCAGCGCGGCCAGTACGTCGAACTCCCAGGACTCCAGGCCGTGCGTCTCGAACGCCTGACTGCGGGCCCGGTCGAGGTGCCGGGCCAGCCGGCTGACCCTCGACAGCACCTCCATCGGCGCCACGTCGAGATCGGGCCGCTCCCGGCGCCAGGCCTCGATCAGCCGGTCGACCTCGTCTCTCATACCGCGAGACTATGTCATCAAGACTCTTGACATCAAGACAACCTGGAGGCGTAAAGTATCTCGACATCAAGAGATCTTCTCGAGAGGAACGCATGCGCACCTCACCGGTCTGGAATCCAGAGCAGTACAACAAGTACGCCGACGAGCGCGGCCGGCCCTTCGCCGACCTGGTCGCTCGCGTCCGGGCCGAGCAGCCCGGCCTGGTGGTGGACCTCGGCTGTGGCCCGGGGAACCTGACCGCCACGTTGGTTCACCGGTGGCCAGGGGCGACCGTGCTCGGGGTCGACAGCTCGCCGGAGATGATCGAGGAGGCCAGGCCGCTCGCCACTGAGCAGTTGAGTTTCGAGGTTGGAGACCTGCGGCAGTGGAGCGCGGAGCCGGGGTCCGTCGACGTGATCGTCACCAACGCGACCCTGCAGTGGATTCCCGAGCAGCTCGACCTGCTGCCAGGCTTCGTGCGGGCGCTCGCTCCGGGTGGGTGGCTGGCGATCCAGATCCCCGGCAACGGGAACGCGCCCTCGCACGCGATCCTTCGCGAACTGGCGGCGACCGACCCGTACGCCGAGTACGCGAAGGACAAGTCGCTCCGCCCGGACGTGCCTGGCCCGGCCGAGTATGTCGCAGCGCTCACGGCCGAAGGCTGCACGGTCGACGCCTGGGAGACGACGTACAGCCATGTCCTGCAAGGGAAGAACGCCATACTGGAGTGGGTCAAGGGCACCGGCGCCCGGCCCGTCCTGCAGTCACTGCCCGACGACCTGCGCGAGCGGTTCGAGGCGGAGTACGGGGCTCGGCTGAACGACGCTTACCCGCCGAAGCCGTTCGGTACGGTGCTTCCGTTCCGCCGGATCTTCGCCGTCGCCCGGAAGGACAGCTGATGAGACTCGACCACGTGCAGGTGTCCTGCCCGCCCGGCGGCGAAGAGGTGGCGCGCGCCTTCTACCGCGACACCCTCGGAATGACGGAGCTGGAGAAGCCGCCACTGCTCGCGGCGCGCGGCGGCTGCTGGTTCAAGGACGGTGACGCCGAGCTTCACGTCGGCGTCGAGGCGGACTTCGCTCCCGCACTGAAGGCGCACCCGGCTCTTGCAGTCGATGATCTGGATGCTCTGGCCGAAACCCTGCAGGAGAAGGGTTATCCGGTCACCTGGGACAACGAGACGATCCCGGGCCGTCGGCGGTTTCACACCGCCGACGGCCACGGGAACCGGATCGAACTCGTCTGACCGACCCCGGCAACTTCCGCCGGGTTACTCGGTGGCCAGAGCTCCGGCCGGCGCGACCTTCGCCGCGCGCCGGGCAGGCAGGATCGAGGCCAGCAGTCCGGCCACCGCCGCGACCAGCGCGATGGTGATCAGCAGCCGGCCCGGTACGGCGTACTGCAGCGGCCCGTCGATCTGGCCACCCATCAGTGCCGCTGTTCCGGTCCACCCGTAGAGCAGGCCGAGGCCGATGCCGAGTCCGGCCGCGACGAGTGCCATCAGCAGCGACTCGACCGCGAGCATGCCGCGCAACTGGTTCCTGGTCAGCCCCATCGCCCGGAGCAACGCGTTCTCCCGGGTCCGCTCCAGGACCGACAGGCTGAGCGTGTTGCCGACCCCGACCAGCGCGATCAGCACCGACACCGCGAGCAGGCCGACCGCGACCAGCAGCAGAACGTCGAACACCTGGGTGTAGAAGCTCCGCTCCGGCAACCCACCGGAGATGTTCAGCGATTTCACGGTGGGCAGCGACTGCTTGAGGTCGTCCATCACCTTCGGGCCGTCGGCCTTCGGGTCGGAAGCCAGCCAGTAGCCGGTCACCGCGGCGTTCGGCGCGAGCTTCTGCAGATCTGTCTGGGTGACGGTGATCGGATCCAGCCCGTGAGCCTGCTGGACCTTGAGAGTGAGCTCCTGCTGACCCGAGACGATGGTGACGGTCGCGCCGTTCTCCACCTTCAGCATGTACATCGTGTTGCGATCCACCAGCGCCGTACCGGGTTGCAACCGGCCGGCCAGGACCGGATCGTGGATGACCGAGCCGGCTACGGCCTGGTCGATCCCGGTGAGCTCGAGGGTCTCACCCCCGGACTTGACGGTCGCGGTCTTCACCGGCACCACCTCGGTGATGCCCTTGATGTCGCCGAGCTGCTTGGCCGCGGTGGCCGGCAGCTTCTCCTCGTACACCCGGACGGTGACGTCGACCGGGTACTCCTTGTCCATCGTGACGTCGAAGGTCTTGCGGACCGAGGCGATCCCGACGCAGGTCAGGCTGATCAGCGTGACCCCGATCAGCAGCGCCGAGGTGGTCGCCGCCGTACGGCGCGGGTTGCGGACGGCGTTGGCGACGGCGATCCGTGCGGGCACCCCACCCTTGCGGGCAGGCAGCGCGCCCAGCAACCGGACCAGGGCGGGCACCAGCAGGGAACCGATCGCCAGCACTCCGCAGAAGGAGATCACGCCTCCCGCGACCCCGGCGACCACCTGGCTCGACTGCGCACCGAGAGCCAGCAGCGCACCGCCGCCGGCCAGCAGCAGGAAGCCGAGGGTCAGCCGCAGTACGCCGGCCTTGGACTTGGCGACGGGCGCCGCGTCGGGGCGGAGGGCGGCGAGCGGAGCGACTCGGGTCGCCCGCCGTGCCGGTACGACAGCCGCCACGATGGTGACGATCGTGCCGAGCAGCAGCGGGACGAAGACCGAGACGAGGCCGAGGTGCAGGTCGACCGGAGGCAGGCCCCAGTCGAAGCTCCGGGCCAGCGTCAGGGCGATCGCGGACAGCGCGACGCCGAAGACCACACCGATGCCGGAGGCAACCAGCCCGACCAGGCTCGCCTCGGCCAGTACCGAGGAGAAGACCTGGCGGCGGGACGCTCCGACGCAGCGCAGCAGTGCCATCTCGCGGGTCCGCTGGGCGATCACGATGGTGAAGGTGTTGGCGATCACCAGACAGGCGACGAACAGGGCGATCACCGCGAACATCCCGAAGACGCCACCGAGGACGTCGATGCCGTTGGTGATCTGCTTGACCTCGTGGTCGATCCAGCCTTCGCCGGTGAAGACCTCGAGGCCGGGGTTGACCGCGCCGGTGATCGCCGCGGCCAGGGCGGCCTGGTCGACGCCGGGAGCGGCCGCGATCTTGACCTGGTCGATGTAGCCCTCCGGCTGGAAGGTCTTCAGGGTGTCGGCCGTCGCGACGGCGCTGCCGCCGCCGAGCGAGGCGCTGTCGTCGACCAGGCCGACCACCTTCACCCGGTAGTTCTTGCCTTCCCAGGTGCTGAGCTTGAGCTCCTGGCCGACCGTGACCTTGTACTTCTCGGCCAGGCCGGCCGGCAGCGCGATCTCGTTCTTTGCCTCCGGCAACTTGCCGGAGGTGGCGGTCGGCCCGGCGATCTTCGAGGTGTCGTAGAGCGCGGCGATCGGCAGGTTGTCGGGACGGACCTGACCGGCCCACTGCACCTGCAGGTACGCCGAGGTCGCGATCACCACCGAGGCCGCCTGCGGCAGCTTCTTGATCGCCTCGGTGTCCTTGGTGGTGACCGACTCACGGTCGGACCTGACCACCGCGTCGACGCCGGCGTTCTGCTTGCCGATCGTCTCGTCGATGCCGTGGGTGGCCGACGAGTGCGCGGTCATCGCCAGGGTGCCGAAGCCGACCCCCAGCACGATCGCCAGACAGGCGGCGACCAGGCGGCCCAGGTGGGCGCGCAGCGAGGAGAGAATGGAGCGTCGCACGGGTCAGGCCCCCAGCTGCCGCAGGGCGCCGAGCACGGATTCGGGGGTCGGGTCGGTGAGCTCACCGGCGAGCTTGCCATCGGCAAGCATCACCACCCGGTCGGCGTACGACGCCGCGAGCGGGTCGTGGGTGACCATCACGACGGTCTGACCGAACTCGCGGACCGAACGGCGCAGGAAGCCGAGCACCTCGGCGCCGGAGCGGGAGTCCAGGTTGCCGGTCGGCTCGTCGGCGAAGACCACCTCGGGCCGGCCGACCAGGGCGCGGGCGACGGCGACGCGCTGCTGCTGACCGCCGGACAGCTCCGACGGGCGGTGGGTGAGCCGGTCCTGCAGGCCGAGGACGTCGATCAGGGTGTTCATCCACTCCTGGTCGGGCTTGCGGTTGCCGAGCTCCAGCGGGAGCAGGATGTTGTCCTTGGCCGACAGCATCGGCAGCAGGTTGAAGGACTGGAAGACGAAGCCGATCCGGTCGCGCCGGATCTTGGTCAGCGCGGCGTCCGGCAGCTGGGTCAGCTCGGTCTCGCCCAGCAGCACCTGGCCCGAGGTCGGCGTGTCCAGACCCGCCAGGCAGTGCATCAGCGTCGACTTGCCGGAGCCCGACGGACCCATGATCGCGGTGAACCGGCCCACGCCGAAGTCGACGGAGACCCCGTCGAGCGCGGCGACCGCGGTGTCGCCCTGGCCGTAGACCTTGCGGAGGACGTGGGCGCGGATCGCGGTACGGGCGGCGGCGTCCTGCGGCAAACGCCCGAGCCCGAGCTCGCCGGTCTGGATGGTCATCGTTCTCCTCGAAATGCCGGGGGCGAGACGTTCTCGCCCACACTCCAGAAGTTAGTCACCGCGGCGCCCGGAAGAGTCGGACCAGGGAATGGACTCCCCGTACGACCTAGGTCGTACTTTTCCCTGCCCAGTCAGTGATCTCGTACGCCACACTGCCGGGCCCTGACCGCGTGGTCCGGCTACTTGTGGGGTTTGACGATGCCGGTTTCGTAGCCGAGGACGACCAGGGCGACGCGGTCGCGGAGGCCGGTCTTGGCGAGGATGCGGCCGATGTGGGTCTTGACCGTTGCCTCGGAGAGCGTGAAGAGCTGGGCGATCTCGGTGTTCGAGAGGCCGCGGGCGACCTCGCCGAGGACCTCGCGTTCGCGGGCGGTCAGGTCGCCGAGGTCCGGGCGCTCGTGCTCGCCGTCCGGCAGCGAGCCGGCGAAGTGCTCGAGCAGCCGCCGCGTCGTACTGGGGGAGACCACCGCGTCGCCGGAGTGCACCTGGCGGATCGCGTTGAGCAGATCGGCCGGCGGGGTGTTCTTGAGCAGGAAGCCGGCCGCCCCGGCCTTGATCGCGGCGAACGCGTACTCGTCCAGGTCGAACGTCGTCAGCACGATCACTCTGGGGGCCTGCGGCAACGACTGTAGTTGCCGGGTCGCCTCGACGCCGTCCAGCCGGGGCATCCGGACGTCCATCAGGACGACGTCGCTGCCGGTCACCTGCAGCTTCTCCAGCGCCTCGCCACCGTCGCCGGCCTGGCCGACCACCCGCATGTCCGGCTGGGAGTCCACCAGCATGGTGAAGCCCGCGCGTACCAGTTCCTGGTCGTCCACCAGGAAAACGCGAATGGTGCCCTCGTCGTCGGTCACTGCGAAACTCCTCCAGCTGGCAGGTTGTACGGCAGCTTGGCGATCACCTCGTAACCGCCGCCCGCCTTCGGTCCGGCGTTCACCGTACCGCCGGAGATCGAGGCGCGTTGCCGCATCCCGACCAGGCCGTGGCCGGGGTCGTTGCTCGGCGCCACTCCGGCGCCGCGGCCGTCGTCGGTGACCACCACGGTCAGCATCTCGCGCCCGAAGTCGAGATGGACGGAGGTGCTCGCCCCCGGCCCGGCGTGTTTGAGCGTGTTGGTCAGCCCCTCCTGCACGATCCGGTACGTCGTCAGCCCCAGCAGGGCCGGCAGATCACGCCGCTGGCCGGTCACTTCGTAGTCCACCGTGAGCCCCGCCTGGCGGACGTTCTCGATCAGCTCGGGCAGCGACGTGATCCCCGGCTGCGGGCGCGGCTGGTCGGGATCGAGCTCCGGCTGGGCGTCCTGCTTCAGCAGTCCGAGCATCTTGCGCATCTCGGTCAGCGAGGCGCGCCCGGTGTCGCCGATCGTGGCCAGTGCCTTCTTGGCCTGCTCCGGTGACGCGTCCGCGGCGTACAGGCCACCGTCGGCCTGGACGATCATGATGGACAGGCCGTGGGCGACGACATCGTGGATCTCGCGCGCGATCCGGGTGCGCTCGTTGGAGACGGCCAGTTTGGACTCGCGATCGCGGTCCCGTTCGGCCTGGATCGCGCGTTCTTCCAGCTGGGCGACGTACAGGCCTCTGGTCCGGCGACGCTCGCCGGTGGCCCAGACGCCGAACACCAGCGCGCCGAGCGCGACCATCATGGTGATCTGCTGGCGCCAGTCGGAGGTGCTCCAGTACCGCGCGGTCGCCATCAGCACGCCGAGGCCGCCGATGCCGAGCGCGATCCGGCTGAACCTGGTCTCGCCGTACACGGAGATCGCGTAGAGCGCGAGCAACAGCCCGACGTTGCCGGGCTGCAGCTCGGCGCCGCTCAGCCACTGCAGGACGGCGACGCCGGAGACGGTGAAGAAGACCAGCTCCGGATGACTGCGGCGCCAGACCAGTGGCACCAGCATGCCGAAGCCGAGGACGCCACCGAGACCTGTCTGGGCGAGTCCGAGCAGTCCCAAGATCATCGTGAGTCCGCCCGCGAGCAACAGGTCGAACGCCTTGCTGCTCGCGGGGATCTGCCGCCGGGGCGCCAGGATCCCGGACATGGTCCCCGTCATGCCGGCCAGATTACGGCGAAAACCGCGCCGTTCGGTCATGCTGGGGGTGGATGTCGGTCTACGACCGGGGTCTCAGTCCCGTTGGGGCGACGGGGGCCGGGCGCGGTACCGGTCGCTATTTGTGCGGGCGGGTGGAGAGCGTCGGTTTGGCGTCCAGGCCGGACAGGCCGTTCCAGGCGAGGTTGACCAGGTGCGCGGCGACGTCGGACTTCTTCGGACGGCGGACGTCGAGCCACCACTGGCCGGTCAGCGCGACCATGCCGACCAGCATCTGGGCGTACATCGGCGCGAACTTCGGGTCCAGGCCGCGCCGCTTGAACTCCTCGGCCAGGATGTGCTCGACCCGGGTGCCGACATCGCTGAGGATCGAGATGAACGAGCCCGTGGACGAGCCGACGGGGGAGTCGCGGACCAGGATCCGGAAGCCGTCGGAGGAGTTCTCGATGTAGTCGAGCAGGGCCAGCGCGGCCTGCTCGACCAGTTCGTGCGCCCGGCCGGCGGTCAGGCTGGCCGTGACCAGGTCGAGCAGTTTGCGGACCTCGCGGTCCACCACCACGGCGTACAGGCCTTCCTTGCCGCCGAAGTGCTCGTAGACGACCGGCTTGGAGACCTCGGAGCGGGCCGCGATCTCCTCCACGGAGGTCGCCTCGTACCCCTTCTCGGCGAACAGCCCACGCGCGACGACGATGAGTTGCTCGCGCCGCTCCGCACTGGTCATCCGGACCCGGGTCGTACGGCGCGGTTTCGGTTCAGTCACTGACGCACGCCCTGGGGATCACGCCAGCATCATGCCGTAGAACAGGGCGACGAGGTGGGAGGTCTACGGCCCGCTCAGGCCGCCACCCGGTCCGCGGCGGTGACGCGCCGGGCCTCGAGCCGTTCCTTGACTGGCCAGCGCACGTCGCTGACCCAGCCCAGCCGCTCGAAGAACCAGATGATTCGCGCCGAGGTGTCGAGCTGGCCGCGCAGTACGCCGTGCCGGGCGCAGGTCGGGTCGGAGTGGTGCAGGTTGTGCCACGACTCGCCCTGGCTGAGGATCGCCAGCCACCAGACGTTGCCCGACTTGTCGCGGCTCTTGAACGGCCGGTCGCCGATCGTGTGGCAGATCGAGTTGATCGACCAGGTGACGTGGTGCAGCAACGCGATCCGGACCAGGCTGGCCCAGAAGAACGCGGTCAGTGCCCCCTCGATGGACCACGACCACAGCCCGCCGATCACGGCCGGCGCGAACAGCGAGCCGAGCACCAGGAACGGGAACATCCGCGAGACCTTGACGATGTCGCGGTCCTTCAGCAGATCCGGCGCGTACTGGCGCTGTGGGGTCTGCTCGGAGTCGAACAGCCAGCCGATGTGCGCGTGCAGGAAACCCTTGGTCAGCGCGCCGAGACTGGTCCCGTACTTCCACGGGCTGTGCGGGTCGCCCTCGCGATCGGAGAACTTGTGGTGCTTGCGGTGGTCGGCCACCCAGCGCACCACCGGCCCCTGCACCGCGAGCGAGCCGGCGATCGCCAGCGCGTACTTGAGCGGCCGGTTCGGCTTGAAGGACTTGTGCGTGAAGTAGCGGTGGAAACCGATCGAGATGCCGTGACCGGACACGGTGTAGAACACCGCCGCGATCACGATGTCACGCCAGCTGAGGAACCCGCCCCAGGCGATCGGTACCGCCGCGAGGACGGCCAGGAAGGGGATCCCGATGAACAACCCGAGAGCCAGTTGCTCCCAGAACCCTTTCTGCTCACCTCCGCGGGTACCGCGGTCGGTGTCGAACTCGCCAGCCTGCCGGGCGCCGGTGGGCGCCTCCGGTGCCGTAACTGGAGTCATGATGTTTCCCTCGTGGTGGAGGACGGCGTACTTACGCAACCGTAACCTACGGCCCCGTAGGTAAGGAACCCCTTCGCGTGTCCGCCACCCCCCATGGCAGACTGTTCCGGCGTACACGCGATCCCCCGTGGGGTAATCGGCAGCCCGCGAGACTTTGAATCTCGAAGATCTGGATCGAAACCAGGCGGGGGAGCAACGCGAGCCCCAGGTCAGAGCGTCTCTGACCTGGGGCTTCTTCGTGCCCGAGGTCTTTGCCCCACCCGTACTCGGGTGTCAGCTCGAGCGTTGCGCGCGCCCGAACCCGCGGTTGGCTCGCCCGCCGCGGTGGCTACCGCTCGGTCTTCTGATGCCGTGCGGGCGGCTGCGGTCGACGGTGCGCCAGAATCACCGCAACAGTCCAACTCAGCAGCGCCAGTACAAGGCCTCCTGCACCGCCGCCGCCAGGGGCGCTGAAGAGGCTTCCCACCAGAGCGCCTGTCGAGCCCATCGTGAGCATCCCGACGAAGAGCAGCGAGAACGCGGCGCCGCCGGTGCCCAGGTCTCGAAGCCGCTGGTCGATTGGGCGGTGACGGTCCGTCAGCATGAAGATCTGAGCACTGATCACGATCGCGATCATCAGGAGAAGGACGAACGGAACACTGCCCATCGGCACATTGTGCAGGGTGGGGCTTGCTAACGAATTTGCTAACACGCGCGGTGGACGGCGATAGACGCGAGCGACTCCTGGAACGCGGTGGGCTGGCTATACACAGGCAGCGGTGGTGGACGCCGCCCGGATCGCGTCCCAGGAGGACCGCCACATCCGGGCGACGCTTGCCCGCACTGGCCCGTCTCGAACGGGCAGCTCCCCTCCACAACAACGGGTACAGAAGCCGGGCTGGGCTACTTCTGTACCGAGGCAGCGGCCTAGGCCAGCGGTTCCACCACCTCCGCTGACTACTACATCTTGAAGACCCCTGGCGATGCCGTCAACAGCGTTTCCGACTGTGTGCACCCGCTAACGGATCTGCTGACAAACGGTGTGGACGACAAGGCACGCGGGTCTGGTTCAGGTCGAGCCGGGGGGCGGAACGCTTCGTTAGCATCGCCGCATGGCAGTCACTGCTTCTGGGGTGTTCCGGCGAACCGCGATCGAGCGGTCAGATCAGCGGGTCTCCTGGGAGCGAACGGATCAGGCGTTCTTTTCGAGTGGGGCGTGCCACGTGCTGGCGTGGGTGTGCAGGGATTTCTATCCCGATCAGGGGATCGCGTTGGCGGCGATGTACATGGGTGACTTC
The DNA here is from genome assembly GCF_027627575.1 of Kribbella sp. CA-293567. NCBI lineage: Bacteria > Bacillati > Actinomycetota > Actinomycetes > Propionibacteriales > Kribbellaceae > Kribbella > Kribbella sp. CA-293567. Next base: position 1,714,714 of record NZ_CP114065.1, read on the forward strand.
GACCATCCGCTTCACGTGTACGCGAGGTGGGGCACGTGGGCGTTCGATGCGTCGGGCTGGAACCTCGAGTCCGAACTCCTGCAGGTCAACAGCGACTTCGAGGGGCTTCCTGTCCGTCGGGTGGAGACGATCAGTTGTGATCTGCGGGAGTTCTGTGAGGAGCACGTGCATCGGCAACCGCATCAGTCCTGGGCAGATCCGACAGAACGCGCACGCGCCTATGTGGGCCGATACGACCCGCCTTGGCGCTAGGTGGTTCGCATTTCGCCTTCAGTCAGATCGCCTCGAGTGTGAAGAAGATGAAGCTGATGAATCTCGCGGGGTGCTCTACACCCTGGGGGCGCAGTTCGACTGGTGTGTCTGCGGCGATCTGGGGCTCGCTGATGGCGGCGATCCGGAAACCTGCCGCGGTGAAGGCGTCGGTCATCGCCTGGAGCGGGCGGTGCCAGATCGTGTAGGTGACCGTGTGGCCGGCGTGTTCGGCGTCGAAGGAGAATTCGGCGACGTCGAAGTAGTTGCCGTCGGGGTTCAAGGCCGTGTAGACGAAGGGGTGGTTCAGCGACAGGATCAGGCGTCCGCCCGGCTTCAGCACCCGGTGGAATTCGGTGAGCGGTCCGGTCCAGTCCTTCAGGTAGTGCAGGACGAGTGGGGCAACAATGTCGTCGAAGGTGGCAACGGCGTACGGGAGCGGCTCGGCCAGATCTGCGACGGTCAGGTCGGCGTCTTCGCCGAGCCTTCGGCGGGCCAGGTCGAGCATCGCCGTACTCCGGTCGAAGCCGCTCACGATCGCGCCGCGGTCGCGGAGCGCCGCCGCCAGCGGAGCCGAGCCGCAGCCTGCTTCGAGGATCCGGCGGCCGGCCACATCGCCGGCGAGGTCCAGCATCGCGGGCCGTTCGTAGTGGCCGTTGAGCAGATTGACCTCGTTGTCCGCGGAGTACGCCGCAGCGAAATCGTCGTAGTCGGTCTTCGGCACCGGCACTCCCTCTGTTGGCAAGCTCCCGATCAAACAGCAACCGGCCAACTGCTGTCGAGGCTGCCCCGGACGTTCACGAAACGTGCCGTTGGATGGGGAGGTGGATCACCAAGTCAGCGTGGCGGGTCGCACCCTCTGGTTCCGTTTGTACGGACCGGCCGATGGCGTGCCGGTGATCGAGCTGTACGGAACTCCGAGCACCCGCTTGCGGCGGCCCGGGCAGATCGCCGCGATCGAAGAGAGCGGCGTGCGAGTTCTGACGCCTGACCGTCCCGGCTACGGCGGCTCGACCCGGCAGCCCGGTCGTACCGTTTCCGATGTGGTGCAGAACGTCGAGGTGGTCGCGGACAGTCAGGGGTGGGAGACGTTCGCGGTAGTGGGCGGGTCGGGTGGTGGTCCGCATGCACTGGCCTGTGCGGCGCTCCTGCCGCATCGCGTCACCCGATGTGCCGTGCTTTCGGGTATCCGCCCGCAGGCCGCGACGCTGCCTCCCGAGGAAGTTCTTCGCGCGCAACTCGCGCAGCTCGGCGCCGACATCCTCGGCCAGGTCGAAGCAGGCGGCCACGAGTACCCCGGTGCTCCACCCGGGCCGCCGGCTTGGGACGACCCGGCGGCGCAGGCTCGGTTGCTCGCTACCTTCGCCGACAGCCTCGACGGCTGGTACGACGACAAGGTCGCCTTCGCCCAGCCGTGGGGCTTCTCTCCACAAAGCATCAGCGTCCCGGTCGGCATCTGGTACGGCACGCACGACGAGAACGTTCCTGAGAGCGACGCGCAGTGGCTCCTGGAGAACATCCCGACCGCGGAAGGCCACCAGTACATCGGCGGCCACCTACCTACCAGCGCCACCTTGACCGACATCTACAACTGGACCAGCTCACCTGGCAGCTAGCGACGCGACTTGCGGACCTTTCGCCACTTCCGATACGGAACCAGGCTCGCTTCACCAAGTTCCGCAGTGATCGTCGCGTAGTGGGCAGGTGTCAGGCGCACGAACGCCGACTGACCTTCGTCGGAGAGCGAGACGATGTCGCCCTCGGTGTCGCTCCAGACCGTGGCGTCGTATGCCCAAGGTGCGAACGTCACGAACGCCGACCAGACCTCGTCGCGCACGAACTTCATCACCCCGGTCTCCGCGTAGTCGTACTGTCCCTCAACCCGGCCGTTCCGGGACGCCACTTGCCGCAAGACCTCTGCCGCGGCGGCAACCTCGGGCGTCCAGTCGTCCCCGCCACCCGGAACGTCGGTCTCCCACCGATCAGCGCTGAACTCCACCGTTCTCAGAATCAGCCCGCACGCTCTCACCACCTCAGGGTGTTCCCATCCGTCACTGTCGAGGATGAACGCCTCGGTGGTCTTCACCTCTGCAGTATCGACCAAGGAAGATCAACGGATGACGCAACCGGTGAATGTCGAGGTCGACGGTCAACTCTTCGAAGTCCGCGAACGACCCGACGGCTCCGGCCACCACGACTTCACCTGGCTCTCGGGTCCCAACCCCGGCTACGGCTTTTCCTCGAAGACCTCCGACGGCTCTCCTCACTCCCAGACCGACCTGGTGGAGTCCATCCGCAGTTTTCTCGCTCAAGTCGACCCCGCCACCGGCTACATCGAGTGAGAAGCGTGCACAAGGACAGGAAGTAGTAGGTAGTTCAGCCGGCGCTCACGCTCAGCGCGGCGGGCGAATCGGACTGCGAAGCTACTACTGCCTGTCGCTGTGTACACGAGTGGGAGTTGGTGGGGAGTTCGTGAGTGCGTGACGATGTGGGAGTGCGCGGGTTGCGAGGGGTTCTGACGCCGGTGGGCGCGGTGCTGGTGGTGGTCGCGGGGTTGTGGCTGGCGATCTCGCCGGCTGACAGCACGGTGCGGCTGACCAGTGACGCGACTCATGGCGTGACGCTGCGGAGCATGCGGCCAAGTGGGACCGGCGAGATTGATCCGGTGCTCGCCAACGCCGTCGACGCGAGTTTGGCCCGGCGCGGGGTGGCGGTGCGGACGAACAATCTGGCGCTGTTCCTGCAGGATGTCGCGCCGGCGTTGCGGCCCAAACAGACCCAGCTCTTCCGCAACCTCAAGGCTGTCGGCATGAGCGTGACCTACCGTCGTGCCGAGCCTTGGGCGAACTACCGTGGCCAGCCGGGTACCTTCCGCGTCAGCATGCGGTACGTCCTCCATGGCAGCCGCCTCGGCCAGGCGGCCACGGACGTCGGTTACAGCTACGCCTTTCACCGCGGGCGTCTCTGGATGACCTCCGACCGCGCTCTCGATCAGGCGATCGGCTCCAACCGCCAGCCCTGGGACTTCGGCCCCATCGACGTACTGCGCCGGGTCAACGTCGTCGTGATCGTCAACCGAGGTCAGTTGCCAAGAGCCCGGAGTCTCGCGGACGAGACGGTGGCGTCGGCCAAGCGGGTTCGAGCGATCTGGCCCGGCCAACTGCAGACCGTCCCGTACGTCGTCGCGCTGCGGGAGCCGCAGGTCCTGACCGAGATCCCGCCGAGGCAGTTCGGTCCCGAGCCGATCCAGGTGCGGGCGATGCTGAGCCCCGCGATCGGCTCGATCCAGCCCGCCGGCGGTTGGGTCGTCATCCGCCGGACCACCGTCACGCCGGCACAGTTGACGCACGCGCTGATGCACCTTCTCCCGGTAAGACTTGGTGACGGAGCGCCACAATGGCTGGCCGAAGGCATGGCCCAGTACGCCGGGAACCAGGTGCTGCCCGCCGTCGAGCGGGCCAAGCTGCGAGCCGCGCTGACCAAGTCCGAGCGCCTGCAGCTCACCCGGCTGCCGAACGACGACGAGTTCGGGGCAGGGGCCGCCGATGCCATCAGCTGGGTCGCGGTGGAGCAGTTGATCGCTCGAGCCGGAGTGAGACCGGTCACGGAGTTCTACCGTCAAGTCGCCCGCCGTGGGTACAACGACGCTGCCACTGAGCGCCTGATGGTCGAATACACCGGCCTGACGAGTGCGCGGCTGGTGGAGTCCGTGCGAGGCTCGGCGGGTTGAGCCAGTAGGCTTGCTAAGGCACCGTTTCGAGTGCCCGTGAAGTTGTTCCAGCCGAACTCGCCGGGAACTCGAGGAGAAGACCGCGTGACTTCCCATCGTCCTGCCTCCGTCATCATCATGGCCGCCGGGCAGGGGACCCGGATGAAATCCGCCACCCCCAAGGTCCTGCACGAGATCGGCGGGCGCAGCCTCGTCGGGCACGCCGTGGTCACCGCCCGGGCCCTTGCCCCGGAGCACCTCGTCGTCGTGGTCGGTACCGGCCGTGAGCTGGTCGAGGCCCACCTGACCGAGGTCGACCCCGGCGTCCGGACCGCCGTCCAGGAGCAGCAGCTGGGCACCGGCGACGCCGTCCGTTCCGGCCTCACCGCCGTTCCGGCCGACTTCGACGGGACGGTCGTCGTCACGTCGGGTGACGTTCCGCTGCTCGAGGCCGACACGCTCAAGGAGCTCGTCGCGGAGCACGAGCGCAGCGGCAACGCGGTCACCGTGCTGAGCGCACGGGTGCCGGATCCGACCGGCTACGGCCGCATCATCCCCAGCGAGGACGGCAGCGTCGCGGGCATCGTCGAGCACAAGGACGCGACGCCCGAGCAGCGCGAGATCGACGAGATCAACGCCGGCATCTACGCCTTCGACGCGGCCACCCTGCGCGACGGCCTGACCCGGATCACCACCGACAACGCGCAGGGCGAGCTGTACCTGACCGACGTGCTGGCGATCGCCAAGAGCGACGGCAAGCGGGTCGGCGCGTACGTCACCGAGGACGCGATGCAGACCGAGGGCGTGAACGACCGGGTCCAGCTGGCCACCCTCCGCGCCGAGCTGAACCGCCGGACCCTCGACGGCCTGATGCGGGCCGGCGTCACCGTGGTCGACCCGAACACCACCTGGGTCGACTCGACCGTCACGCTCGACCGCGACGTCACCTTGCTGCCGAACACGCAGCTGCACGGCACCACCAAGGTCGCCACCGGCGCCGTGATCGGCCCGGACACCACGCTGACCGACATCGAGGTCGGTGAGGGCGCGACGATCATCCGCACCCACGGCTTCGGCGCGGTCATCGGCGCCCAGGCCACGGTCGGCCCGTTCGCCTACCTCCGGCCCGGTACGACGCTCGGCGTCAAGGGCAAGATCGGCACCTTCGTGGAGACCAAGAACGCCGCGATCGCCGACGGCGCGAAGGTCCCGCACCTGACCTACGCCGGGGACGCGACGATCGGCGAGGGCGCGAACATCGGCGCCGGCACGATCTTCGCCAACTACGACGGCGTCAACAAGTTCCACTCCACCATCGGCAAGTACTCCTTCGTCGGCAGCAACTCGGTGCTGGTCGCACCCGCCGACATCGCCGATGGCGCCTATGTCGCGGCCGGAAGCGCGATCGACGCTCCGGTCGGCGCCGGCGAGATCGCGGTCGCCCGCGGCCGCCAGCGCAACATCAAGGGTTGGGTCGCGCGCAAGCGGGCCGGTACGAAGACGGCCGAGGCCGCCGGAGCTGCACTCGACGCAGATGCTGCGGCGGGTGGCTCACAGAGCGACACTGGCGAGAAGGCGTAACGGGAGGCATGTCCATGAGCGGGATGAAACGCACCACCGAGAAGAACCTGATGGTGTTCTCAGGCCGGGCGCACCCCGCCCTGGCCGAACAGGTCGCCGAGCAGCTCGGGGCCGGCCTGGTGCCGACCTCGGCGTACGACTTCGCCAACGGCGAGATCTACGTCCGGTTCGAGGAGTCGGTCCGCGGCTCCGACGCGTTCGTGATCCAGAGCCACACCTCGCCGATCAACGAGTGGATCATGGAGCAGCTGATCATGGTCGACGCGCTGAAGCGGGCGTCGGCCAAGCGGATCACCGTGGTGCTGCCGTTCTACGGCTATGCCCGGCAGGACAAGAAGCACCGCGGCCGGGAGCCGATCTCGGCCCGGCTGATGGCCGACCTGTTCAAGACGGCCGGCGCGAACCGGCTGATCTGCGTCGACCTGCACACCTCGCAGATCCAGGGCTTCTTCGACGGCCCGGTGGACCACCTGATGGCGCTGCCGATCCTGAGCGACTACGTCCGCGACAAGTACGGCGACCAGCAACTGGCCGTGGTCTCGCCGGACGCCGGCCGGATCAAGGTCGCCGAGCAGTGGTCGGCCCGGCTCAACAACGCGCCGCTGGCCTTCATCCACAAGACCCGCGACATCGACCGGCCCAACGAGACGGTCGCCAACCGGGTCGTCGGCGAGGTCAAGGGCCGGGTCTGCATCCTGGTCGACGACATGATCGACACCGGTGGCACCATCTGCAAGGCCGCCGACGCGCTGATGGCCGACGGCGCCGCGGGCGTGGTGATCGCCGCGACCCACGCGATCCTGTCCGGCCCGGCCGTCGACCGGCTGAAGAACTGCCAGGCCAGCGAGGTGATCGTCACCAACACGCTGCCGATCGCCGAGGAGAGCGAGTTCGACAAGCTCACCACGCTGACCATCGCACCGCTGATCAGCCAGGCGATCCGCGAGGTGTTCGAGGACGGCTCGGTCACCAAGCTCTTCGACGGCCGCGCCTGACCCGCGATGCGGATCGCCGTCCTCCACCCCGGCGCGATGGGGTCGCAGCTCGCTCGTCAACTGGTTGCTGCCGGCCACGAAGTGCACTGGGTGCCGGAGGGGCGCAGTACGGCGTCGGTCGAGCGGGCCGAAGCGGCCGGTTTGATCGGTACGCCGTTCGCTGACGCGGTCGGGCCGGCCTCGGTGGTCCTCTGTTCCTGCGCGCCGCAAGGTGCGCTCGACATCGCCCGGCAGGTCGGGGCGACCGGGTTCAGCGGGATGTACATCGAGGCCAATCCGCTGTCACCGCGGTCGTTGCAGGAAGCGAAGGATGCGTTGCCGGACGCAACCTTCGTCGACGCCGGAGTGGTCGGTCCGCCGCCGGTGGGCGGTCCGAACCCGACCCACGTGATGCTGTCGGGATCGGCCGCGCAGGAGGCCGCGGAGCTGTGGGCCGGGACGGCGGCGACGCCGATGGTCGTCGGGGATCAGGTCGGCGCGGCCAGTGCGGCGAAGTCGGCTTTCGCCCTTTACAACAAAGGGAAAGCGGCGCTCGCGGTACTGGCGTTCGAGCTGGCGGAGAAGCATGGTGTGACGGCTGCGCTGACCGCGCAGCAGATCCGGCAGGACGGCGGGTCCTTGAAGGATCCGGGGCTGCCGGAGAGTCTGCGGAGCGTGGCTTGGCGGTGGGGGCCGGAGTTCGATGAGCTGGGCGAGACCCTGGACGAGGCCGGCCTCGAAGGCGATGCCGCGCGAGCGCTTCGCCAGGTCTGGACGAGACTGAGCGAGTAGGTGGGGTAGGGGTCAGTCGACCACTACGCGACCACCGATCTCGGCGTACGCCGGTGGGCCGGGCTGGGCGAGCACGATCGAGCCGGCGCCGTGCTTGATGGTGAGCCGCCGGCCGAGAGTCGCGGCCAGTCGCATCGAGGCCGAGCCGCAGGCCTCGTCCTCGGCGATCCCGAAGCGCTGACCGAAGACCCGAACCCGGACGATGCCCGCCGCCTCGTCCTCCCAGGCCCAGAGCTGGGTCGCGTCCTGCTCCGGGACCAGCGGGCCGGTCAGCTTGTCGACGGCTTCGGCCGACTCCAGTCGCTCGTGCCACCACGCGGGCGCCGAGGCGAGCGGCCCGCGGACCCACACGTCGGCGCCGTCCTGCCAGGTGTCGACCTCGCCGGCCGCGACCCGCAGTACGGCGGGCGCCTCGCCCAGTTCGCGGCCGACGATCCACGCGGCGCCGACGGCCGGGTGGCCCGCGAACGGAAGCTCGGTCAGCGGGGTGTAGATCGCGAACTCGGCCCGCTCGACATCGTCGAAGAAGATCGTCTCCGCGAAGCCGAGCTCGGCGGCGAACCTCTGCCGGTCGGCGGCCTCGGGAATCGAGCCACCGTCCAGTACTACGCCGAGCTGGTTCCCGTGGTTGCCGTGCGGATCTGCGAACACCCGCAGGACCTGGTGGTCAGTCATACCGCCAGTTAACCAGGCGGAATTCGCCGGACCGGCGAGCACCAGCGAGAACTAGCGAAGCCGGCGGGCCACCGATGGATCGACCGGCCCGTCGTGCAGCAGGCCGGCCAGAGCTTCGACACCGTCAACCAGTCTGGGACCTGGCCGGGCGAAACAACCGTTGGAGTCGACGGCCCAGACCGGTACCGCGCTCGGCAACACGCCCCGGTCGAGCAGTTCCTGGGTGAGCTCGCTGGCGCCGTCGAGGCCGAAGCCACAAGGGGCCGAGACGATCACTTCAGGACGAGCTGCCTCGATCGCCGGCCAGGTGGTGCGGACCGAGCGGAGGCCCGCCGTACCGAGGACGTTGACGCCGCCCGCGTGCTCGACCATCTCAGGGATCCAGTGACCGGGCGCGAACGGTGGGTCGGTCCACTCCAGCAGCATCACCCGCGTGTCGCCCTGGATGCGGACCTTCGCGAGCCGTTTCCGCAGCTCCTCGACCAGCCGGCCGGCCGAACGGCCGATCGCATCGCCGATCACCTCGATCGAGTGGAACACCTCGTCCAGGTCGTGTGGATCGGTGGTCACGACGGCTGACTGGCAGCCGAGGTAGCAGAGGGCTTCCTCGACGTCGTCCACGTCGATCGCACAGACGGCGCAGAGGTCCTGGGTGATGACGAGGTCCGGCGCGAGGTCGCGCAGCGCGTTGCGATCGAGCTTGTAGAGGTCCTCGCCGGCCGCGACCCGCTCCCGGACGGCGGTGTCGATCTGGGCCGGGGTGAGCCCTTCGGGCAGGTTGCTGGTGGAGACGATCCGGCGGGTCCTGGCCTGGCTCGGGTAGTCGCATTCGAAGGTCACGCCGAGGACGTCGTCGCCGGCCCCGAGAGCGAAACAGATCTCGGTGGCGGAAGGGAGCAAGGAGACGATCCGCATGACAAGACCTTACGGCCAAGGCGTTGCGCCCGCAGATTCGCGCGGGGGAGCAGCCGGGGGTCTTGGAGATGCGGCCGCATCTCCAAGACGGTGGGGCCTACGGCTGAACGGTGAAGGTGTAGGTCTTCTGGCCGGTGGTCACGGCGGCGCCCGCAGCCGTCTTGCCGGTGACTTCGAAGACGACGGCGTAGGTGCCGGCCGCCTCGAACGCCCAGTTGGCGTGGGCGTGCGTGTTGACCGCGAACGCCCGGGTGTCCGGAAGCCCGTTGCCGCTGTCGAACCAGACGCTCGGAGTGCCGAGCGAGCTGGTGCTGTAGACACTCACCTGCGCGGGACCGGTGACCGACACCAGTTTGACGGTGACGCTGTTGCCCTGCAGTGCTCCGCCGGGCACACCTTCGGTGTTGAAGCCCGGCCAGACGATGCTGCTGACCTGCGTCTGCGGCAGGATCCACACCGGCGAGCCCGCGGTACCGAGGAACGCGTACGACGCCCCGGACGGAACCGTGGTCCTGCTGGCCGGAACAGCATTCAGTACGACGTCCGCCGGGTTGCGGTCGACGTTCGGCGTGACCGTGCCGTCGCGCAGGTCGAGCGTCAGGGCGGAGCCCGTCCAGTCGACGTCGAGCGCGTCCACATGCCCCGACGAGATGGTCGTCAGGGCGTGGGCCGGCAGGACCTGGAGCATCGTGATCAGTGCCGCGGTGGCAGCGCCCGCGAGCACCCGGCTCTTCACCGGTTGACCTTGAAGGTGTAGACGGCGACGCCTGAGACCTTCTGGTTGGTGGCGGCCAGCGTGCCGGAGACCCTGACCTTCACCTTGTACGTACCGGCCGCCTCGAACGCCCAGTTGGCGTGCAGGTGGCCACCGGCCAACGTGCTGATCCGGTCCGGCAGGCCGTTGCCGCTGTCGACCAGGACGGTCGGTGCGCCGAAGGCATCGGTGGTGAAGATGCTGAGGTCGGCCGGGCCGGTGACGGCGACGACGTCGAGCTTGAGCGCGTCGTTCCTGAAGACACCGGGCTCGATCTCCTCGGCGCCGATCCCGGGCCAGAGCAGCGCCGGGTCCTGCACCTGCGGCAGCACCCAGGCGCGACCGCCCGGCGTACCGAGGAAGCTGTACTGCGGGTCGGCCGGAACGGCGATCTCCGAGCCCGGCTTCGCGACCAGGACGACCTCGGACGGCGCGTACTCGGCGGCGTTCGCCTCGTCGTGGACGTGCAGGTCGAACGCGCCGTCCTCGAAGGCGATCCCGACCACGTCGACGTGGCCTTGGTCGAGGTGGACCTTCTTGGTGGCATCAGCCGGCAACGCCAGGCCGGACAACGCGAGCACTGCCACGGTGGGCAATGCGACGCGGTTAATTGTGCGCATGACTTTCCTTTCGGGCTTGGGCGGGAACTACGGCCGCTGCAGGGGAACTGCGGCGGTGGCTGAGGAGGCCGTGCCGGGGCGCGAACACCCAGCAGGCGACGAAGACGGCGGTCGCCGTCAGCACGATCAATCCGCCGGCGGCGAGGTTGAACGCGTAGGACAGATAGAGCCCGGCCAGACCGGAGAGGGCGCCGATCAGCGGCGCGATCAGCATCATCGCGCCGATCCGGTCGGTCAGCAGCCGGGCGCAGGCGGCCGGCGTGATCAGCAGGGCGAGGACCAGGATGTTGCCGACCGCCTGGATCGAGATGACGATCGCGACCGTCACCATCGCGTACAGGGCCATGTCCAGCCAGAAGATCGGCAGGCCGACCGAGCGGGCCGTCTCCCGGTCGAGCCCGACGGTGACGAACTCCTTGTGCAACGCGCCGCTGACCAGGAGCAGGAAGGCACCGGCCACTGCAACCGTGCCGACGTCACCGTCGCTGATCCCGAGGACCGAGCCGAACAGGAACGACTCCAGCGATCCGCCGTACCCCGGGGCGGTGCTCATCACCACGATGCCGAGACCGAACGCGGCCGCGAAGAAGACGCCGATCACGGTGTCCTCCTTCAGCCTTCGGTTCTGCGAGAAGACGGCGACCGACAGCGCGGTGATCAGCCCGGCGACGATGCCGCCGACGACCAGGCTGGTCTGCAGGACGAAGGCGATCGCGATCCCGGGGAAGACGGCGTGGGCGACCGCGTCGCCGATGAACGCCATCCCGCGCAGGGCGACGTGGCTGCCGATCACGCCGCAGACCACGCCGGACATCAGCACGACCAGGAACGCGCGCTGCATGAAGACGTGCTCCCACGGCTCGGTGAGGAACTCGGTCATCGGGTCACCCCGAGGGAGTGCAGCAACTGCTCGGAGCGGGCGACGCCGAACGCGCGCAACCAGACGGCGGGATCCCTGAGCTCTTCGGGGGAGCCGTCCGCGATGACGGTTTCGTTGAGCAGGCAGAGCCGGCCGCAGGTGTCGGCTGCGGCCGGGAGGTCGTGCGTGGTCATCAGGATCGCGGTGCCTTCACTGGTCAGGGTGCGGAACAGCCGGGTGAGGATCTCCTGCGTCGGTACGTCGAGCCCGGTGAACGGTTCGTCCAGCAACAGCAGGCGCGGTCGCAGCGCCAGCGCGCGGGCGACCAGTACTCGCTGCCGCTGCCCGCCGGACAGTTCCCCGATCGGCCGCCGCTGGAGAGCTGTCAGGTCGACGCGTGCTAGGGCCTCGGCCACAACCGCCCGGTCGTCAGCACCCGGGCGCCGCAGCCAGCCGATGCGATGCGTCCGGCCGGTCATCACCGCCGTCCGCACGTCGACCGGGTAGTCCCAGACGAACTCGTGCCGCTGCGGTACGTACCCGATGCTTCCGCGCGCCTCGCGTGGCGTCCTGCCGTCGATCGCGATCACGCCGTCGCTGATCGGCAGCAGTCCGAGAAGGGAACGGAGCAGGGTGGTCTTGCCGGCGCCGTTCGGCCCGATCAGTCCGACGTGCTCGCCGCTGGCCACCTTCAAGTCGACGTCGTGCAGGACCCGCCGCCCAGCGAGATCGACAGCTACCCCGGCAACCTGCAGGACGCTCATACGACAGCCCGCCGACGCCGTACGCCGAACGCGACGCCCGCCCCGACGATGACGAGGCCGACCGCACCGCCCAGCCATGCCCAGTGGGTTCGGGCGGAGCTGCCCTCGTCCGCAGCCGACTGCTCGACGGTCGTACCGGCAGGTTGCTCGGGCCCTGACTTGCCTGCCGCGTCGGCGGCCTGCTCGAAGGCGTCGCGGGGGTTGCCAGGACCGGCGTACAGGCGGAGCGGGCGGCGGTCGGTCACGGTGGTGCCGTCGGTGAGCTTGCTGGTCATCGAGATGTCGAGCACGTAGGTGCCGGGCGCCGAAAAGGTCCAGTTGCCATGGACGTGGGTGTTCACGTCGACGCCGGTCTCCTGCGGGAACGGCTTGCGGCTGTCGAAGACCGGGGCCGGTTTGCCGAAGTCGGAGTTGAGGAAGAGCGTGAAGGTGCCGGGACCCTTGACACCGTTGAGCGACCAGGTGACCTCGCGGTCGACCCGCTTCGCCACCTCGGGCTCCTGCGTGTTCCAGCCCGGCCAGACCACGCCGGGTTGCTGTACCTGCGGAATCACCCAGATCTTCGCTCCGGCCGGGCCGAGGAAGGCATAGGCAGGATCGGCGGGAACAACCAATGTCGTCTTGTCCGTCGCCTGGACGACGACGTTCTCCAGTGGCCGCCAGACCATCGGATCACCGCTGTCGTCCCGCAACTGGATCGTCCACCTGCCGTCCACGAACCGCGGTCCGAGGTCGACGTGCCCGTCGGCGATCACCACCTGATCGGCCGGCGGCGCCGGAGTGGCCGCCGGAACAATTGCCGTTGGCAACAAAAGTGCGGTGAGCAGCAAGGTCATCTCTTCTCTCCCAGGCAGAGCAGCAGTTCGTCGGCGTTGTGCCGCATCATCGCGACGTAGGACCGGGCGTGGTCGTCGAAGGAATCGCCGTAGATCGAGCAGACCCGGACGCCGCGGTCGTGCGCGACCTGGGTCAGCACGGACGCGCGCTGGGCCAGGTTCGGCTCGGTGAACACGGCCGGCACCTTCAGGTTCCGGATCGTCTCGGAGAGCTTGCGGACCTGGTCGACACTCGGCTCCTGCGCCGGATTCGGTACGACGAACCCGGCCACCTTCATCCCGTACGCCGATGCCAGGTACCCGAACGCGTCGTGCGTGGTGATCAGCTGCCGCCGGTCGACCGGGATCTTCGCCAGCTGCGACCCGACATAGGCGTCCAGCTCGTCGAGCTCTCGCAGGTAGGTCTTCGTGTTGTCCTCATAGGTCTGCCGGCCGGCCGGATCGACGTTGACCAGGGTGTCGCGCATCAGCTGCACATACGCCTTCGCGTTGGCCACGTCCTCCCACAGATGCGGGTCGATCTCGCCGTGCACGTGCTTGCCGAGCACCGCCTGCGGGAGCTGGTGGAGTTGCGCTCCCGCCTGGCCGAGAAAGCTGAAGCGCGGATCGTCAGGCACCGTCTCCAGCGCCTTGCCCGGTACGTCGATGACAACCCGGCCCGCCGGTACTACGGACTGCGCGGCGCCGGTCTTGCCCTTCCGCGGCTCGGCGCCGGCGCGTTGCACATCGGAGTACGCGTAGACCTGGCCGGTGTCGAGATCGACGGTGAGGTCGGTGTGGCCGTCGTCGAGCACCGTCGGCTTGCCGCCGTCCGCGGGCGGGACCTGATGCGGCTCGACTCCGACGGCGAAGGTGAAGGTGCCCTTGCCGAGCGACTGCAAGGGCTTGCCGCCGCCGTTGTCGAGCTTGCCCTCAAGGGTGAGGTGGTAGACGCCGGGCTCGGTGAAGGCCCAGTTGAGGTGCGTGTGGGCGGCGGGTGGCAGCGTCGTACTGGTGGAGAGGTCGGTCGAGTCGAAGTAGCGGTCGGGCTGGCCCAGCGATTCGGTCAGGTAGGCGACCAGCTTGCCGGGGCCCTCGATCTTGGTGGCGGTGAGCTGGACGGACGACGTACGGGTGGCGCCGCGGGCCTTGCCCGAGCCGCGGACCCGGAGACCCAGCCAGAGCACGTCGAGCCCGATGTCCTCGACGAGCGGGATCACGTGTGCGCCGTACGACTCGGCGGCCTCGGCCAGCGAGACGTTGGGGGTGCCCTTCGGTGCGTTCGCGTCGATGGTCTTGATCAGCGACTGCGGTTCCAGCAGGAGGTGATTGGTGAAGGTGACGTCGGCCTTGGCGACGCGCTTGGCATCCGCCGGCGTCGGCTCGTAGGAATGCGGATCTCCACCGGCCGGGACCAGCGAGGTCGCCTCGACCCGATCGCCACCGACGCGCTGCACCAGGTCCGCCAGGATCTCCGTGGTCGCAACCACATGGAGCTTCCCGTCGGCGCCGGCCGCACTGCCCGCACAACCACCAGCCGCCAGTACTGCGAACGCAACCGCCGCGGCACCGAGCCACCTGCCGCGCCTCACGCTTCACTCCGGCGACGACGAGTGGCAACCAGCGTCACGACACCGATCACGACCAGAGTCGCTCCGCCGCCGATCCAGGCGGGCCCGATCTCCGCGCCGGTCGAAGCCAGCTTGCAGTTGGTCGCAGAGGGGGGAGACCCGGCCAGCAAGACGTTTGCCGCCGCTGCCCGGTCGGCGCCGCCTGACTTGCCGGGGCTCCACCACTGACCAACCTGCGTTTTGGTACTGCTAGACCCCTGAGCTGAGCGGCGAGACCCTGCGGCCGGCCGACTTGGTGTGTGGTGGCGGTCCGCCGCTCCGACCTCCGCGGGGTGGTCGGCTGCCGGTCGAGCGCCGCCGGAGGCGTTGGAGCCCGGAACGGCTACCAGGAAGGTCACGGTGGAGGTAGTGGTGGAGCGGGCGCCGGTCTTCAGGGTGGCGGAGTGGGTGAAGGTCGCCTGGTAGGTGCCTGGTTTGGTGAAGGACCAGTTGCCGTGAGCGTGAGTGCCGAGCGGAATCCTGTACGTGTCAGGCAGGCCGTCGGTGCTGTTGAAGATGATCTTGGGCTGACCGAAGGAGTCGAACTCGAAGACGGCGATCGCGCCGGGGCCGGTGACCTTGTCCAGCCGCCAGTCGACTCCGGTGGTGAGTTGGGCGGCGGTGATCTCCTCGGTGTTCCAGCCGAGCCAGATGACGCCGTCCTTCTGGGTCTGAGGGATCTGCCAGAGCGGTGAGCCGGCGGGGCCGAGGAAGGCGAAGGCGCCGCCGGGGGCGCGGGTGGCGGCCGCGGCGGTCAACCGGATGGCCACCTTCGCGGGGTCACGCCAGACGGGGGTGCCGGGGGCGGTGCCGTCCTTGATGCGGGCGGAGAGGCGCTGGTTCTCCAGACGTACGGCGTAGTCGGCGTGGCCGGTCGAGAGGGTCTTGCGGGCGGGGTTGGGAGTGCTGGGGGTGGTCGGACCGGGAGTCGTCGAGGTGGGAAGAGACGAGGTGGGGTTGGTGGTCGGGTTCGGGGTTGTGCTGCTGGTGGAAGTGGTGGCTGGAGAAGTGGTGGTGAGGCAAGGCGGCAGGGGTGGGCGAGAAGTTGGTGCCTGGGTTGGGATTCGCGGCGTTGGGCGTTGCGGTGGTGCAGCGGGAGGGCTGCTCGGCGATGTTGTTGGGCTTGGGGTTGGGGTTGGGGTGGCGCTGGGGCGGGTGGTGGGAGGGGTGCTGGGCGGCAGTGAGGAAGGAGGGACGGGTGGCGAGGTTCCTGGCGTGGGAGTTCCGGGCGAGGTGGTTGGCGGAGTGCCCGGCGGGGTTGTCGGTGGGGTCCCCGGAGGAGGCGTCGTCGGCGGGGGAGTGGTGGGCGGGGTGACCGGCGGAGTGGTGGGTGGAGTGGTGGGCGGGCTCGTCGGAGGTACGGCGACGTACGGGCCTACGACGAAGGTGTAGGTGACCGGGCCGGAGGTGAGGGGAACGCCGGCGGTCGTGGTGGCGGTGGACTGGAAGGTCAGGTGGTAGGTGCCGAGGGCGGTGAAGGCCCAGTTGGCGTGGACGTGACGGCCGATGGGCTGGTGGACCGTGCGCAGGGCCGGGTCGGCGGCGCTGAAGAGGCGCTCGGCGGCGCCGGTGAACTCGTCGAAGTTGAAGAAGATCTCGACGTTGCCGGGGCCGGTCGCGGTCAGCAGGGTCAGGTCGATCGCGTCGCCGGCGAGGGCGCCGGGGGCGATCGTCTCGGTGTCCCAGCCGGGCCAGAGCAGTTCGGGATCCTGGGACTCCGGTGCGATCCAGACCGGATCGCCGGGCCTGCCCAGGAACGCGAAGGCCGGCAGGTCGGGCAGCTCCACCCGCGCCGACGCCTTGTCCTCCAGGTTGAAGATCAGTCCGGCCGGGTCCGCCTCGCGGTAGTCGCCCAGGCCGATCCGGGTGTTCAGCCGAAGCGCCGATCCGTCGTACGTCGTGTGCAGGGCGTCGGTGTGGACCGCCTGCAGCACCTCCGGCGACGGTTCGGCGGACGAGTGCAACGGCACGAGCGCGAGGCAGCAGGCGACGGCGGCGGTCAGCGTGGTGAGGAGGGCAGCACGGAAGCGAGGGTGAGTGGCGGTCACCGGACGAACTTAACTGATTTGACAATCATTTTCATTAAGGCCGGTCGGGACTGAGCGCGGCCATGCGGGAAAGTCGTCACGATCGGCGCCCCGGAAAGTCACCCTCGGAACGGATTTCCTGTCTGGGCAAGATGGTGAGTAGACTGTTTTGGTTGCCTCGGCGAGGGACGCCCCCCGGATACAGCCACGCTCACCCGTGACCTGTCGGGAGCGGCTCCGTGATCGACGCGGTGGTTCGTTGCCTGACGCCTTTCCGGAGTCAAGACGTGCCCGCTGAGGCCAGCAGCTTGCAAGACCACCGACATAACACCACCGCAACGCACTTGAGGAGTTCATCTCGTGGCCGAGGTCAAGATCCAAGCCGAGTCGCGCACGGAGTTCGGCAAGGGTGCTGCCCGCCGTATCCGCCGGGACCACAAGGTGCCCGCCGTTCTCTACGGCCACGGCACGGACCCGGTGCACATCACGCTGCCCGGTCACGACACCATGCTGGCGCTGAAGACCGCGAACGCGCTGCTGCTGATCGAGGTCGAGGGCTCGGAGAGCCTGCTGGCGCTGCCGAAGCAGGTCCAGCGTGACCCGATCCGCAACACCATCGAGCACGTCGACCTGGTCATCGTGAAGCGCGGTGAGAAGGTCCAGGTCGAGATCCAGATCCACGTCGAGGGCGACGCGGTCTCCGAGACCCTGGTCGTGGTCGAGAACCAGACCATCCTGGTCGAGGCCGAGGCGACCCACATCCCCGACGGCGTCGTCGTCTCCGTCGAGGGCCTGGAGGCGGGCGCCCAGATCCACGCGTCCGACCTGAAGCTCCCGGCCGGTACGACGCTGGCCGTCGAGCCGGACACCCTGATCGTCAACGTCACCGCGGCCCAGACCGCCGCGCAGGCCGACGCCGAGATGGCCGAAGCCGAGGCCGAGGCCGGTATCGAGCGCGACGAGCCGACCGCCGCCGAGGCGTAGTCAGCACGCCGTACGACAGCTTCGACAGGAGGGCCGGGATCCGTGGCGGACGACGTGTGGTTGGTCGTCGGGCTGGGGAATCCCGGCCCTTCCTATGCCCGGACCCGGCACAACGTCGGCCAGCTGGTCGCCGACGAACTGGTCTCCCGGGTCGGCGGCAGCTTCAAGCAGCACAAGCAGGCCAAGGCCGAGGTGGTCGAGGCCAGGATCAGCGGGATCCGGACGATCCTGGCCAAGCCCAGGTCGTACATGAACGAGTCCGGCGGCCCGGTCTCCGGCCTGCTGAAGTTCTTCAAGGTCGAGCCGGCGAGCCTGATCGTGCTCCACGACGAACTGGACATCGACTTCGGCGTCCTCCGGGCCAAGTACGGCGGCGGTGACAACGGCCACAACGGTCTGAAGTCGATCCGGAAGTCGATCGGCACCGGCGACTACTATCGAGTGCGCGTCGGCGTGGGGCGTCCGCCCGGTCGGCAGAGCCCCGCCGACTTCGTGCTGAACGAATTCTCCTCAACCGAACGCAAAGACCTTCCGTTCGCGGTGGATCGCACCGCCGACGCGGTCGAGTCTTTGCTGACGGATGGTCTGGAAGTCACCCAAGGGAAGTACAACTCGTGAAACTGGCCGGCCTGGTCGACACACTGATCACCGATCCGGTCGTGGCCGAGGCTGTCCGTGACGCCCGGAACGACGGGGTCACGACGCTCGACCTGAGCGCTCCCGGGCCGGTACGCCCGGTGCTGATGGCGGCCCTCGCGGCCGCCCGCGGCGCGGATCGGCCCGTACTGGCCGTGACGGCCACCTTCCGGGAGGCCGAGGAGCTCACCGAGGCGCTGCAGTGCCTGGTCGAGCCCGGCACGGTCGCCTACTACCCGGCGTGGGAGACGCTCCCGCACGAGCGGCTGTCGCCGCGCTCCGACACGGTCGGCCGGCGCCTCGCGGTACTGCGCCGGCTCGCGCACCCCGATCCGTCGGACGAGACCACCGGCCCGATCAAGATCCTGGTCGCCCCGGTCCGTTCCGTCCTGCAGCCGCAGGTCGCCGGGCTGGCCGATCTCCGCCCGGTGCAGTTGCACGTCGGCGACACCGCCGAACTCGAGGACGTCACCGAGCGGCTGTCGGCAGCGGCGTACAACCGGGTCGACCTGGTCGAGCGACGCGGCGAGTTCGCCGTCCGCGGCGGCATCATCGACGTCTTCCCGCCGACCGAGGAGCACCCGCTGCGGGTCGACTTCTTCGGGGACGACGTGGAGGAGATCCGGTACTTCGCGGTCGCCGACCAGCGCTCGCTCGAGATCGCCCAGCACGGTCTGTGGGCCCCGCCGTGCCGCGAACTGCTGCTGACCGACGAGGTCCGCGCACGCGCCGCGGTACTGGCCAAGGAGCACCCGGAGCTGTCCGAGCTGTTCGAGAAGCTCGCCGAAGGTCACGCGGTGGAAGGGATGGAGTCGCTCGCGCCCGTCCTGGTCGACGACATGGAACTGCTGGTCGACCTGATGCCGGCCGGCACCCACGTCGTGGTCAGCGATCCCGAGCGGGTCCGGGCGCGGGCGCACGACCTGGTCGCGACCAGCCAGGAGTTCCTGGAGGCGTCCTGGGCGGCGGCCGCCGGTGGTGGTGAGGCGCCGATCGACCTCGGTGCCGCGGCGTACATGTCGCTGGCCGACGTCCGGTCGCACGCGCTGGCGAAGGGCCTTGCCTGGTGGAGCATGTCGCCGTTCGCGGCGGCTCCGGCCGACGTGCCGGGCGACCTGCGCGACTCGATGGGCGAGCGCGTCTCGATCGACATCGACACCGAGGCCGGAGCGGTTCGCAGCCGCCAGGTCGCGGTCCGCGAGGTCGACCCGTACCGCGGTGAGACCGCTGCTGCCGTCGAGGACGTCCGCGGCTGGCTGCGGGACGGCTGGCGGGTCGTCTGCGTCACCGAGGGGCAAGGACCGGCACAACGGCTGGCCGAGGTGTTCTCCGAGGCGGAGCTGCCCGCGCGCAGCGTCGACAGCATCGACGAGATCCCGCCGACCGGCGTGGTGCAGATCTCCCAGGGGCAGCTCGATCGCGGATTCATTGCCGAAGGCATCAAGTTCGCGGTACTGACCGAGAACGACCTGGCCGGTCAGCGATCGGCCGCCGAACGGCGTTCCCAGCAACGGATGCCGAGCCGCCGCAAGAAGACGGTCGACCCGCTGGAGCTGGCCCCCGGCGACTACGTCGTGCACGAACAGCACGGCGTCGGCCGGTACGCCGAGATGCTCCAGCGCACCGTCGGCACCGGCTCCCAGAAGGCCACCCGCGAGTACATCGTGATCGAGTTCGCGCCGAGCAAGCGCGGCCAGCCGGGCGACCGGCTGTACGTGCCGACCGACCAGCTCGACCAGGTCACCCGGTACGTCGGTGGCGAGCAGCCCACGCTCGACAAGATGGGCGGCGGTGACTGGGCCAAGCGCAAGGGCCGCGCGCGCCGGGCGGTCCGCCAGATCGCCGGCGAACTGATCAAGCTGTACGCCGCGCGCCAGGCGACCAAGGGGCACGCCTTCGCCAAGGACACGCCCTGGCAGCGTGAGCTGGAGGACGCGTTCCCGTTCGTGGAGACGCCCGACCAGCTGGCCACCATCGACGACGTCAAGCACGACATGGAACGCGTCACGCCGATGGACCGGATCGTCTGTGGAGACGTCGGTTACGGCAAGACCGAGATCGCGGTACGGGCCGCGTTCAAGGCCGTCCAGGACGGCAAGCAGGTCGCCGTTCTGGTGCCGACCACCCTGCTGGTCCAGCAGCACTACGCCACCTTCGCCGAGCGGTACGCCGCGTTCCCGGTGAACGTGGCGCCGTTGTCGCGGTTCCAGACCGAGAAGGAGTCCAAGGGGACGCTGGACGGGCTGGCCGACGGATCGGTCGACGTCGTCATCGGCACCCATCGGCTGCTCGGTGGTGAGGTCGCGTTCAAGGATCTCGGCCTGGTCGTGGTGGACGAGGAGCAGCGCTTCGGCGTCGAGCACAAGGAGCAGCTCAAGCAGCTCCGGACCGCGGTCGACGTACTGACGATGTCCGCGACGCCGATCCCGCGGACGCTGGAGATGTCGATCACCGGCATCCGCGAGATGTCCACCATCGCCACCCCGCCGGAGGAACGGCACCCGGTGCTGACCTTCGTCGGCGCCTACGAGGAGGGCCAGGTGACCGCCGCGATCCGGCGCGAGCTGCTCCGCGAGGGCCAGGTCTTCTTCGTCCACAACCGGGTGAACACGATCGAGAAGGCCGCCGCCCGGATCCGCCAGCTCGTTCCGGAGGCCCGGGTGAGCGTCGCCCACGGGCAGATGCCGGAGCACCAGCTCGAGCAGGTCATCCAGGGCTTCTGGGAGAAGGAGTCCGACGTCATCGTCTGTACGACGATCGTCGAGTCCGGGATCGACATCTCCAACGCCAACACGCTGATCGTCGAGCGCTCCGACCTGCTCGGCCTGTCCCAGCTGCACCAGCTGCGCGGCCGGGTCGGCCGTGGTCGCGAGCGGGCCTACGCGTACTTCTTCTTCCCGCCGGAGAAGCCGCTGACCGAGACGGCGCACGACCGGCTGGCCACCATCGCGCAGCACGCCGACCTCGGCGCCGGCATGCAGGTCGCGATGAAGGACCTCGAGATCCGCGGCGCCGGCAACCTGCTCGGCGGCGAGCAGTCCGGTCACATCGCCGACGTGGGCTTCGACCTGTACGTCCGGCTGGTGGGCGAGGCGGTCGCGGAGTACCGGGGTGACACCCAGGCCGACGAGCCCGAGGTCAAGATCGAGCTGCCGATCGACGCGCACCTGCCGCACGACTACGTCCCGTCCCAGCGGTTGCGGCTGGAGATGTACCAGCGGCTGGCCGCGGTGCGCGACGAGGCCGGGATCGCGGAGCTGGTCGAGGAACTGCACGACCGGTACGGCGACATCCCGCAGCCGGTGCTGAACCTGATCGAGGTGGCGAAGTTCCGCAACCACGCCCGGCAGGCGGGGCTGCAGGACGTCACTCTGCAGGGCAATCTGATCAGGTTCGGGCCGGTCGACCTGGCCGATTCGAAGGTGCTGCGGCTGAACAGGCTGTACCCGAAGAGTCTGGTCAAGCCGCAACTGCGTACGATCCTGGTGCCGAGACCTGTCACCCGGCCGGTCGCCGGTCAGCCGCTTCGCGATCAGGAGCTGCTGCAGTGGTGCACCCGGCTGATCGACGACGTGATCGCCGAACCGGCCCCGGTACCGGCATGACCATGAACTGGAAACGCGAGGAGATTCGGTGAGCACAACGCGTCGGCTGCGGACGGCCAAGGTGCAGGTAGTGAGCGCGGCCCTGGCCTCGGTGCTGCTGCTCGGCGGTTGCGCCGCCGGCACCCACCCGGGCGCGGCGGCGTCGGTCGGTGGCGAGGAGATCAGCGTCGGCGACGTCGACAAGAGCACCGAGGCGATCCAGACCGCGATCGGTGGCGGGCAGGTGACGCCGACCGTCGTCCTGGGTCTGCTGGTGGACAACGTGCTGGCCGGCCAGGTGCAGGAGCAGCGCTCGATCACCGTCACCGAGGCCGAGATCGACCAGGCCTCGAAGGTCGTCTTCGACCCCCAGGTGTACGAGAAGTTCGTCGCCGACCCGGTCACCAAGGACTTCCTGCGCAACTCGGCCCGCGCGCTGGTGGCCCGGATCAAGCTGGCCGGCGGCAGCGGCTCGATCAAGGACCCGCAGGCACCGGCCCAGAACACGGCCGGTACCAAGCTGGTGGAGGAAGCGGCGAAGAACATCGACGTCGACGTCGCCCCGCGCTACGGCAAGTGGGACGGCAGCAAGGTCTCCAACGGCGAGCAGGGTGAGGACACCGGCTCGCTGTCGGTGCTGTCCGACCAGACGAAGGCGGCCAAGAAGCCGCCCGCGGGCCAGCAGCAGCAGGAGCAGCCGCCGGCCGAGCAGCCGCCCGCTGAGCAGCCGCCGGTCGAGCAGCCGCAGGGCTGAGTTTTGTCGGGTTCGGTCAAGGTCGTTCTGACCAGTCCGCGAGTCGCGCCCGGGTTGCTGACCCGGGCCGGCTGGCAGGTCTTCGCCGCCGCCGACCACATCGGCGCGTCGGCCGGACCCGAGCGCCCCGACGTCCAGGCGCTGATCGGGTCCGGACTCGTGGTGCAGCACATCGACGGTGACGTCGGCGAGCAGTGGACGTGGCTCACCGGCGCTGCCGCGACGGGGTGTCAGGTCGCGTGGCTGGTCGGCGAGGACGGTGAGCCCGCGCTGCTGCGAATGATCGCCGACGAGCTGAGCCGGGAGCCGCGACCGGCGTACGAGGTGGAGATCGTGCACGGCTCGTACGACGTACCGGGGGCGCGGCTGATCGACCTGGTGCGGGTGATGGACCGGTTGCGCCGCAACTGTCCGTGGGACCAGGAGCAGACCCACCACAGCTTGGCGCGGTACCTGCTGGAGGAGACCTACGAGACGCTCGAGGCGATCGACTCGGGCGACTACGTGCATCTGCGCGAGGAACTCGGCGATCTGTTGCTGCAGGTCGCTTTCCACGCGCGCATCGCCGAGGAGATCTCGGAGGAGGACGACGGGTTCTCGATCGACGACGTCGCCGGGGGACTGGTCGAGAAGCTGATCCGCCGCCACCCGCACGTCTTCGCCGACGTCACCGCCGCGGACTCCGCGGCCGTCGAAGCGAACTGGGAAACCATCAAGGCCGCGGAGAAACAACGCACCTCGGTCCTCGAAGGCATCCCGCTGGCGCTTCCCGCCCTGGCGCTGGCCGACAAGGTTCTCGGTCGAGCCGCGAAGATTCTTCCTGCCGACGCCCAGGGCCTTGGCACTGCCGAGTTACCTGCCGCGGCTGACCCTGCCTCCCCGGAAGACACCCTCATCGGGGCTGAACTCCTGGAGCTCGTCCGCAAGGCTCGTGCGCTCGGCGTAGACCCTGAGCAGGCACTCCGATCGGCCACGCATCGCCTGGCCGACCACGTGCGGACCGCCGAAGCTCAGTAATTCCTTCGACGCGCACGGTGACCGCCTGACAGGGTGGCCGGCGTGGAGCTCACCGACGTACTGGCGCAGCGCTGGGGTCTGAGCGTCGACGGCGCGGACGTGCTGGACGGCGGGATGAACTCGCGAACCTGGCTCATCGTCTCCGGCGGCTCCAAGCTGGTCGCGAAGGCCGTCAAGCGGGGCGATTCCTCGTTCGAGCCCGGGCTGGAGCTGGCTACGCGCCTCGCTCGTTCCGGCTTGACGACCGGTGCGCCTGTGCCGAGCACCAGCGGGCGGCTGACTGAGCCGTGGGGCGAGCTGCAACTCGCAGTACTGGATCACGTCGACGGCACTCCACTAACGGGCACACCGGAGGACCAGCGAGCCATCGGTACGACGCTCGCGCGGGTGCACGTGATCGCGCAGGAGCCGGCCGGTGACGTGGAGAAGTGGTTCGAGCTGGTCACCTGCCTGGACGCCTATCTGGACCTGGAGCCTTGGATCCGCCCGGCCGTCGAGAGCGCGCTGGACGCCGTACGGGCTCTGAACTCCCTCACTTGGGCCGGCCTCCACGGTGACCCGTCCCCGGAAGCGTTCATCCGTCAACCCGACGGCGGCACCGCCCTGATCGACTGGGGCAGCTACATGATCGGCCCGCTGCTCTACGACGTCGCCTCAGCTGTCATGTACGCCGGCACGGACACCCACCTGATCCCCGCCTACCTCGCCGCCCGCCCCGACCTGACCGAAGAACTCACCACCGGCCTCCCCGCCTTCTCGCGCTTCCGCCACGCAGTCCAAGCCGCATACTTCGCCTGGCGCGTCTCCACCGACGACCAAACCGGCCTCACCACCGACAACGGCAACCAAATCGGCCTCACCCACGCCCGAACCTGGTTCAGCTCGCACTGAACTCAGAGTTTGTCGGCGGCGACGACCGAGACTCTGGACTCGTCACCGACCAGGGCGATCAGATCGCCGAGATCGGAGGTCGCGATGACGATCGGACCGGGCTCAGCGAGGGCGGTGGCGACCAGAATCGCATCTACCGCCTGCCCGGATCCCAGGCCGGCAGCACCGATCAGCTTGCCCGCACGTTCACCGACCGCTTGAGTCACCGGCTGAACCACGACGCCGCCGAGGATGCGGTAGACCCCTGCATCGCGTGCGGTGCCGCGCAAGGCTTCAGCAAGGATCGCGGCCGAGGTGACCACTCGGCGGCCATCGAGGTATGCGGCCTGCAACCTGACGTACATCGCGCGATCGGTCGCAGCCCGCGACAGGCCCTCGTTGTCCAGGACAAGAGTTCCCTGCGCGGCAGAAGGCACCCGCTTGCGAGGGCTCACCGACCGGGCCATTCGGCACGAGCCTGAGCGAGTTCTTCCTCGGTCACCGGCCCATGCTGCTCCGCCAGTTCGGCCAGCAGATCGCCGAGCCGGTCGTGCTCCAGCTGGCGAACCAGCGCGTCAGTCACGTACGCCGAAACGTTGCCCCGGCCGGCCCGTGCCCTGAGCTCGGCAGCCAGGTCGGAGGGAATGGTGACGCTCACCTTGTCCGTGCGTGCCGGTTCACCCATGCAGTCATCCTACCGTTGGTGGGATTGGCTCTCCATTCCTCGTCTGACACGCTTTGGCTCGTGAGCCGGGTCAGCAGGCAGTTGTCGCGACTGCTCAGACACATCGCCGGTGAGCGGGGACTCGCCATGGCAGCAGACGGCTGGGCGTCGATCGAAGACGTCTGCAACCTGCTAGAAGTGGACAGTTGGCGACGGGTGAGGCCGGCCGGGCTGCTCTGGCACGGCACCAACCTGACCGTCCTGGACGCGATCTTGCGCACCGGCCTGCGGCCGGGACGGCGTACTCATGTGCACCTTGCGCCGGCCCAGAACAGTCACGTGGGAAGGCGATCCAGGGTGGACGTCCTGCTCGGAAGCGACCCCCAGCGGCTCGGGCAGCCTGTTTTCGTGGCGCCCAACGGGGTTCTGCTGGTCCGTGAGGTTCCGCCGGATGCAATCGTCGAAGTACTGAAGGCGGACGCGGTCCACTGAGGTGTCTGGTCTGGCCGCTAGGCTCGGGGCTGACATCAGGTGTGAACAAGGGAGTAGATGTGGCCACCATCGAGGCCGTCGGCGCCCGCGAGATTCTTGACTCGCGCGGTAACCCCACTGTCGAGGTCGAGGTTCTCCTCGACGACGACACCGTATCCCGGGCGGCTGTGCCGTCGGGAGCTTCCACCGGCCAGTTCGAGGCCGTCGAGCTGCGTGACGGGGACAAGTCCCGTTACGGCGGCAAGGGTGTCCAGAAGGCCATCACGGCCATCCTGGAGGACATCGACAAGGAGATCGTCGGCTACGACGTCCACGAGCAGCGGCTGATCGACCAGGCCCTGATCGACCTGGACGGTACGCCGAACAAGTCCAAGCTGGGCGCGAACGCCATCCTCGGCGTCAGCCTCGCGGTCGCCAAGGCCGCCGCCGAGAGCGCCGGTCTGGACCTCTACCGCTACGTCGGCGGGCCGAACGCGCACGTGCTGCCGGTGCCGATGATGAACATCCTCAACGGCGGCTCGCACGCGGACAGCAATGTCGACGTGCAGGAGTTCATGATCGCCCCGATCGGCGCGTCGACGTACTCCGACGCCCTGATGCAGGGTGCGACCGTCTACCACGCGCTGAAGGCCGTGCTGAAGGAGAAAGGCCTGTCCACCGGCCTCGGCGACGAGGGCGGCTTCGCCCCGAACCTGCCGAGCAACCGCGACGCGCTGGACCTGATCCTGGTCGCGATCGAGCGGGCCGGCTTCAAGCCCGGCGAGGACATCGCGCTGGCGATGGACGTGGCCGCGAGCGAGTTCCACACCGACGGCGTCTACGCCTTCGAGGGTGGCAAGAAGTCGTCCGACGAGATGATCGCGTACTACGCCGACCTGGTCGCGTCGTACCCGATCGTGTCGATCGAGGACCCGCTGAACGAGGAGGACTGGGAGGGCTGGAAGAACCTCAGCGCCCAGCTCGGTGACAAGATCCAGGTGGTCGGCGACGACCTGTTCGTCACCCAGGTCGAGCGGCTGCAGCGCGGCATCGACGAGAAGGCGGCCAACGCCCTGCTGGTCAAGGTGAACCAGATCGGCTCGCTGACCGAGACCCTGGACGCCGTCGACCTGGCCCACCGCAACGGCTTCGCCTGCATGATGAGCCACCGTTCCGGCGAGACCGAGGACACCACGATCGCCGACCTCGCGGTGGCGACCAACTGCGGCCAGATCAAGTCCGGCGCCCCGGCCCGGTCCGACCGTACGGCGAAGTACAACCAGCTGCTCCGGATCGAGGAGGAGCTCGACGACGCGGCCCGGTACGCCGGCCGCTCGGCCTTCCCTCGTTTCAAGGGCTGACGACGTAAGCTGCTGAGATGTCCTCCCGCCGGGATCCAGGTGCGCGCCCAGGCTCGCGACCGACGAGTCGTAGCCAGTCGCGCCCACCTGCCCGCCGGGACGGCAACCAGCCGCCCAAACGGCGTACGACGGGAACCCCGCCCGGTCCACCCCGGACCCGGGGTTCCCGCAACCTCACCGGCCGGGCAGCCGTCGTGCTGCTCGTGCTCGGTGCGCTGATCGTGTCGTACGCGCAGAGCCTGCGGGTCTGGTTCGACCAGCACCAGCAGATCAGCACGCTGCAGCAGGAGATCCGCGACCGGGAGAAACGCGTCGACCAGCTCGACAACGAGATCTCCCGCTGGAACGACGACGCCTACGTCAAGGCGCAGGCCCGGCAACGGCTCGGCTGGGTGATGCCGGGCGAGATCGGCTACCGGGTGATCGGCGCGGACGGCAAACCGGTCGGTGCGCCGCCCGAACCGGCCGGCCCGGTGGACCCGAAGGCCGACGAGCCGCCGGAGCCGACCTGGTACACCAAGCTCTGGGGCAGCGTCGAAGGCGCTGGCCAACCGCCGCAGCCGGTCAAGCCGGCCACCTCGAAGCCGACCCCCAAACCAGTTCTGACCGCACCACCGAAGGGCAGCAGGTGAGCGTTTCACCCGAGGACGTCTCGGCCGTCAGCGAGCAACTCGGCCGTCCGGCCCGCGGGATCCGCTCGATCGCGCACCGCTGCGGCTGCGGCCTGCCCGACGTGGTGGAGACCGAACCACGGCTGCCCGACGGCACTCCGTTCCCGACCACGTTCTACCTCACCTGCCCGCGGCTCGCCTCGGCCATCGGCACGCTCGAGGCGGAGGGCGTGATGAAGGAGATGACGGACCGGCTCGGCGAGGACGAGGACCTGGCCGCTCGCTACCAGTTGGCGCATGAGGACTATCTCCGCCGCCGCGAGTTGCTGGGCGACGTACCGGAGATCGCGGGGATCAGTGCCGGCGGTATGCCGACGCGCGTGAAGTGCCTGCACGTCCTGGTGGGCCACTCCCTGGCTGCCGGGCCCGGCGTGAACCCGCTGGGCGACGAAGCCCTGGCCCTGCTCCCGGAGTGGTCCCGCCGAGGTCCGTGTGTCTGACCAGCCGGAAGGTGCTGCCGTGCCTGAGAGTGCCGTGCCTGAGAGTGCCACGTCCATCCGGCCGGTGCGGGTGGCCGCGATCGACTGCGGCACCAACTCGATCCGGCTCCTGATCGCCGACTACGCCAACGGCGAGCTGACCGAGGTCGACCGGCAGATGCGCATCGTCCGGCTCGGGCAAGGGGTCGACTCCACCGGCGCCTTCGCCGCGGATGCCCTGCTGCGCACCTTCGAGGCATGCGGCGAGTACGCCGAGATCGTGCGGTCCGCCGGCGTCGACCGGCTGCGCTTCGTCGCCACCTCGGCGGCGCGGGACGTGAGCAACCGCGACGAGTTCTTCGCCGGGGTCCTCGACCGGCTCGGCGTTCAGCCGGACATCATCTCCGGCGACGAAGAGGCGGCGCTGAGCTTCCAGGGCGCGACCTTGGGGCTGGCGGCCCTGGAGATCCCGGGCCCGTACTTGGTGGCCGACATCGGTGGCGGCTCGACCGAGCTGGTGCTGGGCGACGAGAACGGCGTACTGGCGGCCGAGTCGCTCGACATGGGCTCCGTGCGGATGACCGAGCGCCACCTGCCCTCGGACCCCGCGACGATCGAGGAGATGGCGGCGGCCACCAAGGACATCGACGCGCTGCTCGACTCGACCTCGGTCCCGCTGGACCAGGCACGCTCGCTGATCGGGGTCGCGGGAACGGTCACCACCGTCGCCGCGGTCGCGCTGAAGCTGACCGAGTACTCCGCGGGAGCGATCCACCACGCCCGGATCGACGCCGCACAACTGCTCGACACGACCTCGTGGCTGATGGGCTCGACCCGGATGGCCCGCGCCGACGTACCGGCCATCCACCCCGGCCGGGTGGACGTGATCGGAGCCGGCGCGCTCATCCTCCAACGCCTGCACGACCGCCTCGACCAGGACGGCGTACTGGTGTCCGAACACGACATCCTCGACGGAGTGGCGCTAGCTCTCGCCCGCCAGTAGTCGCGCCTGGACGAGGCCGATGATCTCTTGCCAGGGCAAGGGTCGACCGCTGGTTCCCGTCCGAGGTTCCAGTAGTTCCCACTCGACCAGCTCGGCGCCACCTCGGCGCAGCGTGTCGAGATGCCCGGCCCAGGCCGGATGCCGGGTGTGGGCGGCATTCACCTTGGGAAAGACGATCATCGGAATGCTGCCGAGCGCTTCCGACAGCACTGTCAGCGCCTGGCTGTCGCCGATGCCCAGCGCGAGCTTCGCCACCGAGTTGGCGCTCAGCGGCGCGGCGACGAAGAGGTCGATCGGCGGATGAGGACGCGGCTCGCCGGGCAGCCGGGGCTTCGAGCGGACCGGTAGGCCGGTGAGCTGCTCGAGTGCCTGCAGTTCGGCGGGGGAGAACCAGCCCGCCGCGGTCGGCGTGAGCGTGAGCGCGACTCGGTGACCCAGCTGGATCAGAGGCTCCAGCAACCCGACACTGAGTTGCTCGACACCACCGGTTGCCGATGCGACGACCCCGATCACCTTGTGCGCCATCCGCCACAGCGTAGGTGGCGTGCATAGCGACAGGCAGTGGTGTCGAATTCGAGGCGCTCAGCTTGGTGCTCGAGCGGGAGAGCCGGCGTGGTCGGGGACTACTGCCTGTCGTTGTGTACGACGATCACCGGGGGCGCAGGCCGTCGAGGGCGAGTTTGAGGACTCGGGTGCGTTGGGCTTCGTCGACGAAGCCGGCTGCGGTCAGGCCGCTGACCATCCGGAGGACGTCGTCGAAGCTGGTGTCGGGGCGGATCGCGCCTGCTTGCTGGGCTTGGTCGAAGAGCGGCCGGCCGGCGTCGTACATCGCCTCGCGGGCGGTGCGGAACATGTCGGAGTCGCGGTTCAGCTCCTCGACGATCGCCCGCTTGGTCGCGGCGTAGCCGACGAAGCGCTGCAGCCAGGTCTCCAGCGCCTCCCACGGCGGGAGTTCGGCGACCTCGTCCGCCGCGGCGCACAGCTCCTCGATCTCGCCGAAGTAGACGGCGTCGAAGAGGTCCTGCCGGGTCGGGAAGTTGCGGTAGAGCGTCCCGATGCCGACGCCCGCGTGCCGGGCGATGTCCTCCAGCGACGCACCGGCTCCGTGCTCGGCGAAGGCGTCCCGGGCCGCGGCCAGCAGGGCGTCGAAGTTGCGGCGGGCGTCCGCGCGGTGCGGGCGTTTGATGGCGATGCTCAGCCCTGCGCGCGCAGTGCCGGCTTTTGTGGTCTCGGTCACCTCAGCCACCCTATCGACTAGAAACGGAGGTATACCTCCGTTATAGTGGAGGTACGCCTCAACTTTAGCTGAAGGCATCTTCCGAAGGAATCTCCTGATGCGTACAAGCACGTCTTCTGCGCGGATCACCCTGCTCGTCCTGGCTACGGCCGCGGCCTCGTTCTCGATGCTGCAGTCCCTGGTCAGCCCCGCGCTCCCGGTGATCCAGCGCGACCTGCACACCTCCCAGGGCACCGTGACCTGGACCCTGACCGCCTGGCTGCTTTCGGCCTCCGTGGCCACCCCGCTCCTCGGCCGGATCGGCGATCTGGCCGGCAAGAAGCGCACCCTGTTGATCGCCCTGGCGGCCGTCGCGGCCGGCTCCCTGATCGCCGCGCTCGCCCCGACCATCGGCGTACTGATCGCCGGCCGGGTGGTCCAGGGCCTCGGCGGCGCGATCTTCCCGCTCGCGTTCGGGATCGTCCACGACGAGTTCCCGGCCGAGCGAGTGCCGTCGCTGGTCGGCATCCTGTCGGCCGTGATCGCCGGTGGCGGCGGACTCGGCATCGTGCTCGCCGGGCCGGTCGTGCAGAACCTCGACTGGCGCTGGCTGTTCTGGATCCCGCTGGTGGTGATCGGCCTCGCGATGCTCGCGGCGTACCGGTTCGTGCCTGAGTCGCCGTCGCGTCATCCGGGCCGGGTCGACTGGTTCGCCGCCGCCGCGCTGTCCAGCTGGCTGGTCGCGCTCCTGCTCCCGCTCAGCAAGGCGACTGTCTGGGGCTGGGGCTCCGGCCGCACGACAGGGCTGCTCGTGCTCGCGGTGGTGCTCTTCGCCGGCTGGGTGGCGATCGAGCTCCGCTCGCGCAACCCGCTGATCGACATGCGGATGATGCGCCTGCCCGCGGTCTGGACGACCAACCTGGTCGCGCTGCTCTTCGGCGCCGCGATGTTCGCGGTCTACGCGTTCGTGCCGCAGTTCATGCAGGTCCCGGCCTCGACCGGCTACGGCTTCGGCGCGACGGTCACCCGGGCCGGGCTGCTGATGCTGCCCATGCTGGTCGGGATGGCGCTCGCCGGGTCGCTGAGCGGCCCCGTTGCGCCGCGCTTCGACGTCAAGGCCCAGCTGATCCTTGGTTCGGCCTTCGGCTTCGTCTCCTGTACGGCGTTCGCGCTGTTCCACGACCGGCCCTGGCAGGTCGCAGCGGCCGGGGGAGTGTTCGGGCTCGGCATCGGGCTCGCCTACGCCTCGATGACCAGCCTGATCGTGCAGAACGTGCCGCAGCACCAGACCGGCGCCGCGAGCGGCATGAACGCGAACATCCGCACGATCGGCGGCTCGATCGGCACCGCGGTGGTCAGTTCGATCATCACCGCGCACACGGCCACCAACGGCCTGCCGCGCGAAGCCGGCTTCACCGACGCCTTCATCGTGCTCGCCGCCCTGTCGGCCGCTGCCGTACTGCTCGCCCTCCTGGTCCCGGCAGCCCGGCGCCGTGGCTCCTCGGCGCCCGCGCCGGTCGCGCCCGTCGCACCCGCGCTGCAGTCGGTGGAGACGCACTAACCTGGCTGAATGCGACTGCCGCACCCACTGACCGGAGATCTGTACGACAGTCCGGTGCCGCCGGGAACGGGCTGGCCCGAGGACCCAGCGGCCCGCAGTACGCCGGTAGCGCGCGACGCCGCGGACGTCAGCGAACTCGCGCGGACGGACGACCTGGCCGAACTCGAAGCCCGGTCGTCCGTCTGCCGCGCTTGCGACCGGCTGGTCGCCTGGCGCGAAGAAGTTGCCATAGGCAAGCGAAAGTCCTTCGCCGGCCAGCCCTACTGGGGCCGGCCGATCGCAGGCTGGGGTGATCCCGCGCCACGAGTGCTGATCGCGGGGCTGGCCCCGGCCGCGAACGGCGGCAACCGCACCGGCCGGATTTTCACCGGGGACCGCTCGGGTGACTGGCTGTTCGCCTCGCTCCACCGGATCGGCCTCGCCTCGCAATCGACCAGCGAGCACGCCGGCGACGGCTTGCACCTGCTCGGCGCCCGGATGATGGCCGCTGTCCGCTGCGCTCCGCCGGCCAACAAGCCGACTCCGTCGGAGCGCGACACCTGCTCCCCATGGTTCAAGCGCGAGCTGGAGCTCGTGCTGCCCTCGACGCGAGCGATCGTCTGCCTCGGCAAGTTCGGTTTCGACGTCCTGCTCAACGCCCTCCAGACGGTCGGCGGCCAGGTCCCGAAACCGCGCCCGAAGTTCGGTCACGCCGTCGAGTACGCCGTACCGGGTCCGTACGGCGAGGTCACCGTGCTCGGCTGTTTCCATCCCAGTCAGCAGAACACCTTCACCGGCAAACTGACCGAGTCGATGACCGACGCGGTGATGCTCCGAGCCAAAACGATCGCAGGCCTGTAATCCGTTTTCGCTAGGACCCGGCCGGTCGAGGCCGCACAGTAGGGGATGGGAGTCCCTCCAGCGAGGGAGTCCCGGTGGTTGAGATCACCCGGCAGAGGGTTTGTGAAAGTTTTCACGAGGCCGTTATGCTGAAGTGGACATGAAGTTGGAGCACCACTCAGGGAGAGTGAAGGCAATGGCAGCCCAGGTACCGCACATCCTCGTCGTCGGAGGCGGTTACGTCGGGATGTACACCGCGTACGGCCTGCGCAAGGCCGCCCGCCGGGGGAAGGTCCGGGTCACCGTCGTCGACCCCCGCTCGGTGATGACCTACCAGCCGTTCCTGCCCGAGGCGGCGGCCGGTTCGGTCGAGCCGCGGCACGTCGTCGTGCCGCTGCGCAAGACGCTCAAGGGCTGCCGCGTGGTCACCGGCCGGGTGACCGGCATCGACCACGAGCGCAAGGTCGCGAAGGTGATGCCCGAGGAGGGGCCCGACTACGAGCTCGCCTACGACCAGGTCGTGATCGCGATCGGCTCGATCGCCCGGACGCTGCCGATCCCGGGGCTGGCCGAGGAGGCCACCGGGTTCAAGAACGTCGAGGAGGCGATCGCCTTGCGCAACAAGGTGCTCGACCGGCTCGACGTCGCGTCGTCACAGCCGGACCCGGTACTGCGCAAGTCCGCGCTCACCTTCGTCTTCGTCGGCGGCGGGTACGCCGGCATCGAGGCGTTCGCCGAGCTCGAGGACATGGCCCGCTACGCCACCCGGTACTACGACAACATCACGCCCGAGGACATGCGCTGGGTGCTGGTCGAGGCGACCAACCGGATCCTGCCCGAGGTCGGCCCGGAGCTCGGGCAGTACACCGTCGAGCAGCTGCGCAAGCGCAAGATGGACATCAAGCTGGAGACCCGGCTGGAGTCCTGCGAGAAGGGCCGCGTCGTGCTCAGCGACGGCGAGGAGTTCGACGCCGACACGATCGTCTGGACCGCCGGTGTGAAGGCCAACCCGGCCCTCGCGCAGACCGGTTTCCCGCTGGACGAGCGCGGCCGGGTCAAGTGCCTGGCCAACCTGCGGATCGAGGGGGTCGAGGACGCCTGGTCCGCCGGTGACAACGCCGCCGTACCGGACCTGACCTCCGAGACCGGCGCGTACTGCGCGCCGAACGCGCAGCACGCCGTCCGTCAGGCCCACCGGCTCGCGGCGAACATCCTGCGCGTGGTCGACGGGCAGGCCCCGCAGGACTACAAGCACAAGTACGTCGGCTCGGTGGCCAGCCTCGGCCTGCACAAGGGCGTCGCCCAGCTGTACGGCGTGAAGATCAAGGGCTGGCCGGCCTGGTTCCTGCACCGGACCTACCACGTGTCCCGGGTCCCCACCTTCAACCGCAAGGCCCGGGTCATCCTGGACTGGACCCTCGCGCTGTTCTTCCGGCGCGAGGT
Organism: Kribbella sp. CA-293567; assembly: GCF_027627575.1. Taxonomy (NCBI): domain Bacteria; kingdom Bacillati; phylum Actinomycetota; class Actinomycetes; order Propionibacteriales; family Kribbellaceae; genus Kribbella; species Kribbella sp. CA-293567. Next base: position 1,748,531 of record NZ_CP114065.1, read on the forward strand.
CACCAGCCTCGGCAGCCTCCAGACGCCCAACGACGAGTTCCGCCGGGCGACCGGAAGCTGATCAGCGATCGACGGGAGCGGTGCCCCAGTTCGTGGGTGCCGCTCCCAGCTTCACGGTGATCCGGCCGCCTTCGGTGACGAACGACTCCGGCAGCCAGGATTCGCCGCGCTCCTTGCCGTCGAGGGACAGCGATTCGACGTACTGGTTGGTGTCCGAGGTCGCCGGGGCCTCGACAGTCAGCCGTACGCCGTTGCTGCGGTGCAGGTCGACCTTCGGGAACAACGGGCTGCCGACGAGCAGTTCGGCCCGGCCGGGAGTCTGCGGGAAGACGCCGATCGCGGCGAAGACGTACCAGGCCGAGAGCGTGCCGAGATCGTCGTTGCCCGGCAGGCCCGACGGGCCGGTGCCGTAGACGGTGTCCACGATCTCGCGCGTCGTCGCCTGCGTCTTCCACGCCAACCCGAGTCCGTTGTAGAGCCACGGAGTGTGCAGCCCGGGCTCGTTGGTCGGGTCGTACCGAAGAGCGCTGCCGCCCTTGACGGCCCAGTTCCCGGCCGCGTCGTGGAAGAAGCCGTCCAGACGCTCGACGACGTTGCCGCCGATCGCTTCGGCCAGCCCCGACACGTCCTGCGGCACCATCCAGGTGTACGTCGCGCTGGATCCCTGCGCGAATCCGACGTCCGTCGACGGCGTGAAGCCTGGCTGCCAGGTGCCGTCCGCCTTGCGCGCTCGCTGATAGCCCACGGCGGGATCGAAGGTGTTCTTCCACCACGTGCCGCGGTCGGCCAGGTCAGCGGTGGGCTTCCCGAGCCGGGACCCCCACTGGGCCAGGGAGAAGTCGGCCAGCGAGTTCTCCAGCGTCTCGGCGGCGCCACCCCAGCAGTGGCAGGCGTCCTGGGGTGCATAGTGCTTCGCCAGGTAGGTGTTCAGCGCGGGTCGTTGCCCGGTGCATTGCCCTGGGCAACCACCGTCCAGTTCTGCCTCCGCGTTCTGCACGGTTGCCTGGCGCACCAAGGAGTCGTAGGCGCCGACGGTGTCGAAGTTGCCGACTCCCATCGCCGCGAAGGTCGCCAGGGTCGGCGCCGCGGGATCGCCGGTCATCACGTGTGTTGCGCCGTTGTTGTGCAGCCAGCGGTCCCAGATGCCCTTGTTCTGCTGGGCGAACTGATACATGGACTGCGCGAAGTCACCCGCGACGTCCGGCTTCAGCAGCGCGAGCAGCTGGATGTGCGCGCGGTACTGGTCCCATCCCGAGAAGGTCCCGTACTGCGCCCGCTGTCCGGGGGCAAGTCGATGGATCTGCTGGTCGGTGCCGAGGTACCTGCCGTCGACGTCGTTGAAGATGTTCGGCTGCAGCATCGCGTGGTAGAGCGCGGTGTAGAAGGTGGTTCGCTGCGCGTCGGTCCCGCCGTGGATGCGAACGTTCTGCAACTCGTTCTTCCAGTCCCGGTAGCCGTCGTTGGCGATCCGGTTGACGGTCGCGTCCTGGCGGATCTCGGCGGCCAGGTTCTGCTCCGCGCCCTGCAGGCTCACATAGGAGATGCCGATCCGCATCCGCACCTTGGCGCCGGGCGCGAAGCTGACGTACCCGCCGGAGCCGCGGCCGGCCCGGTCCGTTCCGGTGGCATAGCCCTCACCACCGGTGGTTCGGGTGCCGCCCGGCGTGATCGTGCTGTCCTTCCAGGTGCCGGTGGCAACGACCGGCTGGTCGAAGGAGGCAGTGAAGTGCAGCCGGTAGTAGGTCTTGCGGTTGTTCGTGCCGCCGTTCGCGCGGCGGCCGCAGAAGGCGCCGGTGAGCACCGAGCCGGTGACCTTGCGGTTCGCCGCGTCGATGCTGATCTCGGCGTCCTCGCTGCCGTTCAGCGAGTTCGACGTGCGGAAGAGCAGGTTGGGCCGGCCCTCGGCCGGGAAGGAGAAGTCGCCGACGCCCGCGCGAGTGGTGACGGCGAGGTCCGACTTCACCCCGTTGGCCAGCGTCACGGTGTACCGGCCGGGTTTGGCGACCTCTTGAGCGTGACTGAAGTCGCTCGCGTACTTCGCGTCCTTGGTGTCCGCGGTCGGTGAGGTGTCCACCGCTCCGACGTACGGCAGGATCGGGATGTCGCCGGCCGCGCCGGGGTTGCAGCCCGCGCCGTTCACGTGGGTGAGGCTGAAGCCGCGCACCCGCTTCACGTCGTACTGGTAGCCGTTGGCCGCGCCCGTGCTGGTCTGGTCGCCCCGGGTGCTGGTGGGGCTCCACGAGATCATCCCGAACGGGCGGACGGCGCCGGGCCAGGTGTTGCCGTCGCGGGCGGAGCCGATCAGCGGATCGACGTACGCCGCGGGGTCGGTCACCACCGGTTCCACGGCTTGAGCTGGTAGGGCCGGGAGCAGCAGGGCCAGAACGAGACCACCGACGACTGCGCGCATGCGTGAGCCTTCCGAGGGGCGGGCGGACTCTCTAGAGGCTAATGCGGTTGGGGCAGCAACGGTATGCGCCCGCGTGAAGGGTTGGTGATCAGCGGGTGTCGTCGAGGAGGCCCGCGTCGTGCACCAGCAGAGCGATCTGGACCCGGTTGTTCATGTCCAGCTTGGTCAGGATGCGGGAGACGTGCGTCTTGACCGTGGGGATGCTGAGGTAGAGGGCGGCGCTGATCTCGGCGTTCGACTTGCCCTCGCCGACCGCCACGGCGATATCGCGCTCGCGCTCGTTGAGGGCCTCGATCCGCTCGGCGGCCTTGCCTTTGCGCTGGTCGTGGCCGGAGCTGGCGACCCGGGTGATCAGCCGCTTCGTCACGCCGGGAGAGAGGACCGGCTGGCCGCCCGCGATCCGGCGGACCGACTCGACGATTTCGGCCGGTGGGGTGTCCTTGAGGATGAAGCCCGCGGCTCCCGCGCGAAGCGCGCGCAGTACGTGCTCGTCGGCGTCGAAGGTGGTCAGGATGACCACCTCGGGCGCGCCCGGACGCCGCCGGATCGCCTCCGTCGCGGTCAGGCCGTCCATGGTCGGCATCCGGATGTCCATCAGTACGACGTCGGGGGAGAGCCGGTCGATCAGCGCCTGGACGCCGGTACCGTCCCCGGCCTCGCCGACCACCCGGATGTCCGGCGCGCCACCGAGCATCAGTTGCAGCCCAGCGCGCAGCAGCGGATCGTCGTCCACGATCAACACCCGAATGGTCATGCCGGCCACGGTAGCCAAGCGGCGAGCCGGAACTCGCCCTCGGGGGTCCGGCCGTGTTCGAGCCGCCCGTCGACCAGTTGGGCGCGCTCGCTGAGCCCGATCAGGCCCTGACCGTCACCGCGCCGCGACTGGCCGGCCGGGTTGTGCAGCTCGACGGTCAGGCCGCTGCCCGGCGTACCGGCGACCTTGACCCGGACCGGCTCGCCCGGCGCGTGCTTGAGCGCGTTCGTCAGGCCTTCCTGGACGATCCGGTACGCTGTCCGGCCGACGTGCTCGGGGAGGTTGCCGACGGCATCGAACTCCAGCTCGACCGGGAGACCGGCCTGCCGGGCGTCGTCCACCAGCGCCGGGAGATCCGCGAAGGCCGGCTGTGGCAGCTCGCCGACGGGCGCGCGGAGTACGCCGATCACCTCGCGAAGATCCTGCAGCGCCTGATGGGCGCTGGCCCGGATGATCTCGGCGGCGCCGGCCACCTCCTGACTGGTCGCGTCCGGTCGGTAGGCGAGGGCTCCCGCGTGCACGCTGAGCAGGGAGAGACGGTGGCCGAGTACGTCGTGCATCTCGCGGGCGATCTCCTCGCGGGCCCGCAACTGGCCACGCTCGACCTGCAGCAGTGCCATCGCCTCGGCTCGGTCGGCGCGGTCGCGCAGGGTCTGGAGGAGCTGACGGCGGGACCGCAGGTACAGGCCCCAGCCGGCGAGCGCGAGGTAGATGAGGAGCGCGACGATGACGGTCACCTCGACCGGCTCCGGCTTGTCCCGGACCTGGATGTAGATGATCAGGCTGACCAGGTTGACGCCGAAGACCGCCAGCGTCGTGCGGAACGAGCGGTAGATCGCCACCGTGATGATCAGCATCAGGGTCGCGCCCGCGGCGGAGTCGGAGAAGGTCGAGACCACCGCGCCGACGATCGCCAGCTGGACCGGCCAGCGCCGCCGGAACCACAGCGTCAGGCACAGCGCGATCCCGACGAGGAAGTCGAGATCCAGCAGCCAGCCCGGGACCGGATCGCGACGGCCGCTGTCGAACCCGACCAGGCTGATCAGGATCGCGACCAGGAAGCTGAGACTGTCGACCGCCCAGTCCCGGGCGCTGCGTCGAGGTCCTTCGGAACCGGCCATGGGTCGAATCTAGCCACCCTTCCGGGCCGGCGGTGGCGACCGGAGGCGTCCGGATACCGAAGTCTGATCAGGTCGAGACTTTGGTCCGGGTAGGTTTTCGCTCATGAGTCAGCTCGCAGTCACTGTCATCGGCCCGGACCGCCCGGGCATCATCGCCGACGTCACCGAGGCGCTCGCCCAGACCGGGGTGAATCTCGAGGACTCCACGATGACGCTCCTGCGCGGCCATTTCGCGATGATGATCGTCGGTACCGGACCGCTGGCCGAGGTGCGCGAGGCACTGGAGCCACTGCGCGGCGAGCTGGTCATCACGGTGCGTGAGATGGGCCCGGAGCAGACCCACGCGCCGATCGGGGCGCCGTACATGTTGAGCGTCCACGGCGCCGACCGGCCGGGGATCGTGGCCGCGGTGACCCGGATGATCGCGAGCGTCGGCGGCACGATCACCGATCAGACGACCCGGCTGAGCGGTGCCCTGTACGTCCTGACGGCCGAGGTCGAACTGCCGGCCGGAGCCGAGCTCAACATGTTGCAGCGCGCGCTGGAGATCACCGCCGAAGAGCTGGGCGTCGGCATCACGCTGCGCCCCGCCGAGAGCGACGATCTGTGAACTCCCCGGTGACTGCCCACCTCAACCAGACCCTCGCAAGCTGGAGCCCCGCTCAGCTGGGGCTCACCGGCGACGTACTGGAGGTGGTTCGCGCCCCACATCCCGTGCTCGCCACCGAGGGCGCTTCGGTCGACCCGCTCGACCCGGTCATGCTCGCGCTCGCCGCCGACCTGGTCGCCACCATGCGGGTCTCGCCCGGCTGCGTCGGTCTCGCCGCTCCCCAGGTCGGCATCGCGGCCCAGATGTTCGCCCTGGACGTGACCGGCCACCCGAAAACCCGCACCTGCCACGGCGTCTTCGTCCTCTGCAACGCGGTGATCGTCGAATCCAGCCGCCAGGAAAAGGCCCGCGAAGGCTGCATGTCGGTCCCCGACCTCACCGGCGACGTCAAACGCGCAACCCGGCTGACCGTCACCGGCGTACTGCCTGGGACGACCGACGAGCTGACTCTCACCACGGACGCCTTCGAGGCGCGAGCGCTGCAGCATGAGATCGACCATTGTGCTGGTGCGTTGTTCTTGGACCGGGTGGCTGGGGCGCATGCTGTGTATCCGCGGAAGGTTTATCTGTAGCTGGGGCCAGCTCCCCGACTCAGGTTGCACCCCTGCGTACGTTGCCCCACCCACCCCGGGCCGTGTTGCTGGGTTGGGAAGGCCCCCGGACTGTTTGGTGCGCCCTTGCGTACATCGCCCCACCCACCCCGGGCCGTTTCGCTAGGACCGCGGATGCCCCTCGCGTCACCGACCGGCCCGGCGGAGTGCCCCCGCTCAACTTCCGGCATCTCACCGCGCCCGGACCTCCGTACAGCCCGATCTTCCTCCCACTCAGCCTTACCCTGTGTCGGTGACCAGGATCTCCTTGTAGGGTGCTCCTCTGGTCGCAGGCCCGGGTGGCGGAACGGCAGACGCAGCGAGCTTAAACCTCGCAGCCGAAAGGCATACGGGTTCGAATCCCGTCCCGGGCACTGGTTGTCTGACCTGCGCACTTGCCTGCGAGGCACCGGCAGCAGGAACCGACTCGACCCTTCGTGGTTGCATCAGCGGTTGCACTCGCGCCGTGTCGGCCGCGTGGTGTTCTCTCGCTGTCACAGAAATCTGGCAACTTTCTCTACGTCTTCAAGTCGGGCCTCCTCTAGGGCCTGAAAGCGCGCCGCCACCACAGGACCGGGGGAGCGGGGCGACCTCCGGCTCCTCGCCTAAGGGCTGGTCGGCCCCGTCCCCCGTTGGCTTGGCGCGCACGTGCCAAGGGTGCCGGTCGCAGACAGCAGAACTCGCCATCAACGATCGACACCCTGTGGCGTAGCCACTCGGCAATCGGCCGGCCGCGCCGCCGTGGTCCAGGCCGGACTGCCGTCTGATCCTCAGTTACGGCATCGCCCCGCTAGCAATCATGGAAGGGACGGTGCGGCGCGGTGCGCCTCAAGGGCGCCTCCGGCGTCGCCAAGGCGATCGAGCAAGCTCGACCCCTGACCCGCACCGCGCCCCACCTTAGGTCGGCAGCTATCGGGGCGATTGCGGGAGGGCTGGCCGCGCTCTTGACACGTAACCGTCAACCGGTGGTTGCCGCTGCCTCGGCATCGGCCAGGCTGACAATGGCGTCTACTGCAGATTGAATTTTCGGACCCAAGAATGCCATGTTCTGGTTCTGGAAGATCCGCACATATACGGCCTGGTCGACACTCATCTCACGGAGGATGCAAAGTATGAATGCCCAATACAGGGATTCGGCAAGAAAATGTAGCTCTGGAGAAAGCGGGCGGATATGGCGACCGAGGTGATGGGCGATATCGTGACGCTCAAACTCGATTGCCTTGGCCCACTTGGTGACGTCCCCGCCAATAAGCGCTACGAATTCTGGTCCAGCAAGCTGTCCGCACCGGCCAATGCGAGTCTTGAATGCACTGCCAGCGTAGCCAGTGAGCGCTTTGTCGAGAGCCTCCAATGCGGCGGCCCGATTCATAAGACGATCAGAGACGAACGAAGACTTCGAAAATCGCATAGCCATGACTCGGCTGAGTAGGGACCGGTATTTCGCTGCCGTATTCAACCACGCCTCTACCCCCTTGATTCCACCGATGTCCTTATAGGAAAAGTACATGGCGTGTGACCAGAGAGGTTTCGAATCAACATCGTCTCGGACGTTCCAGCGGGCAAAGAATTCTAGGGACTTCTCGCCCAAGTCAGTATCGGCCATGCTCTTCTCGTGTACATCGCTACGTGACAGCCATACACGGCTGTACTCGGCTGTCCTCCCCGTGCCGATGGAGACGAGATCTTGGAAGTCGCTGGCAATATCGAGCAGGTCCTGTAGTTCAACGAGTGTATCGCCGCGGGCGCCAAAATTGTAGTCCTGCTGAAGAGTCCGGCTGGTAATCCCGTCGCCTTCCCAGCCGATAACGTGCGCAAGCTTTGCCTTCATGTCGTTGGCAAGGATGAAGGATTCTGCTGGCCGTTGGACGATGCGCAGAGTTTTCGACATCTCGTCTTGAGGCTTCCCGTCCGGGTCTGCCTCAAATCCAGGCGTGTCCATCCAGTGTGCCAGGTATTTGGTGCGAATTGTGAATCCCTCAGCATCCATCGGACCTTCACCGGCAAAATGAGCACCTTTCACCATGGAATTGGCTCGGATCACCTCTTCGCCATACATGGATGGAAATGTCGTGCTGGACTTTGCGGTGAAGCAGTCGATCAGAGTATAGGACTCCTTCCCGTTGAATCCATGCACGAAGTCGTGGTCGCCGCCGAGTGTTGATTCGGAAAGCTCGGTCACGGTCGAGCCGTCTTCCAGGACGGTTTTCTTGTGGGAAGTCAGTGTTCCGACCAACGCCAACTCGATTCCAGATTCTGGATCAAAGGTGAGCCGCCCCGCTACTGGATCCTCTGATTTGCCTGGAAGCCACCAATTTCCATTGACTTCAAATGACTCAATTGTCATTCCGCCCCCTATGTACCCAAAGCCTGCATCGTCCTCGGTCCAGACGACGCCCCTCCGGCCTTGTGGGTATGCATGATGCCGAGAAGCGGAGCGCCTGCCTAGGGTCCGCGAGTATCGATGTAGTGCGCCTCGTCGGCAACTCACCCGAAGCTGAAGTATCGGCCTGGCCTGAGTAGACCGGCCATGAGCCACTCCTCGACGGCCTGGTCTTGCTTGGCGTCGGGCCTGGCGGTCTCGGCGATAGGTGCGGTGAGGTCACCCTCAGGACTCCTGGCCCTAGCGTTAGCCATGGGCGGAGAAGCGCCGGGAGACCGCTGGACCGCCTAACTCCCACACGCCGTTTTGGTTGCAATTGCGGTTGCAGTTCGCCCTCGTTCACCCCTGGCCTGGATAGTGCTGACCAAGGTCGCCGCGACTCCTGCGAACGACCATGGACGATCGAGGATATGGTCAGGTCGAACTTAAACCTCGCAGCCGAAAGGCATACGGGTTCGAATCCCGTCCCGGGCACTAATCGTCTGACCTGCGCATTGCCTGCGAGGCACCGGCAGCAGGAACCGACTCGACCCCTCGTGGTTGCATCAGCGGTTGCACTCGCGCCGTGTCGGCCGCGTGGTGCTCTCGCGCTGTCACAGAAATCTGGCAACTTTCTCTACGTCTTCAAGACGGGCCCCTCCAGGGCCCGAAAGCGCGCCGCCACCGAAGGACCGGGGGAGCGGGGCAACCTCCGGCTCCTCGCCTAAGGGCTCGTCGACTTCGTCCCCCGTTGGCTTGGCGCGCACGTGCCAAAGGGTGCCGGTCGTAGACAGCAGAACTTGCCATCAACGATAGACACCCTCTGATGTAGCCACTCGCCCCAATCGGCCGGCTACCCGCCGCCGTGGTCCAGGTCGCCCGCCGCCTGGTCGTGGGTTCCCGCATCGTCCCGCTAGCAATCATGGGAGGGACGGTCCGGCCCGGCCCGCGTCAAGGGCGCCTGTGGCGTCGCTCCGCGATCGAGCAAGCTCGACCCTGGACCCGCGCCGAACCTAAGGTCGGCAGCTATCGGGACGATGCCAAAAGCTTGGCCGCGCGACCTGGCATCATGACTTGGCTACTTGTCTAACAATCAAGCCGCGGTCGTCGATGAGATGTCGATTCTTAATCCCGAGTTCAGCCTGCATCATATTCTCCACCTTTGCCATTGTGATGCCTCCTCGCTCGTGATTGGGGTCGTCAGGGTTCTCTTTCGCCAAAGCTTGGTGCAACTCTTGCGTCAGTCGATTCAACATTGCAGAGATGCCATCAGACAACTCGTGTTCGGCGAGTAACGCGGCCTCGCGTGCTGCGATTCGCAATTCACTCATTGTAGAAGAAATCTCGTCATCGTCACCGCGTCCCTTTTTGGAGAAGATCCTAAGGTTCAGTAGGTTCTGGGTCTGGGCGGCAACCAGAAATCGTGCGTAAACCGCCCTGCGCTCCGTTGCGAGCCGCTCAGTGGTCGCATGCTCAAGAGTCGTCTGCAGCTTGAGGCGTTCGCTTTTTCGGTTCAAAGCCATCGTTGCAAGCTGTGTTAATGACGACAGCAACGCGCCGAGGATGGTGCCGGCCACCGCGATAAATGCGATCGCGTATGGATTCACAGACACGTTATTCACTCATACCTCCGAAGGGGTCGGCAGGGATCGGGACGATGCGGCAGGACTGCCCGCGTTTGACACGTAACCGTCACCTGGCATCAGTATCACGCTATGGCGACGACTCAGAATCCTCTGAGGCCGCGTCCTCGCGTTCAAAATCGTCCAACTCGGATAGCGGCACCCCCGCCGCCTGGGCGCGGGCGACCTTATCTCTCAATGCTTCCTGTGCCTTGTAGTCTTCGAAATCTTTCGCTTGCGCAGCCAAGTAGGCATCCTCGTCGCGAACCCATACCCTTACCCCATTGAAATGCGCCGTAAATTTCTTGAGATTCTTCTCGATCTCCCGCAGTGATTTTGCCGCATGGTGGATAGTTTTAACGTCGAAATGCAGTAGCCCATAGCGGAAATTTAAATCTAAGACGTACTCCAATGCTTCTTGTTCTCGCCCCTTCGCATCCTGGGATTCTACGCGAACGCGATACGTCATCGGAAGTTCCGTCTTGAACCTCTCGTGCGACAAATCAAACATCGCCTCGACTCGACGCCCAGGCGGCATCGCCGGGATTCCTTGCTTGATAAGAACCGAGTCCTTGAGGCGGTATTGATCTTCGGTCTGTGAACTTTCCAATGGTGGATCGAAGGTGAATCGCACACTCTTTGCCAAGGTCTTGCCGACATTCTCGATCACCAAATTTATTGCATTCATGAACACAGGACTTGGCTCGAAGTCAACGATAACGAAAGGCCGAGCAAGTTCCTCTTGTCGCCGCTCCTCCTGTTCGGCCAACTCCTTGCGTCGCTGAAACTCGAGGTCTCTTGCTGCCTGCTCTTGTGCCGCAGCCTGCTCAAGTTGATCGAACCGAGCCTTCTGAGCCTCCTCGACCTGAAGTCGAGCCTGGCGTACTTGGTCTGCCGCATAGCGAGCAGCAAAGATGGCAGCCCCTAGAGCCAGCAAGGCGGCCACCGCCTGAGCCGCGGCGCCGAGGGCGCCAACGATCCCCCATTGCTCCGCAGTCAACCAACTGATCTTCCCCATGAGCCCCCCAACTGAGAGTGAAGATCCGATGATCCCCACGTAGCACACAAACAGCCAGAGTCCGCGAGTATCGATGTAGTGAGCTTCGTCTGCTATCCGCTCGAACGTCGAGGAATCCGCCGGTCGGCCCGTGGTTGCAATTGCGGTTGCAGTTCGCCCCAGTCCGGCCCCGATCGGGGCGGTGCCGATCGAGCTCGCTGCGACTCAGATGAACGACTGGGAACGGTCGGGGATGGGGTCAGGTCGAACTTAAACCTCGCCGCCGAAAGGCACACGGGTTCGAATCGCGTCCCGGGCACCGGGGAGCTGACCTGCGCAGCTGCGTGTGAAGCATCAGCAGCCAGAGCGGACCACGATGCCGGCGATCAGTGTCCGTCCTGCGGGTGGGCTTGCTTGTAGGTGACGGGTGCTCAGTGGGCGTCGCGGTGATGCCCTTGGCCGCGGAGTACGGCGCGACGGTCACTGGGGTTGTCGGGGCGAGGTCGCCAGTTGGTCTGAGCGGTGAGTTCGAGGACCTGCCGGATGGCGGCGATCGTGTGTTCGGCCGAGAGGCCGCTGTCGAGGAGCCGGCGGACCTCAGCGACCTTCGTGGTGTCGTTCACCCGGCACCGGCCGCCGCTGGTTCCCGTACTCGTGCAATGCCGGCGATCAGGAAGTCGCACAGTGTCTGCTCGTCGGGCCGGGCGGGTTCGTAGGTCTGGTCCAGGAGTTGCAGGGCTGGTACGAGGCCGGGTGCGAGCGGTTTCTGGTCGCCGAAGAGGGCTTCGATCTGCGCGCGGGTGTGAAACCACCCGCCGCCGACGGCCGAGGTGAGCAGGTCTTGCAGTTCGGTGGCCTGCAGGACCTGCTCACCGCGGTGATGGGCGGGGCTGGGGAGTTCGAGGTGGCAGCTGGCGGTGTGGGAACCGGCGGGGAGTTCGGCGACGAAGCCCTTCATGGCGTCGGCGAGCGCGGCCGCGTCGGTGGGGGAGCGGAGCCAGGAGTGGCTGTGGATCAGGCCGATCGGCTGGTCCCAGTCGAGAAGGCCTGCGCCCGGGTGGGCGCGGATTCCGGCAGGGTCGTACAGGTCGGCTTGGATCACCGCGGTGCCGTCTCGATTCAGCAGACCCCTGGCGCGGCTCAGCGCCATCGGGTCCTGCTCGACGTACAGCACGCAGCAGAACTGGGCCAGAGCGCCGGTTGCGGCATCGAACTCTGGCAGTCCCGGTCCACAGTCGATGAATTGGTCGATGCCTGCACCGACCAGAGAGCGGACGGCGTACTGCCGAAACCTTTCGGCCGTAGCCACGAGCAATTCGAAGTCGGCGGTGATCTCAATCGCCTGCGCAAGGAGGGCACGGTCGATCGCGAAGTTGTCCTTCCCGCCCAGCGCGCCGTTGAGGAATCTCGCGGCGCTTTCGCGGTGCAGGAAGTCGCCGGGAGTCGGTGGCTGGTGGTGGTTCATCAGTGCCTCCTGTCCGCGTGAGGTGGCGGTTCCGCGGTGCGAGTGGGTCTAGGCATGGCTGGGTGGGTGGGTTGGAACGGCGCAGCGGGCATGAGCGAATTCATCGCCCGCCGCGCCGGTCAGGTGGGAGTTCTCGGCCCCTCGGGGGAGGGCTGCCAGCACAGGGGGAGGGCTGACACAGGCCGAGAACTCCCGGCTTAGAGGGGGCGGTATCAGTCGGCTCGGCGTGAGGAAGCGCCGAGCTGTGACGACGACGGTTGAGGATGCCCGGATCCCGCCCCCCGGTCTCAGGTGACCGCCGGAGCGGTCAGTCCTCGTTCATCCAGCGGCGGAACCGGTCGTTGGGCCGCTCGAACCACGCGGCGTACCTGCGCCGAGCAGCAGCAGTCAGCCGCGACCAGGTACTGGGCACGAGTCACGGCCGATCACCAGTAGCGACGTCGGCCACGGCCAGTTCGGCACCGCCTGCCCTATACGGTGCCGAGCTCACGTCGCACGAGCGGTACCGCCGGGCCATGGCATCGGCGTACCAAGGCGCGCGTTCCGCGGCGATGACGTGATCGATGACGGGGTGGCCGGCGAGCGTCACAACAACGCGACCGAACTCGGTGGGAGTCGTCGCTGGCGCTGTCACCGGTCAGCCTGCTGGGTCGCACCGAGGTACAGCCACAGCGCGACGGCTAGGCCGTACAGCACCTCGAACTCCGGACTCATGTCGTCTCCCAGTTGGCGTCTTCGCTGGCGGCTGGCACATGACCCACGAGTTCCAGGTGGCCTTGTGCACTAACAGTGGTCCTGCGTCACTGATCGTCACGACTATTGGGCGGACAGCACCAGCACGCACCGCGGACCTCTGGCGGACAGCTGGGGGACAGGAGGCGGTCAGGCCTGTGTTTACTGCGTGCGCAGGTGACATCTGGCGGTCGTCCCCACTGGTTCAGGCCACGCGTAGCGATCCAGCCAACTAGGCTGAGAATTCAGGTCCCCGTACGGGAAGGTGGTTGAGGTCGTGGAACGCAATCAGCCACGCACGCTGCTGGAGCAGCTGTTCCAGCAGCGCGACCAGACCCTCGCGGACGCCGCGCGGGAGTTCGAGAAGCTGGCCGCTCAGTTGGGTGAACCCGCGACCATGTCGCCGCGTCATCTTCGCCGCTGGATGAGTGGTCAGGCCTCGAACGCCTATCCGTCCACCCGGCGGATCGCCCATCGCCTGTGGGGCGCGCCGTTCGAGGACCTGATCGGCCCACCGGGTGAACTGCCCCGGCTGTTTCACCGCCGAAGCAGCCGCCTGTATATCCGCCCGTGGGGGGTGAGGCCGGCCCGATCCATGGCGCCGGCGCCGTACTTGCTGAGGAGCTTGCAATGGCAGCCGAGGACTCAGCACGGTTCGTACGCCGTGCTCGGACCAACCTCGGTCCGGAGGTACTGGAACAGCTCGATGCTGACGTAGTCCACCTGGCCGAGCAGTACATGCGCACCACCCCTTACGCGATGTTCAGGCCGCTCGCCGCCCTTCGCCGCGACGTGTTCGAGTTGATCGAAGGCCACCCGAAACCCGACCACGCCCGCGAGCTGTACCGGATCGCCGGCTTGGTCAGCGCACTACTCGCTCACCTGAGCAGCGACCTCGGCTACTCATACGGAGTCGACACCCACACTCGGATGGCGCTCACCTGCTCCGAGCTGTCCGGAGCAGACCAACTGCGCGGCTACGTGTACTGGGTCCAGTCTCAGGTCGCCTACTGGCAGAAAGACTTCCGCAGGTCCGCCGACCTCGCTCATCGCGGTCTACTGAACGCCCAGGCAGGCAGCGACGTACTCCGTCTCGCGAGCCAGGAAGCGCGTGCGCTCGCAGCCTTGGGCGACGAGCGAGAAACGACCCTCGTCCTCCAACGCGCCGCGGCCGCGCGCGATGACGCCGTAGGACAGCGGCCTGAGCCCGGCGTCTTCTACTTTGCCCCGGGCAAAGCCGCGTACTACGCCGCGGAAGCCCACCTCGCCCTCGGCGGACCGCGGCACAACCAGCAGGCTGTCATCGACGCCGAAGAATCGCTACAACTCTTCGCTACAACGACAGGTAGCTCCTCAGAGCTGATCGCCGCTGCTCAGCTCGACCTGGTCACTGCACACGTAGCCCTCGACGACCTGGACACCGGTGCCGCCGGACTGGCACAGGTCCTGCAGCTGCCCGCCGAGAGCCGAACAGTTCCAGTGATCGAACGCTCCGCGAAGATCGGCGTCTCTCTCAACCAGCCTCGGTACGCCACGTCCCGGGTCGCCATCGAACTGCGACACCAACTCGAGCAGTTCGCTGCTTACCCGGCCGCAAGAGAACTGCCGTCGCTGCCGACCTGATAGAAACAGAGAGTGCCGTACCAAGTAGCAGTCTGCGGGCCTCGTGACTCCAGCGATGCCGACGTCGCTGCGGCGCGCCGGGTCGGCGAACTCCTTGCCGACAACGATGCGGTCATCCTGTGCGGAGGTGGGACCGGCGTCATGGCCGCTGTCGCCGCCGGCGGGCGCAGCCACAACGGCCTCGTCATCGGCGTACGACCGGGCGCCGACCGCGACGGCGCCTCTCCCGACCTGGACGCCGTGCTGGTCACCAACATGGGCGAGGCCCGTAACGCGATCCTCGTTTGGTCAGCCGACGCCGTCATCGTCATCGGCGGGTCATGGGGCACCTTGAGCGAGCTAGCGCTTGCGAAACGGCGAGGCGGAGTTCCCGTGATCTGCCTCGGAGGTTGGCAGATCTTGGACGCTGACGGCCACCCGGTTCCTGGTCTCGAGGTAGCCGACACCCCGGAGCATGCAGTAGAGCTAGCACTCCAACGGAGGACGCGATCCGCTTGATGTCAGTGCCGCGCGGCTAGGCGGGGAACGCCTTCCAGTGGCCTTCGGAGATGATCTCCACGGTGCCGTCAGTCACCTTGATGGCGGTCTGGTCGTCGATGGCGTACGCCGGGCCCGCGATGGCGGCGGCCCACTTCTCCGCGTTGGCCATGGTGTTGTCCGGCATGAGTTCGTGGTCCAGGTGGGGGTAGATCGAGAAGTCGACAACCCCGAGGGTGTGGTCGTCCGGCGCAGCAGGCCAGCTGACGAAGTCGGGGCCGATCCGGGGTGTCATCACCATGCTGCCGGCGCTCAGACCTACCCAGACCGTCTCAGGGAGTGTCGAGATGAGCTCCGACAGGCCTGACTTCCGCATCCAGTGACTCAGGTACGCCGCGTCGCCGCCGTCCACCAGGAGTACGTCGGCTTCCCGGACCCACGGCTCCCAGCGTTCCTTGCCGATGCTGGGCAGCGCGGTGAGTTCGAGGACGCCCACGGAGGCCCAGCCCAGGCTGGTCAGGAGAAACGGAGGTTCGCCGGCGATGACGCCGCGTACCGACGCGGGTCCCAACATCGGGTGGCCCCATTGGGCGGTGGGGATGCAGAGCGCATGAGCGTCCGAGATCGGCTTGCCCAGCAGGTCGATCAGCGCATCGCGGATGCTCTCGTTCGTGATGCCGCCGGAGGTGAGCAGAAGCTTCACGACGCCTCCCGGGGTGAGTGCGACGGATTCATGGGGCGTGGGCGCCGCCGACGCGTCATCGCGTGACTCCTTGTCTTGTCCTGTGGCAACCACAGCTATACAGCACCGGAATTTCGTCGGCTACAGCGAAGACGCTGAGGTGTGGCGGAGTACGGCGTCCGCGACGGTTGGCCAGGTGGATCGTGGGAGGCCCTGGCCGATGCCGGGGAGGGTGAGCAGCTTGGCGTTGGGGATGTCGGCGGCCAGCGAGGCGCCGTTCTGGTGCGGGAAGAAGATGTCTTCGTCGCCGTGGATGACGAGGGTTGGTACCGAGATTTCGTTGAGTCGTTCTCGCCAGCGGGGTTGGCAGTTGACCGCCGCGAACATGGTGCCGAGGTGGCTGGCGCGTTGGGCCCTTGCTGACTTGGGCGATCGGTCGAAGATGGCGCCGATGGTTGCGCATACTGCGGGTTCGTCGAATCCGCGGGAGCCGGCCAGTAGGCGCGTGGAGTCGGTCAGGTAGTCGATCACGCTGTTGCGGTCGGTCCAGTTGGGGTGGGGTCGCTGGAACAACTGCATCAAGGCCGGTGCGTGGTCATCGAGGTCGGGGTCGACTGGTCCGGGGGCTACTGAGCGGGTGGAGATCAGGGTCAGCGATGCGACCTGGTCGGGGTGGTCGAGGGCGAGCAGTTGGGCGATGAAGCCGCCGACGCCTTGGCCGATCACGTGTGCGCGCTGGATGTCCAGAACGTCGAGCAGTTCGGAGGCGTCGGTGACGAGGTCTCGGAGGTTGTAGGTGGGGGCGTCGGGGTTGGCGAAGGTCGACCGGCCGGTGTCGCGGAGGTCGTAGCGGACGACGTACCGGCCGGTCAGCGCAGTACAGAGTTCGTCGGGCCAGGTGAGCAGGGAGATGCCGATCAGGAGGACCGGTGGATCAGCTTTGTCTCCGAACGTTTCCACGCACAACTCGACACCGTTGACCTTGACCAGCATGGCCGTTCCTTCCGCTCCGCGAACTGTTACTCACCGACGAACGGGCCCGCCGGAAACGGACAGCCGGTGTGCACCTTGTCGGTGTCAGACTGACGGGATGGACGATCAGCCGCCGCAGGTGGATCAGCAACCAGCTGCCGACACCAAGCTGAGCTTTGCCGGAGTGATGCGTGAGCTGTTCGACCTCAACACTATCTACGAGTCGGACAAGCCCGGGCGGCTCCGCTGGTGGGTGGTCAGGCTGGTTCTCTTCGGGATCGGCAGCTGGATTGGTGGGCTGATCTGGCGGGTCGTGCACGCCGAGTCCGAGGACAACCGTGCGCTCTGGCAGAGCCTGCTCACGAACGCCTATTTCTGGGCCGGTCTCCTCGCCACGGGCTGCTATGCGATCTATGACCGGCGGGTACGTCGCTCTGCGCGGTAGTGATTGGAGTGGTTGCCGACGGTCTGGCTGATCCCATCGCGAGCCGAGCCGCTGCCGGTCAGCCGGGATGTGTGAACGAGATCGGCTTACCGGCGGCGCGGGCGTAGGCGATCTCCCTGCTCGTGGACTCACCGATGTACCCGCCGGGGTTGACGATCAGAACGCGGTCGGCCAGGTCGATCTTGCGTAGGTGGAGAGCGCCCAACACGGTCTTCTGCTCGTCGGTGATCACCTTGTCTGCTTGGTGATCCTCGGCGTGCGGGAAGAAGCCTGGCGCGAGGACGATGACGCCCGCGAAGGTGAGATCGCGGTTCGCCGCGTGCATCTCGTCCGCGAACCGGGTGGAGCCGCAGATGCAGACGATCTCAGGTCGGTCGGGCACTGCTCAGTCCTTTGGGTCGAGCGGATGACGTTGGTGTGCATGTTGACAGCACACCGCCGCACTGTCGCGTGCGGGAGACAACACGGCTCAGCGTGAGGACGAATCGAGTGCTGTGATCGCACTATCGTGTCGCGTATGTCGATCGGATCAGGTGGCGTGGCGACCGAGATCGTCGGGGTCACGGATGACCCTCGGCGTGGCATCGCCGGTGGAGGTACCGGGGTCTACGAGTTCTGGACTGCCGATGGCGTGCAGGTGTATCTGCATGACACCACCCTGGTCAGCGTCCTGTGGGAGCCGGTACGCGGCAAGCTCGGGTTCCGGTTCGAGGCGGAGCGGGATGTGCTGATCGAGTTCGAGGGGGTGGTGATCCTGGAGTGGAGTCAGGACAACGAGGGGGTCGAGGGGGCTCCGGAGGATCTCCCCGGGCAGGTCTCGGACTTCTCGTACGACGGGTGGAACGGGTTCGAGCTGATGACCGCGCAGTCGGTGATCGGGTTCACCGCGCGGAAGCTCGTGGTGTCTTAGTCCGGATCTGCGCATGACGAGGTACGCGGGGAAACTACAGGCGGAGGCCCGGGCGGGCGTCGTCCCAGGCTGCGGCTGAGATTCGCCAGCCGTCCAGGGTGCGGATGAACTGCATCGACTTCATGCCGCGGCCGGTGAAGGCTTCGCCGTTCTGGACGCCTTCCTTGGCGTAGCTGCCCCACCAGTGGGCAATGTCACCGAAGATGTCGATGCGGCCGTTCACCGGCCATTCGCTGAAGCTGACCAGGGTGCCGCCCTCGAGAAGTTCCTGGCGGGGAGCGATGAACTCCTCGACGCTGTAGACGGCCGGCTCGTCGCCACAGGTGCGGACGATGACGGCTTCGGGGAGGAAGAGCTTCCGCAGTACGTCGAGACGTTCGGCGGTGCCCTCGCCGGAGGTGAAGGACCTGAAGAACGCTTCCACCATCACCTCGAGCTCAGCGCGGTCGGCGGCGGTCGGGTCGGTCATGTGGTTGATCGTAGATGCATCGCTCGCCGATGGAGCCGTCTGTGGCCGCCCGCTGAACGGTGACTTCGTTGACCTGGCGTCGAGGCCGCGAAGTACGCGATAGTGCGCGCTATGAACCAGCGAGATTTTGTCGCCACTGTGGGGAAGCTGGCGGAACGGGTCGGGTATCCGGCGCCCACCGTCAGCTGGGTTCCCGGCGTGGAGGGGCGGCACAGCATCCTGCTGCAGGACGACGGCCGGAGGCTGGTGGTGCACGAACGCGTGGGCGAGGAGTACACCGCGCGGGAGCGCGAGTTGCTGATCGCCCAGGAACTCGTCCAGGCGCGGCTCGGCGGCCCGCGGCAGCGGAAGTGGATCAAGACGGCAGAGGCACTGATCGGCTGTGCCGTGATTGCCTTCGCCATCCTGATCACGCGCCAGTCGGTGAGTTCGCTGCTGTTGTCCTATGTACTGGCGATGCTGGCCGGCTACGCCAGCTGGACGGTACTGCGGGTGCTGCTCGCCGCAGCCTGGACCCGGTGGTTCACCCGTCGCGCCGACCGGGCGCTGGCGGAGGTGGTGAGCCGCGGTCAGGTCGTGGCGTGGTTGCGGGGACTCGCGGGCAGGCCGGCAAAACCTGACCTCAGGTCACGCTTCCGCTGGATCCTGGACGGCGCTCCGCCGCTGCCCGCCGAACGGCTGCGGATGCTGGGGGAGAAGCGCTGAACGGTTGGGTTACGCAACCTGTTTGTGCCGTGGGTATCGCTTGGGGAACACCTGGGTGATCCTCAGGCGTTGTTAAGGGTGGGCCCGTAGTATCACGTTACGACCCACAGCGGGTCGACAGTGGGTCATCAGGAGGATGACATGCAGAGCAGTAACCCGGTCCTGAACCGGTCGAGTGCATTTGCGCCTGGCCAAGGCCAGGCCTATCCCGGGGCCGCTCCGTACGGTCAGCCGGGTCCTTACGGTCAGCCCGGCCAGTACGGCGGGTCCGGTATGCCGCCCCAGGACTACCAGGGAGCGCCCGCCAACAGCCGTCCGATGACGTTGGACGACGTCATCGTCAAGACCAGCATCACGCTGGGCGTCGTGGTCGCTGCCGCGGCCGTCGCCTGGAACGTGGTGCCCGACCGTCTGGTGACGCCGGTGTTCCTCGCCGGCGCGCTGCTGGCGTTCGCGATCGCGATGGTGTTGTCGTTCTCGCGCAAGGTCAACCCGGCACTGGTGATGGTCTACGCCGTCGCCGAGGGCCTGTTCCTCGGGATCGGCAGCAAGTTCATCGCCGGCTACGTCGGTGACTCCGGCATCATCGTGCAGGCGATCCTGGCCACGATGGTGACGGCGGGAATCACGCTCGCGTCGTACAAGTACTTCGCGATCAAGGTGACGCCGAAGTTCACCAAGATGGTCATCATCGGCACGATGGGCTTCGCCGGGGTGATCCTGATCAACTTCGTCGCCAGCCTGCTCGGCTTCAACTCCGGGATCGGCGGCTTCGGCCCGATGGGCCTGCTGTTCGCCGCGCTCGGTGCCGGTCTGGCCGTGTTCAACCTGATCCTCGACTTCGACATGATCGAGCAGGGTGTGCGCGCCGGAGCCCCGCAGAACGAGGCCTGGCGGGCGGCGTTCGGCCTGACCGTCACCTTGGTCTGGCTGTACTGGAACATCCTGCGGATCCTCGCGATCCTGCGCGGTGGCGACTGACCAGCAGTAGGTAGCAACTGATCAACGAGGCCCGGCTCCTTCAGGTGGAGGAGCCGGGCCTTCGTCATGCCCCGGTGCGCGGAGGCCCCACGAACTGTCGGTGCCCGCTGTCATCGTGGGGGGATGACGACGCGATGGACGATGACGATCGACTGTACGGATCCGGCGCTGGTCGCGGGGTTCTGGCGCACCGCCCTCCGGTACGCCGATGCCGACCCGCCGCGCGGCTGGGACACCTGGGAGAGCTGGCTGGTGGACCAGGGCGTGCCGGAGGAGGAGTGGAACGACGGGGCGAGTCTGTCCGATCCGGACGGCGTGCTGCCCTCGATCTCGTTCCTGAAGGTGCCTGAGGCCCGTACCACGAAGAACCGGCTGCACCTGGACCTACAGGTCAGCGGCGGGCGCGACAATCCCGCGGCTCAACGCGAAACCGCCATCCGGCAAGAGGTTGCCCGCCTCGTCGAAGCAGGCGCGACCGTGGTGCACGAGGTGGCGCAGAACGGCGTACTCGATCACTTCTGGCTGGCCGACCCCGAAGGCAACGACTTCTGCGTGGTGTGACCGAAACCAGCGAAGACCCGCCCTTCCACCTGAAAGGGCGAGTCTTCGTGGAAGTCGTCTCTCCTGTTCGGCTCGTCAGCCCATTCGCCTGTGCGCTTTGACCAGGTCGTACTCGTGGACGATGGCTGTGGCGTGCCCGTGAGCGAGGGCGTACTCGCTGGAAAGCCACTTCACCCTGTCGTCGAAGCGCAGGAACGACGGTCCGTCGTTCATCAGCCTGAACCACTCGGTCATGTCACGTCCGGTGCACCGGGGCACCTTCTCCACCAGACGTTGGTGCGTCTCCTCGGAGTGGTTCAAGCCCATCTTCGCCTCCCGTTTGATCGGGGTTGTCGCGTAGTCATTCGACTGTGCATCAGGAAAACGCCGCGTGCAAGACCCTCTTCGTGAAAGTCGTCGCTCAGCGGACGCGCTAATTCCCAACAGGCACAGGCGACGTGGCGTCGGGGCTGTCCTCGTCGATCCGCTCGACCTCGACCTCCGGGTGCCGGCGGCGATGCCTGAGCTGCGCCCAGCGACCGCGGGGACCACGCTCGTGGCCGGCCACCTTGGCGGCGGCCACCTCGGTGCCGGCGGTGCGCACCGCTTGCACGGCGGCCTCCGCGATCGGCAGCACGGCTTCGCCGCGGAACGGCTCCGGATGCACGAACGACTCGGGACCGACCCCGACCGAGGCCGCCACCGAAGGCAGCAGGGCGGCCGCGGCCGCGGCGTACCCGGTGACGGAGGGGTGGAAGTTGTCCGGGCCCCACATCGACGGGTTGGTGCGGAAGGCCTCGCTCAGCAGCGAGCCCATCGACACCGTGCGGCCACCGGCCTCGACCACGCTGATCGTCTGCGCGGCCGCGAGCCGCTGGCTCCACGACCTGGCCACCTGCCGCAGCGGCGGCATGATCGGCCGGACGACGCCGAGATCGGGACAGGTGCCGACCACGACCTCGCAGTTCGCGGCGCGCAGCCGGCGGACGGCGGAGTCGAGCAACCGGACCGAGGTCGACGGCGGCACCTGGGCCTTCACGTCGTTGACGCCGATCAGGATCGCGGCCACGTGCGGGCCGGCCAGCAGCGCGTTGTCGACCTGGCCGGCCAGGTCGATCGACTTGGCCCCCGTTCTCGACACGTCGACGAGCCGGACCGGACGCTGCGCGAGCTCGGCCAGACCGCAGGCGAGCAGTACGCCGGGGGTCTCCTCGGGCGCGGAGGTGCCGTAGCCGGCCGCGCTGGAGTCGCCGATCATCGCCAGCGTGATCGGCCGTCCTGGGTATCGGCCGTAGAGGCCGTCGCCCTTGGCCGGGTGAGCCTTCATCGGACCGATGACGCGCTTGGCGTACCGCGCTTCCGCGGTCAGTACGCCGTACAGCGTCGCCCCGATCAGTCCAAGTCCCCCGCCACCGAAGGCTGCGGCCTGGGCCAGTTTCCTGGCGGCCCGGGCTTTAGTCATAGCTCCAGGATTACACGCTGTGACGCCGAAGCAAGCGATAATTCGGGCCGACGCGCGGAATGTGGCCGACTGTGCAAGCAGCGATGTCGCTGACCGCCCGGAAGTCGCACTACAGTGGAATGCGTGCGCTATGTGAACTCACTCCTTGACCTGGTCGGCAACACGCCGCTCGTGCGGCTTTCGAAGACCACCGACGGCGCCAAGCCGCTGGTGCTCGCGAAGGTCGAGTACTTCAACCCGGGCGGCTCCGTGAAGGACCGGATCGCCGTCCGGATGATCGAGGCGGCCGAGGCCTCCGGCGAGCTGAAGCCGGGCGGCACGATCGTCGAGCCGACCTCCGGCAACACCGGCGTCGGGCTGGCGATGGTCGCCCAGGCGAAGGGCTACAAGTGCGTCTTCGTCTGCCCCGACAAGGTCAGCGAGGACAAGCGCAACGTGCTCAAGGCGTACGGCGCCGAGGTGGTGGTCTGCCCGACCGCGGTCGCGCCGGAGCACCCGGACTCGTACTACAACGTCTCCGACCGGCTGGTCCGCGAGATCGAGGGCGCCTGGAAGCCCAACCAGTACGCCAACGTGAACAACCCGATCTCGCACTACGAGTCGACCGGCCCCGAGCTGTGGGAGCAGACCGAGGGCAAGATCACCCACTTCGTGGCGGGCGTCGGCACCGGCGGCACGATCAGCGGCACCGGGAAGTACCTGAAGGAGGTCTCCGGCGGGCGCGTCCAGATCATCGGCGCCGACCCCGAGGGTTCCGTGTACTCCGGCGGCAGCGGCCGGCCGTACCTGGTCGAGGGGGTCGGCGAGGACTTCTGGCCGGAGACCTACGACAAGGACATCTGCGACCGGATCATCGAGGTCTCGGACGCCGACTCGTTCGCGGTGACCCGGCGGCTGGCGCGGGAAGAGGCGATGCTGGTCGGCGGATCCGCCGGGATGGCGGCCGCGGCGGCGATCCGGCTGGCGCAGGAACTTTCAGCCGATCCGGCCACAGAGGACTCAGTGATCGTCGTCCTGCTGCCGGACGGCGGCCGGGGCTACCTGACCAAGGTCTTCAACGACGAGTGGCTCGCGCAGTACGGGTTCCTTGCGCACGAGCGGCAGGGTGCGACGCTGGGCGAGGTGCTGGCGCGCAAGGACGGCAGCCTGCCTGGTCTGGTGCACACCCACCCGCACGAGACGATCGCCGAGGCGGTCGAGATCCTCCGCGAGTACGGGGTGTCCCAGATGCCCGTCG
Organism: Kribbella sp. CA-293567; assembly: GCF_027627575.1. Classification (NCBI taxonomy): domain Bacteria; kingdom Bacillati; phylum Actinomycetota; class Actinomycetes; order Propionibacteriales; family Kribbellaceae; genus Kribbella; species Kribbella sp. CA-293567. The sequence continues at coordinate 1,771,694 of NZ_CP114065.1, forward strand.
TCCGGGCGGAGCCGCCGGTGATGGCGGCCGAGGTGGCCGGTTCGGTGTCGGAGCGGACGCTGATGGACGCGCTCTACTCCGGCAAGGCGCGGCTCGCCGACATCGTCGAGCTGCACATGGACCCGGCCCTGCCGTCACTCGGCGCGGGCGAGTCGGTCACGAAGGCGGTCGAGCTGCTGGAGGGGCGGGACGCCCTGATGGTGCTGGACGACGGCAAGCCGGTGGGCGTGCTGACCCGGCAGGACCTGCTCGGCCACCTCTCCGTCGGCTGAGTAGGTTGGTTCATCGGTCCACCACGGTGGGGACGATGGCGATCAGGACCGTGACCAGTACGCCGAACACGATCGCTGCTGACCCGAGAAGCTGAAGGATTTCCATACCTCCAGAGTGCTCTCGGCCGGCGTCCGGTCCATCGGCCCCAGGACCTGTCCTGGTGTACGCCCTGGGTAGCAGAACCCCTTGTGGTACTCATACTTCCGTTGCCTGAAGCAATAAAAAACGACGCCGGCTGTCCCGTCGAGGACAGCCGGCGTCGGCGTTCGGGCCGCGAAGTACCGAATCAGCGGTCGACGACCGTGGGGATGATGGCGATCAGGGCGGTGATCACGACACCGCCGACGATGACGACCGTGCTGAGAATCTGGAGGAGGTTCATGACTCCAAGAATCCTCCGCGCGGGCCCGGAAAGCGTCGGCCCAAAGTCCTGTCTTCGTCTCCACCCATGGTCGTACGCCGACCCTGAGCGGCTCCTCCTCAAGTAGTCAGGGTGAGGACGAAGTCCGCTGGATCGAGGCGGCGGGTGCGGCGCCAGTACGACGTGGTGAAGGCGGGCCAACTGGTCGAGTTGCGGCCCTGCGCGTCGAGGTACCAGTTGGTGCAGCCCGCCTCCCAGACGGTGCCGCGGAGATCCTTCTGCGTTTCGCCGACGAACCGCTCCTGCGCCTCCTCGCGGACCTCGACCGACAGCGCGCCGTTGCGGCGGAGCAGTGCGAGCGCCTGCAGCACGTACCGGACCTGCGCCTCGATCATGAACACCATCGAGGAGTGCGCGAGCCAGGTGTTGGGTCCGGCCAGCAGGAACAGGTTCGGGAAGCCGGCCACCGTGATCCCCAGATGGGCGCCGATCCCGTGCTGCTGCCAGGCGTCACCCAGATCGACACCGTCGCGGCCGCGGATCCCGAGCCGGGTCAGGTTCGCGAACACCTCGAAGCCGGTGCCGAGCACGAGGGTGTCGCACTCCCGCTCGATCCCGTCCTCGGTGACCACGCCGGTGGGGGTGATCCGCGAGATCCCGCTGGTGACCACCTCGACGTTGTCGCGGGTCAGCGCCGGGTAGTACTCGTTCGAAAGCAGGACCCGCTTGCAGCCGATCTGGTAGTCCGGCGTCACCTTCGCGCGCAGTACCGGGTCGGTGATCTGCCGGCCGAGGTGACGCCTGGCCTGGAGTTCGAGCCCTTTCATCAGCCGCGGATTGCCCGCGAAGCCGAGGCCACGGGCTTCCAGAGCCCAGTAGACGACGTCGCGGATCGCCCGCTGGCCGGCCGGGAAGCGAGCGTGCAGGGCCCGTTCGAAGCGCCCGATCGCGCGGTCCGGCTTCGGCGTGACCCACGGCGCGGACCGTTGGTACAGGTCCAGCTGGGCGGCCTGTTCGGCCACCGGCGGCACGAACTGGATCGCCGAGGCGCCCGTCCCGACGACGGCCACCCGGCGCCCGCTCAGGTCGTGCTCGTGATCCCATTCGGAGGAGTGGAAAGCCTTGCCGGCAAAGGAGTTCAGCCCCGGGATGTCGGGGAAGTTCGGCTGGTGAAGGCCGCCGACGCCGGTCACCAACGCCTGCGTGCGCAGCGTCTCGTCGCCGTTGAGCGTGACCGTCCAATGCCCGCTGCTCTCGTCGTACGCCGCATCGGTGACCTCGGCGCCGTACCGGATCCTGTCCGCGATCCCGTACTTCGCCGCGCAGTGCTCGAGGTAGCCGAGGATCTCGTCCCAGCAGGCGAACATCCTGCTCCAGGACGGATTCTGCTCGAACGAGAACGAGTACAGGTACGACGGCACGTCACACGCACAGCCCGGGTAGGTGTTGTCCCGCCAGGTGCCGCCCAGCCGGTCGGCCTGCTCCAGGACGACGAAGTTCTCGCACCCCGCCTGGCGGAGCTTGATCGCCATGCAGAGCCCCGCGAACCCGGAGCCGACGATCGCCACCTCGACGCCGGCCTGTTCCGTAGCAGTCATAGCAGCGAAGGTTACCGGCGGGTTAGGCCGGTGTCAGGAGCTCAGACCCGGTCAGCGAAGGCGGTGCAGGATCTCGCCCGCGTTGGGCAGCACCAGGGTGTCCGGATCGTTCTCGTACTGCGCCAGCTCGAACTCGACCGGATCCAGGTAGCCGAGATTCGCTCCGCGGACGACGTCCTCCGGGATGCCTGTCGCCAGCGTGACGTCGACGCGGCAACGCTCGCCCTCGACCGGATCCCAACTGCCGGCCCCGCGGAGATGGGTCGAGTGCGCTAGCACGCCCCAGTGCAGCGAACGGAACTTCTCCCACTGGCCGAGGAAGTAGTCGCGGCAGTGGTAGCCGATCTGCTCGATCTCGGGGTGCATCGCGGCGAGCTGGGTGATGTGCGGCGCGTAGATGATGACTTCGCCGCCGTCCGCGACGATCGGCTCGACCTTGTAGAAGCCTTTGGCCGCGGTCCAGATGTCCTGGTAGCGCGCCGGCATCAGCGAGACGACGCGGCGTACCGGGCGGTCGAGGTAGCGGACGTGGGTCTCCGCGGAGACCTCGGCGGCGGCCTGCCACGAGGACTCGGTGTCGCCGAAGGCCACGGCGTGCAGGGCATTCGTGCCGGACTGGGCGACGACGCTGAGGGCGAGTTTTTCGGCCGGGATGAGGGCGGCGGCCTCGTTGATGAGGGCGCGGACCGGCGTGATGCCCGGCGTACCGATGATGCCGGCGCTGGTGATCAGGGCGCCGAGCCAGTGGGACAGGTCGATCACCTCCTGACCGGCCACGCCGGGGAAGAAGTACTTGTTGCCGCCCGAGAAGCCGACCACTTCGTGCGGGAAGACCGGCCCGACCACCAGGGCGACGTCGTGCTCGACCACCGCACGGTTGAGGCGGACCGGGACGGCTTCGTGCAGCAGGCCCCCGGAGATCTCGCCGATCCGGTCCGCGCTGATGGTGCCGAGGTCGGCGAAGGTGTCCTCGTTCCACCATTCGTGGTTGAGCACGGCGTAGTCGCCGCCGAGATGGGTGGCGAGTTCCCCGGCTGACATCCCGGCATGGGTGCCCAGGGCAACGAGCACGGTGAGACGGGAGACCCTGCCGGTCAGGGCGCCGTGAACCGCCCGCAGCAGCAGCGGCAGCGGGCAGCTGCGAGTCGCGTCCGGAACGATCACACAGACGCTGCGGCCGTCGAGCTTCGCGCCGGCCAACTGCTCGTGGACGAAGGCCGTGACGTCCTCGTCCGAGAGGACCTGGCCGGATCCACCCAGGACGGCAGCGGGGCGCGCAGTGGTGACGGTCATGGGCCGAAGTTTAGTGGCAAGCGGTTGCACGGGTCGTTCGAACGGGCCGCGGTGAGAATGCGCGGGGCGTAGTCGCCCGGGAACCGTTGGTAGGGAGGCGATTCGAGGCGTTGACCGGGTCGGCGTGGCAGCGCAGCATCGGGCGTGTCAGGTGGGAGGCCAGTGGAGGGGGAGTTCCCATGTCCGACACGGTTCAGCGACCGTCTGGGGCGCATCGCGGGAGGCCGGACGGGTTCGGCGGCGTGGTGCTGCGGCCGGGCGACCCGTCGTACGACGAAGCGCGGTCGGTCTTCAACGCGATGATCGACAAGCGGCCGCGACTCATCGCGCGGTGCGAGTCGGCGGCCGACGTCGCCGCGGCGGTGCGGTACGGCGTGGCGGAGGGGCTGGAGATCGCGGTCCGCGGTGGCGGGCACGGCGTCGCCGGTACGGCGGTGTCCGACGGTGGCCTGGTCATCGATCTGCGGAAGATGCGGTCCGTTCAGATCGACCCGGAGGCCCGGCTCGCGCGGGTCGCCGGCGGCGCCGTCTGGGCCGACGTCGACGGGGCTTGTCAGCAGTACTGGATGGCGACGACCGGTGGCAGGGTCTCGACCACGGGAGTGGCGGGGCTGACGCTCGGCGGCGGCTCGGGCTGGCTGGAACGCAGGTTCGGGCTGGCCTGCGACAGCCTGGTGTCGGTCGAGCTGATCACGGCCGACGGGCAGCTGGTGATCGCTGACGAGACCCGGAACCGTGAACTGTTCTGGGCGCTGCACGGCGGTGGCGGCAACTTCGGCGTGGCGACCGCGTTGACGTTCAGGCTGCGGCCGCTCACCTCGATGGCGGTGGTGAAGCTGTACTGGCCCGCCGACGCCGGCGTGGACGTCGTACGGCGCTATCGGGATCTGATCGAAGCCGACGCCCCCGAGGAGCTGGGAGGCGGCGTGTTCTTCCTGACCGGGGAGTCGGCCGAGCCGGTGCCGGTGCACCTGCGAGGGGAGCGGTTGATCGGCGCGTCCGCCGTTTACGCGGGGTCGGAGCAGGAAGCGCGGGCAGCCTTCGCGCCGATGTTCGAGCTCGGGCCCTCGTTCGTGGTGGCCGCCGAGGCGCCGTACGCCGCGATCCAGTCGGCAGTGGACGATCCGCCGGGGTTCCGCAACTACTGGTCGGCCGAGCATCTGGACGAACTGCCCGACGAGGCGATCAGGGCGTTCTGCGATCGCGCGGCCGAGATGCCGCATCCGTCGCCGTCACAGCAGGTGCTGATGCCATGGGGTGGCGCGGTGGCCCGCGACGCGGGCAAGTGGCCGTTGCCGCACCGGACCGCCGCCTGGGTGGCGCACCCGTTCGGCATGTGGGCCGACCAGGCCGACGACCGGCGCGGAATCGAGTGGGCCCGCGGGTTGTGCGCGGATCTGAAGCCGTGGTCGACCGGCGCCGTCTATCTGAACTTCATCGGCGACGAGGGGCAGGACCGGATCGTCGCCGGGTTCGGGCGGGAGAACTACGACCGGCTTGCCCGGGTCAAGGCCGAGTTCGACCCGGGCAACGTGTTCCGGCTGAACCAGAACATCCTGCCGGCCTAGCTTCTGGACGGCCTCGCTGCTAGACGGCCCTGGCAATGGCGATGGAGCCCTCCAGGCGGGCACCGGCCTCGTAGATCATGTACTCCACGCCGTTGTCGGAGCCGAACGCCGCGGCCGCGCACCGGCCGTTGTCGGGTGCGCCGGCCAGCGGCCGGTGGAAGACGCCGAGGTGGTTGCGCAGGTCGAAGTTCTTGCCCACCTCGGTGATCCGCATCGACCCGCCGGCCTCGATGTTGGTGTGGTAGATGACGTACGTCGAACCGTTGCGCTCGGCAATCGTCGGGGCACCGATGTTGAGCGCGCCCACGTCCTGCGGCCGGATCAGTGGGGTCTGGGAGAAGGTCCAGTTGCGTCCCTCCGGCGACCAGCCCCAGCCGATCGAGCGGCGGTTGGCGGTGGTGTTGATCATGAAGACCATCACGTACCGGGCGCCCCTGGAGGGCAGGTCATGGCGGAACACCCGCGCGTACGAGGCCTCCGTCGTACCGGCCGGCAGCATCGAGGTGGAGAGCACCACCTTGTCGTAGCTGAAGTGGATGCCGTCCTTCGACCGGGCCAGCCGGGTGGTGGTGTTCTCGCCGTGGAAGTACATCCACATCTCGTTGACGTCGTCGTTCCACAGCGCGTGCGTCGAGGACACGTGCGAGACGTTGTAGTGCGGTGACCAGGTGCGGCTGATGATCGGGTTGTTCGCGTACTCCGTGTACGGGCCGCCGAGCGAGTTGGAGTAGGCCATGCACAGGCCGCCGGGAGCGTCGTGCGGGGCGTAGTACAGGTAGAAGCGGCCGAGGGCGTTGCTGATCCGGCCGACCGTGCCGCGGACACTGGGGAAGATCAGTTCGCCGGTCGGGTTGTAGCGCAGGTTGGCCTTGTTGAAGGCGACGCGGACGTACTTGTAGTCGGGGAACCCGGCGGGCGCGGCGTTCGCAGTACCGGTGAGCGGTACTCCGGCCGCGAGGCCGAGGCCGAGACCGGCGGTACCGCGAAGTAGGGTGCGGCGGCTGACGGGCGGTAGGTTCGTCATCGGGGTTCCTCACACTTCGGGGGCGGTTGCTGCCGAGTGTGTGAGCAACCGGTCGCAGCAGTCAATAAGCTAATCCGTATTAGCTAAGGTGAGTTCATGGCCAGAGCACCGCGTCAGGCGGATGTCGCCGCCGCTGCGGGGGTATCGCAGACCACGGTTTCGCTGATCCTGTCCGGCAACACCGAGGGCCTGCGGCTCGCGGAGTCGACCCGCCGGCGGGTGCTGAAGGCGGCGGAGAAGCTCGGCTATGTGCCGGACCCGGTCGCCACCCGGCTGGCCTCGGCGCGCAACCACATGATCGGCGTCTACACGTTCGCCTCGGCGTTCCCGACCGCGGTGGACGGGTTCTACTACCCGATTCTGGCCGGGATCGAGGAGGAGGCGGCCGCGCTCGGGCAGGACCTGATCCTGTTCACCGGGACAGGCGGACTGGGGGCACGCGCCGACGACAGGACCGCGATCCGGCGGACCCGGATCGCCGACGGCTGCGTGTTCTTCGGCCGGCACGTTCCGCAGGAGCCGATCGACTGGCTGCTCGGCGGCGGCTTCCCGCTGGTGTACGTCGGCCGCCGCGACGAGTTGGACGGGCGGATTCCCTTCGTCGGCGTGGACTACGTCGCCGCCTCCGCCGCGATCGTCGACCGGCTGGTCGAGGCGGGCCACCGCGAGATCCGCTATCTGCGGTCCACCGACGACGCGCTTTCGTCCTCAGATCGCGAGCAGGGCGTTCGTCAAGCCGTCGCAGCGGCCGAGCTGCCGTCGCAGCGGCTCGTCGTACGGGCTGCCGACGCGGAGGTCCCTGGCCTGGTCGATCGGTGGCGCCGTGAAGGTGTGACGGCGATCGTGGCGGAGGAAACCGACACCGGCTCGTTGTCGGCGGCGCTGCTCGCGGCGGTGGAGGGGGTCGAGGTGCCGGCAGAGCTGTCGATCGCCGTGCTCGGTCAGCCGAAGGATCACCCGGAGGTGAGCGGTTTCGAGGTCCCTCGCCGTGACCTGGGCCGCCACGCGGTCCGGCTGCTCGTCGAGCAGATCACCTCGTCGGCCAACGCGGTCGTTCCGCAGGTTCTGCTTGAGTGCCGACCCGTCGAAGGCTCCACCATCGGCCTGCCGCGGGACTGACGCCGGCGCACCTGGTCAAAGTGAGCGAGGTCAGCTGAGTTGCCGCTGGCTCTGGCGGGACCACGGGAGTCCCGTCACAACCAGGTAGGTGAGGGCGCCGACGGGGGCGATCCAGAGTTGGTAGAAGGGGAACTTGCCGGAGGCCACGGTCAGGACGAAGACGGTGGTGAAGGTGACGCAACCCGTGAGGGTGCCGCGGCGGCGGGAGTCGCGGGCGGTACTGGGGAGGGGGCCGTACTCCCGGTCGAGGGTGCTGGCGACCGCTGACAGGGCGATGGTCGCGAAGAGGGCAACGATCACCATGCCGGGTGGGCCCCCGAGGAAGGCGGCGAAGACACTTGCGACGGTGAAGACCGCGAGGCCCAGGAGGGTGGCGCCGGCTCCCAGTCCGAGGTGTTTGAGCTTTCGGCGGCGGAGGTCGACGGCTTCGGCTGAGCGCAGGATTCCCTGCGGTTCCCACAGGCGGCGGAGAACGAGGTGCAGACCGAGAACGGTCAGGGCGGCCGTCAGGGCGAAAACGACCGTCAGAACCGTCGACCGGGTTGTCGAGATGAACTGGTGGACCTCGCCGCTGCCGAAGTCGCAGCCCGCCCGTGGCGGCAACCACTGCTCGTCGACCCGTCGAAGATCCCCTTCGGCCTGCGGGAACGCCCGCCCGCAGTCGTAGTCCGGGTCGAACCAGCTCGGCATCGAGGCCGACACCGCCAAGCTCCAGCCCAGCATCGACAGCAACCCGAGGGTGAGGACCCAGCCTGCTCGTCGTTTCACCAGCTTCACGCGGTCCACCCTCTCACCCCCTCAGATCAGGCCGTCAGTTCGAATCCTCGCCGTCGGGGTACCAGGCTGTTGATGAGCGACTGGTTCCTGACGTCCGCCGAGCGCGGCAACCCGGCGACCGCCCTCGATCGGCCCTGGTCGAGCGGCAACGCGGTGCGGTTGCTGGTGCACGGAGCCGTCTACTTCCGGCGCTTGTACGAAGAGCTGTGCTCGCTCACGCCCGGTGATCGGGTCTACTTCACCGACTGGCGCGGCGATGCCGACGAGCGCCTCTTCGACGACGGCCCTTCGATCGGCGACGTCCTGTGCGATCTGGCCCGCAACGACGTCGAGGTCCGCGGGCTGCTCTGGCGGTCGCACTCGGACCACCTCCAGTTCAACGCCCAGCAGAACCAGCGGCTCGGCACCGAGCTCAACGAAGCCGGCGCCGAGGTGCTGCTCGATCAGCGGGTCCGCCGGCTCGCGTCGCATCACCAGAAGCTGTTCGTGATCCGCCATCGGGACGCCGCCGCCAAGGACGTCGCGTTCGTCGGCGGGATCGACCTGAGTCACCAGCGCCGCGACGACGCCGAACACCTCGGCGATCCGCAGCAGGCGCCGATGGACCCGCGGTACGGCGACCGCACCCCGTGGCACGACGCGATGCTGGAACTGCGTGGTCCAGTGGTCGCGGACGTGCTCCGCACTTTCGTCGAGCGCTGGGACGATCCGCATCCGCTCGACCGGCGGACGCCGTACCGGATGTTGGTGCAGCGAAAGGCCGACATGCCTCGGCATCCGTCGGAGCTGCCGGAGGACTCACCCGATCCGCCCGAGGCGGGGCGGCACGCCGTACAGGTGCTGCGGACGTTCGGGCACAAGCATCCGCCGTTCCGGTTCGCGCCGAAGGGTGAGTACAGCGTGGCGCGGGCCTACCGGAAGGCGTTCGAGCGGGCGCGCCGGTTGATCTACGTCGAGGATCAGTACTTGTGGTCGGCCGTGGTGGCCGAGGGCCTGTGTGAGGCGTTGGAGCGAGAGCCGGAGCTGCGTGTGATCGCCGTGGTGCCGCGGTTCCCGGACGCGGACGGACGGTTCAGCGGTCCGCCGGCGCGGTACGGGCAACTGCAGGCGCTGAAACTGTTGCGGTCGGTGGCACCGGACCGCGTCGGGGTCTACAACCTCGAGAACGCCGTGGGGACGCCGATCTACGTGCACGCGAAGGTGTGCGTGGTCGACGACGAGTGGTTCACCTGTGGATCGGACAACTTCAACCGGCGGTCGTGGACCAACGACAGCGAGTTGACCTGTGCGGTGGTCGGTGACGGACTCGCGCGGTCGGTTCGGGCCGAGTTGTGGTCGGAGCATCTCGGTACTGAGCCGCAGCTGGACCCAGTGGCGGGCTTCGAGCAGTGGAAGGCGGCTGCAGCGGCGCTGGACTCGTGGCACGCGAGCGGTAGGAGCGGGCCTCGGCCGACGGGTCAGGTACGCCTGCACGACCCGGTGCCGGTCGGGCGGCTGGCCCGGTTGTGGGCGCGGCCTGTCTACGACCACATCTACGACCCCGACGGTCGGCCGCGTCGTATGCGGCGGAAAAACTCGTTCTGAGAACGGTGGCGCCTCGGCTTGGATGAGGGCATGGCCAAGATGCATGTGGACGAGGCGCCGATCGACGACGAGCTGGTACTGCGGCTGGTGGCGGGGCAGTTTCCCCAGTGGGCGGGACTGGCGGTCGAGGAGATTCCGTCCAGTGGGACCGTCAACGCGATGTATCGACTGGGGGATTCGCTGACCGTCCGGTTGCCACGGATCGCGGGTGGGGTGCCGGATATCCAGAAGGAGGCCAGCTGGTTGCCTCGGCTGGCGCCGTTGCTGCCGGTCCGGATTCCCGCGCCAGTGGGCGTGGGACAACCGGCTGAGGGGTATCCCTGGCCGTGGTCCGTGCAGAACTGGATCGAGGGGGAGATCGCGGTCGCCGGGTCGGTGCGGGAGCCGGAGGGGCTGGCCGAGGATCTTGCCGGGTTCGTGCGGGCTTTTCGGGTGATCGCGCTGCCGGATGGGCCGGCGGCGTACCGGGGTGGGGGTTTGCTGTTGCTGGACGACGGGACTCGAGCGGCGCTGCGGCAGTTGGAGGGTTCGATCGATACGGCAACTGCTCTGGCGGCTTGGGAATCCGCGCTGGCTGCCGCGCCGCCGGTCGCGGCCTGTTGGGTGCACGGCGACCTGATGCCGTCCAACTTGCTGCTTGATCAACGCAGCAGGCTTGCCGCGGTGATCGACTTCGCGACGACAGGCCTGGGCGACCCGGCGTGCGATCTGATTCCGGCGTGGAACCTGCTGCCCGCGCACGCACGGGTGATCTTCCGTGCCGCGCTGGACGTCGATGGCGCGACGTGGAACCGTGGGCGGGGCCGAGCGCTGTCGATGGCACTCATCCAGCTGCCGTACTACCGCCACACGAATCCTGGCATCGCGGCCAACGCCCAGCACGTGATCGACGAGGTGCTCGCCGATTTCCGCGCTGGGTAGTCAGTCGCCGGAGAGGTGGAAGCCGGCGAACAAGCGGCCGCCGTACGGCGTGAGAACAGCGTCGACGACGGCGATCATCGCTGCTGGATCACCGTTGACGGCTGAGCGCACGGCGGCGGGAAGAGTCGTCGCGTAGTCGGTTCCGTGCGTTGCGTCGTAGCTCTGCAGCTCGCGGAGAAGCCCTTTACCGGTACCCGTCCAGTGATCGGCGCCGGTCAGCAGCAGGGTGGCGGCCTCCTGCCAGAGAACCGACGCGACCGCGGTTCGTACGTCGTTGCTGTCGGCACCGATCAGGTCGTCGAGCAGGTCCGTGACCTTGTAGCGCAGCATCGCGAGGTCGTGCGGCGACAGCGGGGGCGGACCGGCCAGGATCTGCGCTCGGCAGCTCTCCTGGAGCCGGGCACCGGACCCGTCGGTGTCGATCAGCGCAATCGTCTCCCCGACCAGTCGCATCATCGACGGCTGGCGACGCAGGCGGTCCTTCTCGCTGTAGTGGGCGAGCGACTGCTCGGTGTGCACGAAGAGTTCGACCGGCCAGCCGGCGTGCCGGAGGGATTCGCGAAGCGGGGCGGGTGGGCCGGCGAGCAGCACCGTGATGTCGAGATCCGAGGTCGAGGTGGCGGTGCCGCGGGCGATGCTGCCGCCCAGCCAGGCGGCGCGGGCCTCGGGGTATCTCTGGTGGACGAGTTCGCGAGCTGTCTCGACCGCTTCCATGGAGAGATTCTGTCAGATCGGGAACAGGGAGCTGGGTGCGGAGGTTGTGGGGTCTATACCCCACGGGGGTATAGTGAAGGAGTCGGCGAGACGATGGAGGCGATGATGAGCGACCATCACGGTGGGCATGGTGAGCACGCGCACGGTGGGCACGGGGATCATGCGGCGCAGTTCAAGGATCGGTTCTGGGTGAGCCTGGGGCTGGCGGTGCCGGTGGTCTTCTTCAGTGAGATGTTCGCCGACCTGCTCGGCTACCGGCCGCCCGGTTTCACCGGTTCGAGCCTGATCGCGCCGATCGTCGGCACGGTGATCTTCCTGTACGGCGGCCGGCCGTTCCTCGCCGGTGGCTGGAGCGAGCTCAGGTCACGCCGGCCCGGGATGATGCTGCTGATCTCGATGGCCACCACCGTCGCTTTCGTGGCGTCCTGGGTGACCACCCTCGGGATCGGTGGCTTCGACCTGGACTTCTGGTGGGAGCTCGCGCTGCTGATCGTGATCATGCTGCTCGGCCACTGGCTGGAGATGCGTGCCCTCGGTGCGGCCTCCGGCGCGCTGGACGCGCTGGCCGCGTTGCTGCCCGACACGGCGGAGAAGGTCACCCCCGACGGTGTCGTCGAAGTTGCCCTGAGCAACCTGTCCGAGAGTGACGTGGTCCTGGTCCGCTCCGGCGGCCGGGTGCCCGCGGACGGTCGAGTGGTCGACGGTCAGGCTGAGATCGACGAGTCGATGATCACCGGCGAGTCCCGTCCGGTACTCCGCTCCGTCGGCGATCAGGTCGTCGCGGGCACGGTCGCCACCGACAGCGCCCTGCGGGTGCAGATCACGGCAGTGGGCCAGAACACCGCACTGGCAGGGATTCAGCGACTCGTCACCGAAGCGCAGGCCTCGTCGTCGCGGGCACAGGCGCTGGCTGATCGCGCCGCCGCGTTCCTCTTCTACTTCGCTTCCACCGCCGGTGTGGTCACCTTCCTGGCCTGGAGCTTGCTGGGCAAGCTCGACGAAGCGGTGACCAGGACGGTGACCGTCCTCGTCATCGCCTGCCCGCACGCCCTCGGGCTGGCCATCCCGCTGGTGATCGCGATCTCGACGGAGCGCGCGGCGAAGGCCGGCGTACTGGTGAAGGACCGGCTGGCGCTGGAACGGATGCGGACGATCGATGTAGTCCTGTTCGACAAGACCGGCACCCTGACCAAGGGCGAGCCTGCGGTCACCGGGGTGGCGGCGGTTTCGCTGGGCGACGACGAGTTGCTGGCGATCGCGGCGGCTGTCGAGTCGGACAGTGAGCATCCACTGGCCAGGGCGATCGTGCGTGCGGCCTCGGATGCCGGCGCACGTGCCTTGCAGGCAAAGGATTTCAGGTCGCTGACCGGGCGTGGGGTCGAGGCGGTTGTCGACGGTGCTCACGTGTCGGTTGGTGGGCCGGCTTTGCTGCGCGAGACCGGCGTACGGGTTCCTGCTGAGCTGGAGGCGACCATCCAGGGGTGGAAGGAGCGTGGCGCCGCGGTACTGCAGGTCGTCCGTGAAGGTGAGGTGCTGGGTGCGATCGCCTTGGAGGACGAGGTCAGGCAGGAGTCGCGGCAGGCGGTCGACGCGTTGCATCGGCGTGGGGTGAAGGTCGCGATGATCACCGGCGATGCGCATCAGGTGGCCGAGTCGGTGGCGACGGAGCTGGGCATCGACGAGCTGTTCGCCGAGGTGCTGCCGCAGGACAAGGACGCGAAGGTGGCCGAGTTGCAGGCGCGTGGGCTGCGGGTGGCGATGGTCGGCGACGGGGTGAACGACGCGCCGGCCCTGGCTCGCGCCGAGGTCGGGATCGCGATCGGCGCCGGAACGGATGTCGCGATCGAGTCGGCCGGGGTGGTGCTGGCCGCCGACGATCCGCGTGCGGTGCTGTCGGTGATCGACCTGTCGAAGGCGAGCTACCGCAAGATGTGGCAGAACCTGGTCTGGGCGACGGGCTACAACGTGATCGCGGTACCGCTGGCGGCCGGCGTGCTGGCCTTCGCCGGGATCGTCCTGTCGCCCGCGGCGGGCGCGGTACTGATGTCGCTGTCGACGATCGTGGTCGCCCTCAACGCTCAACTGCTGCGGCGCCTGAACCTGTCTCCGGACCGGTTGGCGTCGTAGGCCGGCCGCGGCCTGACTTTCGGCCGACGGCGCTGGTTGACGCAACCCACAAGTTGCTATAGATTTTGTGGCAACCGAATGGTTGCTATTCAAGTGGAGGTGCGTGATGGCTTTTCCTGATCGGATCGAGCGGACGGTGGAACTGAAGCAGCCGCCGGCCAAGGTGTGGGCGGCGCTGACGACGGCCGAGGGGCTGGGGACCTGGTTCGGCGACGAGGCTGTGGTCGACCTGCGGGAAGGGGGAGAGGCCCGACTGGTCTGGTCGAGCGGCGACAAGGCCGAGCTGACGATCGAGCGGATCGAGGAGCCGGCGGTCTTCGGGTTCACCTGGCACATCTACGGGCTGCCGGAGGGTGATCCGCGGCGTACGTACGTCGAGTTCACGCTCGAGCCGGCCGGCGCCGGGACGCGGCTGACGGTGGTCGAGTCGGGCTTCGCTCAGCTGCCTGCTGACGCCCACCAGAAGGCTTTCGGCGGCAACGTCGACGGGTGGCGCACCGAGTTGGCCGAGCTGGTCAGCTACCTCGATGGCGCCTGAGCGCGAGGCGGTCGCCGAGCAGGTCTTCGTCGCTCTGGCCGACCCGAGCCGGCGCAGCATCCTGGCCGTGCTGGCCTCGGGTGGTCCGGCCACCGCGACCGAGCTGGCCGACGGCCTGCCGATCACCCGGCAGGCGATCGCCAAGCACCTGGCGCTGCTGACCGCAGCCGGTCTGGTCACCCCCGAACAAGGCGAGCGACGCCGCGTCCGGTATCGGCTCAACTCGGCTCCGATGCAGGTGGCACAACAGTTCCTCGCCGCGTTGGCGCGCGACTGGGACAGCCGCCTCGACGCGCTGAAGAAGCAGCTCGGCGACTGACCGGCTCAGTCGAACGGGCACCAGGCCTGGGTCTCGGGATCTCTCGGCCCGCCGCAGACCAGGTTTGCGGCGGGCACGGGTTGGCCGTTGCGGAAGGTGACGATGGTGATCGGCTTGTTCAACGGGACTCGGCGACCGATCGTGCCGCCGAAGTCGATCCGGCCGGTGACCCCTTGGTACGCGCGCCTGCTGCCGCCGGCGTCCGTCACCGATTGCAGTGCGGTCCACACCGTGCCGCCGTTGATGGCGACCCGGTCGCGGCGCAGATAGCTCACCGCGAGGACCACCGTGTACGCCGCGTCGTAGTTCAGCGCGGCATGTCCGTCGAGAGTGCGCCCGCGAGCGCTCTTCTCGTAGGGGAACAGATTGTCGAGTTGCTGGTAGAAGTCACTCGCCGCTGGTGGCGGGTCCTGGGACAGCTCGGGGGCGAGTGCGAGCGACAGGTACTGGAAGGGCACCGACTTGTTGGCGCCGCTGACGGCCCGGTCGGCGACATACGTGGTCACGTCGTCACCGGCCAGCACATACGGCGGTTGGCTACGGCAGTGGTCGGCGATGCCGGCGATGAAGGCGGGGAAGTCAACCAGCCCGCGGGCGGCGTACAGGACTACTCCACCGGCATCGCAGGCCGCGCTGCCCGCCGTGCCGGCGTCCAGCGTGGCGGGTTGCCGGCCGGCCGGTGTGAAGGACTCGACCCGAACCGGGATGCCGCGTTCGGCCAGGCTGAGTTTGAGGTCGGCTGCCAGGTTCTGGCTGTAGGTGTCGGCCAGGTCGTCGGACTTGTAGATCGTCGCCTTGCGGGCCAGTGGACGCCCGAACGGGTCCTTGCCCTTGGCAAGCAGTTGGGAGACGTGCCGGGCCGCGACCTTCGCCTCGCGGGCGTTCTGTGGGCTGATCTGGAAGTAGAGCTTGCTGACCTGGACCATCGTGTCGGCGGTCAGCGTCGCGGCGACGGTCGGCAGCCCGACCGCGGCCAGCGCCCGGATCGTGGTGGCGGTCGACTCGCGGCTCTGGACCATGCCGACCACCGCGACGATGCTCGGGTCGGCCGCTGCCATCCGGCCGAGCTGGTTGGCGACGCGCTCGCCTTGCCGCAGTTGCGGTCCGGCGTTCGCGATCAGGACGCGGAGGAGTGGCTCGTACGCCTGGGCGGCCTTGTTGAGCTGCACCGCCTGGGCGACCGCCATCCCGGCCAGTTGCTCGCGCTCGGCGGTCATCACGCCGTCGCTCGATCCCTGATCGGCGGCCGATGACATGAAGACCAGCGTGATCAGCGGTCGATCGGGTTGTGACTTGCTGAGCGCCGAGCTGCGCTGGTTCTGCGCATAGATCGTGCTCCGTACTTCGTCGAAAGCACTGCCTGGCAACAGCAGTTCGTTGCTGCCGTCGGTGACCCCGATGCAGGTCCCGTCGATCCGGGTGACGGAGGTGGTGGCCGGCTCCACGCCGAGCCAGGTGAATCCGTCTCCACAGTGGCGGTAGTTGTCGGCGTACCCGACGCCGGCGTAGCTGCCGAAGCTCACCGCCAGCACGACGAAACCGATCAGGGCCCCACCGCGCCGGGTGCGCCACCAGGGGCGCGGTACGCGATGGAGGTGCTTCGGTGGTGTCCTGAGGGGTTGGGTTGTGGGCGGAGTTGTCTTGGTGGTGCCTGCCGCGGTCCTTCGGCGGAGCAAACGCTGCCGGACACCGTTACCGGTGCGCGCGGCGGCGACGGGCTGCTCCCGCTGCTCGTCGGCCGGCTGGCCGACCGTGACATCGATGAGCCAGGCCTTGATCTCCCGCTGGCGGCTCTCGTTGTCCCGCCGCTCGCGCCAGGAAGCGAGGAGGCTCTTCTCGGCGGGCTGCTGGGGTTTGGGGCGCGGAGGCATGGCCAGTGGCGGCACTCGGTTGCCGGTGGTGATGAGCAGCAGCGGATCGAACAGTCGCAGGTCGTTGCGCACCTCGGCGACCATCCGCAGCA
Source organism: Kribbella sp. CA-293567 (assembly GCF_027627575.1). Lineage (NCBI taxonomy): Bacteria > Bacillati > Actinomycetota > Actinomycetes > Propionibacteriales > Kribbellaceae > Kribbella > Kribbella sp. CA-293567. The sequence goes on from NZ_CP114065.1 coordinate 1,787,873, forward strand.
GGGTGTAGCCGCCGTTGCGCCGGCTGATCCGGCCGAGCAGGACGGTGGGGAAGGTGGTGTGGTACCGATGGATCCAGCCCGCGCCGCGGAAGTCCTCCCGCAGATCCTCGAGGAACGCGTTGACCAGCAGCCGGGCGACCTGTTCGGCCTTCTCGGTGGTCCACTGGTCCTTGGTCAGGCGCAGGGCCAGTTCGAAGAAATTGCCGTTGCCTGGGGCAACGTCATTCTGCCGGAGGAACCAGCGGTAGGAGCGGCCGATCCCGGGAACCGTGCCACTGTGCCGAGCCCAGAAATAGAGTGGCAGCAGCACGACCCAGAGGACCCGGACCCAGACCGGCAGATCGCCCTTGAGGTCACCGGCCGCGGTGCCACCGTGGCTGGCCCGGGTGATCGAGCGGTGGTAGAGCAGGTCGCGGAGCTCGCGGCGACGTACCTTCACGTTCTCCTGGGTCGACAGCTCCTGCTTCATCAGCCAGCTGAGCAGCCAGAACCTCGGGAACCGGTAGCTGCCGCCGGTGTCGACGGCAAGCTTGTCGGCGATCTGCGCGAGCACCTCCTGCAACGCCAGCACGTCGGCCGTGCCCAGCTCCGCAAGCACGGCACTGGCCGGTGGCTGCACCGTCTCAGGCTCCTGCAGCACCTTCGCGTACGGGATCTTGGTCTTCCCGTCCTTCGCCTCGAGCCGCCGAGCGATCGCCTCGACCAGCCTCTGCGCCGGGATCGGATCAGGCCGCTCGTCCGGCCCGCCCGCCGTACCTTCCGGCGCCACCACGCATCCCAGGATCGGCGGCGTATCCGCATACCGGCAGCGCCGCCGCGGACGCGCGTACAGCTCGTCCACCGTCTCGATCAGCTTGCCGAACCCCTCGACCGACTCGAACTCCGTCACCCAACCCCCTACGGCTAGCCTCACCGACCGTGGCCATGCCCCCCACGTGTCGTGAGCGGAGAGCATGCCCAAAGCAACCGGAACGACACCTCATCGTCGCCCGATGACTACACTCTGCCACCCGCCACCGACATTTTTCGCCCGTCCGCGAGCCGCCGCAGCACGCCGGTCAGGCTCCTCGGGGGCCGTCGAGGAACTGGCTGATGTGCTGGAGGTCGTCTATGCCTTGGCTGCTGACCTCGGTACCGATCAGGCGGCGCTCGACCGGCTTCGCCGTACCAAGGCGACTGAGCGGGGTGCTTTCGCGAATCGCGTTGTGTGGCTGGGCGTCGAGGACTAAAACTCGGTTCGAGTAGAGGCCAGAAGTTGACCGCTACTGGCTTTAGAGTCGAAGTATGACGACGACAGAGCGGGCCGACATCCTCGACTTCCTGACCAAGCACCGGTACTTCCTCCGGCAGACCGCCGCGGGGCTGACCGACGAGCAGGCCGGCACCCGCAGTACCGTCAGCGCGTTGACGGTCGGCGGGCTGATCAAGCACGTCACCGAGACCGAGCGGACCTGGGCCGACTTCGCCCGATCGGGCGGCGACCAGACTCCCGCCGAGACCGAGTTCAGCCCGGAGATGCTCGCCAAGTGGGAGAACCAGTTCCGCCTCACGGAGGACGAGACGCTCGCCGGCGCGCTGGCGGAGTACGAGAAGGTCGCCGCTGCCACCGACGAACTGGTCGCCACGCTCGACCTCGACACGGCGTACGAACTCCCCGCCGCTCCCTGGCAGCCGCCGGGCGTCTTCTGGACGGTCCGCCGGGTCTTCCTGCACATCACAGCCGAAACCGCCCAGCACGCCGGCCACGCCGACATCATCCGCGAGGCGATCGACGGCAAGAAGAGCATGGGCTGAGGCTGCCGTCGGGTTTGCGGACATAGCGACAGGCAGTAGTAGGGCCGGGCCGTCCGCCCCACGCCTGGGCGGGCGGAGTACAGGACTCGCGGCGGCACTACTGCCTGTCGTTGTGTTCGCGAAGGTCAAGGTTGGAAGAGTTTCCAGTCCCCTTCGGTGACGACCTCGATGGTGCCGTCGACCACCTTGATGGCGGTGTCGTCGTCGATCGCGTACGTCGGTGCGGGGATGTGCGCCGCCCACTTCTCGGCGTTGGGTAGTGATGCGTCGAGGTGATGCGGGTGGTTGAGATGCGGGATCACCGCGAAGTCGACGAGCCCGGCGCCCTGGCCGGTGACGAGGAGCCTGTCGACATCGCCCTCCGGGGTCGAGAAGACGGCGGGCTCCGACTTGAGCGGTCCGTCGCTCTCGCGGGGCGGATCGACGTAGGTCTCGACAAAGGTCGAGGTGACGGCGATGCTGCCGGCGCTCACTCCGACGTACACAGCATCCAACGTCGGTAGGAGGTCGGCGAAGCCGGAGCGCCGCATCCAGGCGGCCAGGAACAGCGGATCGCCGCCCCACACGAGGATCGCGTCGGCGTCCCGGACGGTCGGCACCCACGCGTCTTCCTCGATGCTCGGGAGCACCGAAAGTTCCAGGATGCCCAGCGACTTCCAGCCCAACTGGCACAGGCGCGACGACCCCTCTCCGGACATCGCGCGCCACGCCATCTGGGCGCCACCGGGGAAGGGGTAGATGGCAGTCGGGATGAAGAGGGCGTTGGCCTCGGCGATCGGCTTGCCCAGCAGTTCGACCAACGCGTCCTGGATGCTGCCGTTGCTGATCCCGCTCGAGGTAAGCAGAGCTTTCATATCCGAACCTTCCTGGCGCGCAGCGCTCTGGTGGCGATGCTTCTTGGCGTTCACTTCTTACCCGTACTACGAACCGGTCGGCGCGAAAACGACAGGCGCCGGAGCGTCGCAGGTGTCAGGATGCCGGGATGGTTGCGCGGGCGTTGAGTTTCGGCACAGTGGCAGCGGCGTACGAACGGTTCCGGCCGGGGTATCCGGATGAACTCCTCGAGCTGGTGACGGCGTACGCCGGTGGGCCGATTCGCACCGCTCTGGAGATCGGCGCCGGGACAGGCAAGGCAACGCGCCTGTTCGCACAGGGAGGGATCGCGGTCACGGCCACCGAGCCTGATGCGGCGATGCTGGCCGAGCTGCGGAAACACCTGCCGGCGAACGTCACGTCCGTGCAAGCCGCTTTTGAGGACCTACCGCTGAATTCGTCGTACGAGCTGGTGTACTCGGCGGCCGCGCTGCATTGGACCAACCCGGACGGCCGGTGGGCCCGAATGGCCGCGCTCGTCCAGCCGGGCGGCGTTTTCGCCTCGTTCGGCGTACCGATCCAGCTGGCCGACCCAGCCCTCAAGGAGGCCGCCCGCGCGGCACGTGCGCCGTACCTGGACGACGACGGCGTACCGTCGCCCGACGGCACCGCCGCGGATCTGCCGATGCAATGGCCCGGCACGGAACTTGAGCAGTCCGAGTGGTTCACCGACGTCCGGCAGTCGGTGATCGAACGGCGCCTGACGATGAGCGCCCGCGACTACGTCGGACAACTCTCCACAGTCTCGGCGTACGTGATGCTGGAGCCCACAGACCGCGACGAGGTCTTCCGCCGAACCCTCGAGGCGCTCCCCGAAACGGTGGAACTCAATGCCGAGGTCCACGTCCACCTCGCCCGCCGCCATCACTGGACCAACGCCGCGGCTGCGTATGGCGGATGATCACCACATGCAAGGAGAGCGAAGCGGAGTCGCCCGCTGGGTCACAGCCGTGTTGAGCGGCGCCTTCTTCGGGGTGGTGATGGGCGCTTTCACCAAGCTCGACGGGTCGAGTTGGACTGCGGCCGGCATAGGTGCGATTGCCACCGGTGTGCCGTTCGGGTTGGCAATGGCCTGGTGGAGCGCCGGCTGGAAACGAGCGATGAAAGACGCGGAAGGCGACTTACCGGATGAGGACGTTCGTCTCGCTCATCGTGCTGCGATGGATGGCCCTGTGCCTGAAGACGAAGCGATCCGGTCGGCTGCGCTGCGCATCGCTTCCCGACATCTCGCGGAGTACACGGGCCGTTCGCGCTGGCTGTTCATCATCGTGTTGGTGCTGATATTGATCGGTAGCATCGCCGGGGCCGTCAGCGAGTCTCCCTGGGGATTGCTGGGTGCCGTTGTCCCCGCGGCACTCTTGTACACCCGGTGGTACTGGCCCAGACGGCTGCGACGGCGCATCGCGTTGCTCACCGGAGCGCCTGAGACCACACCGTAGGTACAGCTGTCCGTTCGCGAGGACCGGCAGGCGGCCCTCGCGGCAAAGCAACGGATCAGGCGTCAGCCAGGAACGGTACGCCGGTGTTGGAGTGGCATCTGTGGCCGTTCGGGCTGGATAGGTGCGGGACCGGAACCGCGATGCGGATCGGCTCCGCGCCCCGTGGACCGCCAACGGGTTCGGGTGGGGGCAACGCTTCAGCCCGCGATGTGAGTACGGGTAGGAAAACACGCAGGCCCCGCGTGATGCGGGGTTGAATCCGCATCGCGCAGGGCCGCTGGTGGTTCGGGTGGGTGCAACGCCTCAGCCCGAGAGGAGAGTACGGGTGGGGCTTAGCTTTCAGCCGGGAACGGTACGCCGGTGTTGCTGTGGCAGCGGTAGCCGTTGGGGTTCTTGGCGAGGTACTGCTGGTGGTAGCCCTCGGCGTAGAAGAACTTGGTTGCCGGGGCGATCTCGGTGGTGATGTCGCCGTAGCCGAGCGGCTTGATCACCGGGGCGTACAGGTCGCGGGTGCGCTCGGCCTCGGTCTTCTGGGCGTCGGTGGTGTAGTAGATCGCCGACCGGTACTGCGAGCCGAGGTCGTTGCCCTGGCGCATTCCCTGGGTCGGGTCGTGGGTCTCCCAGAAGACCTTCAGCAGGGCGGTGAAGGTGGTCTTGGCCGGGTCGTAGACGACGCGGACGGCCTCTGTCTGGCCGGTGCGGCCGGAGCAGACCTCTTCGTACGTCGGGTTCGGGGTGTAGCCGCCGGCGTAGCCGACTGCGGTGGTGTAGACCCCCGGCAGCTGCCAGAAGATCTCCTCGGTGCCCCAGAAACAGCCCGTGCCGAACCAGACTTCCTCGAAGCCTTCGGGGGTGGGCGCGGTCTGCGGCGTACCGAGCACGATGTTGTCCGCCGGTACGGCGAAGGTGGGCTCGGGGCGGCCCGGCAGGGCGGCGTCCGGCTCGACCAGGGCTGACTTTTGCTTGAAGAACGACATCTCACGCCTCTCGCAGAGTGACTCTCATAGTCTCTCAACGCGACCCCAGGGGCGAACCTTCCCCCGGCCGATTACGGGACGTTTACGTCGAACGACTGCTCAAGCGATCATCGCCGCCGTACGCCGCAGCGGTGGTCCCGCCGTCAGTGACTCGTACGACGCCGCCAACCGGTCGACCGCGTCACGCAGAGTGTCCGGTTCGAGCGTATAGGGCAGCCGCAAGAACGACTCCAGCCCGCCGTCGGGGGAGAAGCGCGACCCAGCCACCACCAGTACGCCGTTCCGCTGGGCCACCCCCACCAGGCTCGAGCCCACCGGTTCGGGCAGCTCGCACCACATCGACAACCCACCGCCGGGCACCTCGAACCGCCACGACGGCAGCGCAGTCCGCAGCGCGGCGATGAGAGCGTCACGCCGGAAAGCAAGGGCGGCCCGGCGTTCCGGCAGGATGGAGGACCGCGCCTGCAGCAACCGCAGTACGACCAACTGCTCCAGCACCGGCGCACCCAGGTCCAGCGAGGCCCGCGCGTCGAGAATGCGGGACACCAAGGCCTCCGGCGCGCGCAGCCAGCCGATCCGCAGACCTCCCCAGAACGACTTGCTGACCGATCCCACCGTGATCACGCCCTGCGGGTCGAAGACGGCGAACGGCGGCGGCATCTCCTGTCCGTCCAGGGCCAGCTCGAACAGCGTCTCGTCGATGATCGCCGTGGTCCGGGCCCGCGCCAGCGCGATCGCCAGCCGCTGCCGGTCGGCCGCCGGCATCAACCGCCCAGTGGGGTTCTGGAAGTCGGCCACCAGCCAGGCGGCCCGCGGCGACGACTGCCTGATCGTTGCCTCTAGCAAGGGAAGGTCCCAGCCGTACGGGCTCATCGGCGCCGCGACGACGCGGCAGCCGCTGCGCCGGATCGCGTCGACGGAGTTCGGATGGGTCGGGCTCTCGGTCAGCACCCGGTCGCCGATCTGCGTCATCGCGCGGACCGCGATCGAGGTCGCGGCCAGCGCGCCCGCCGTGACGATGATCTGGTCCGCCGTCGTCGGCAGCCCGCGAGCCCGGTACGACGCCGCGATCTCCTCCCGCAACTCCGGCAGCCCCTGCGGGTGGTAGCCGGGCGTGGCCAGGTGCCGCGGCAGGTCTTCGAGCGCCTCGCTCACCGCGCTGCTGATCCCCGGCACGGCCGGCGACGCCGCGCAGGTGAAGTCGTAGAGCCCCTCGGTGTCGATCCCCGGCGCGTGATGGCGGCCGAGTTCGGGCTCGACCTTCGACGGCAACGCGGTGACGCTGCCCGATCCGCGTCTGCTGGTCAGGTAGCCACGATCGCGCAGTTCACGGTACGCCGAAGCGACGGTGGTCCGGCTGACCCCCAACGCGTCGGTCAGTTCGCGCTCGGACGGCACCCGCGCACCCGGCATGATCCGCCCGTCGGCGATCAGCAGCCGCAACCGCTCGGCCAGACTCCGGTACGCCGGTCCGGAGTCGTCCGCCCAGCTGCCGAGCAGCCCGGCGAGTGTGCTGGCAGGAAGCTGTTGCGCGATCATGCAGTCCACTATTACCCAACTGGCTATCGAACACCAGGCCAATCAGTCGGAGACTGGATCCTGTGACCGCCACTTCCGCAGCGCCCGCCAAGAACCCGCGCGGCCGCCGGCTAGCTGCCCTGAATCCGCTCGAGCAGCTCAGAGCCGGCCACCTCCCGCGCCGCCTCGTCCAGCTCTACGTCGGCCTGGTCCTGTACGGCGCGTCGATGGGCCTGATGGTCCAGGGCAATCTCGGCCTCGATCCCTGGGACGTCCTGCACTACGGCATCACCCAGCACGTGAACCTCAGCTTCGGCACCGTCGCCATCATCGTCAGCTTCCTCGTGCTGCTCGCCTGGATTCCCCTGCGGCAGTGGCCCGGGCTGGGGACGATCAGCAACGCGGTCGTCGTCGGGCTGACCGTCGACCTGACCCTGGCGATCGTCGACCGGCCGGACGCGATGTGGTTGCGGATCGTCTTCATGACCGCCGGAGTCGTCGTCAACGCGCTGGCCGGCGCGCTCTACATCGGCGCCCAGCTCGGCCCTGGTCCGCGGGACGGGATGATGACCGGCCTGGTGCGGCGTACCGGGCGGAGCGTGCGGCTGGTCCGGACCAGCATCGAGGTGACGGTGCTCGCGGTCGGCTGGCTGCTCGGTGGGGTGGTCGGGGTAGGCACCGTGCTCTACGCGCTCGCGATCGGGCCGCTCGTTCATGTCCTGCTACCGCTGTTCACCGTGAAACTGAACACCGAAGAAGCGGACAACTGAGACCGCGGATGCCGGACCAGGGGGCCCGGCATCCGCGCACCACAGGACCCCTCGGCCTGTGGTTGCTGGGGTCAGCCGACTCGTTCCAGCGCTCGATCACCGGCCGCGGCCGGCTGCGGGGCCTTCAGCTTGCGAGGCCACCAGGCGCGAGGACCGAGCAGTGCGGTCACGCTGGGGACCAGGAAGATCGACATCAGGAACGCCGAGATCACGATTCCGGCCGCGACCGAGAAGCCCATCTCGGTCAGCAGCGCCATCCCGGCGAGCATCAGCGAGGAGAACGTGCCGGCCAGGATCAGGCCGGCCGCCGCCACCGACGGACCGCCGTGCTCGATCGCGAGATCCGCGGCCTCGCGCGGATCGGTCCCGCGTTCGGCCTCCTCCCGGAGTCGCGCGATCATCAGGATGTTGTAGTCGGTGCCGATGGCAACGACGAACAGGTACAGCATGATCGGCAGCGAGAACGTCACGCCCGCGTGCCCGGCGGCGCCCTGGAAGACCAGGACGGTCGCGCCGGTGGTGCTGAAGAAGCTGAGCACCACCGCGAGCATCAGCACCAGTGGCGCCAGCAAGCTGCGCAGCAACAAGGCCAGGATGATCGCGATCAGTCCGCCGGCGACCGGGAAGATCACCTTCAGGTCGCGACTGTTGGCGTCCCGGATGTCGGTGTAGCTCGAGCTGACCCCGCCGAGCAGCACCGACGTACCGGCTGGTGCTTCGGCGTGGGCGGTGTCGCGCAGCGGGCCGTCGACGAGGTCGAGTGAGGACTTCGCGTACGGCGCGTCCTTCAGCACGACGTTGAGCTGGGCAACTGTCTTGTCCTGGTTGAGCAGGGCAGGGGAGCCGTCCGGGGTGGCGGGGAGGACGGCGCCGATGCCGTCGACCTTCGCGAGCTTCCCGGCGTACGACGTGAGCTGGGCCGGGTCGAGCGGCGTACCGCCCGTGCTTTTGACGTAGACCGTGGTCGGGTTGAGAGCGCCTGCGGGGAAGCCGGCCTGGAGATCCTTGACGGCGCGCGCTGACTCGGTGTCCTTGGGAAGCTGACTGAAAGCGTCGTAGTCGATCTTCATCCCCAGGGTGCCGAGGGCCAGCAGGACCATCAGGCCGCCGGAGACCAGTGCGACCAGCGCGGGGCGTTTGGCGGTGAACCGTCCGAGGCGCTTGAAGGTCGCGCCCTTCGGGGTCTTCTGCCAGGACTTCGACGGCCAGAACACCTTCGGGCCGAGCAGCGAGACGACCGCCGGGATGAGCGTGATGGCGGCGAAGGCCATCACCGCGACCGCGATCGCGAGCCCCGGACCGAGGCTCTTGAAGCCGCCGAACGCGGCCAGCAGCAGCGCGCTGAAGGCGACCACGATCGCGCCGGCCGCCGACACGATCACCTCGGACACCCGGGCGGTCGCGGTGACGAGAGCCTGCTTCGGTTCCTCGCCGGCCCGGAGGCGTTCGCGGAAGCGGAACAGCAGGAACAGGATGTAGTCCGTGCCGACGCCGTACAGGACGACGGTCAGAATGGTCTGGAGATCCTGGGTCGCCTGCAGGTCGAACGTCTTGGCGGCGAGGGCGATCAGGCCGGGCGCGATCGCGCTGACCAGGCCGACGGTGAGGATCGGCAGCAGGGCGGCGACGGGACTGCGGTAGATGAACAGCAGCAGGCCGATGATCAGTACGACGGTGGCGATCCCGACCACGACGAACGCGTTGTCGAACGCGTCCTGGTTGTCGAGGAAGAGCGCCGCGTCGCCCGTTACGCCGTACTGGAGGCCACTGTCCGTCATCGCCGGACCGGTCAGATCGCGGACGTGCTGAACCGCGTCGAGCACGGCCTGCTCCTCGGGCAGGCCTTTGAGGCCGACGCTGATCAGCTGGACCTGCTTGTTGGGGGAGACGGCCTGCGGTCCGGTCACCGCGCCGGTCACCCGATCGATCTTCGCTGCTGTGATCTCGGTCGCCAGCTCGGACGTCTTCGCTTGGTCCGCCGCGGTCAGCACGCCACCGTCGGTGCGCTTGACGACGATGCTCGCGGTGGCGTCGCTGGTCTGGCCGAAGGCGTCGGCGGCGAGCTTCTGCGCCTGGACGGACTCATAGGAATCGGGCAGTAAGCCGGCCTGATCCTTGGTGGTCACGTCGGTGAGCGTCGGCGCGAACGCGACCACGGCGATCGCCGCGACCACCCAGGCGGCGATCACCTTCCACGGGTTGTGGACGACGAAGCGTCCGAGCTTGGTGAACACTGGCCCCTCCTCAGATCTCACTACCTGCCGGTCGGTAGGTAGACTACCTGCCGCACGGTAGGTAAGAGAAGTGAGAGGGTGGTGTCGTGCAGCAGGAGAGCAGTTCGCGGGCCGGCGCCAAGCCCCGCGACACCAAGGCAGAGATCCACCGGGCGGCGCTGGAGCTGTTCTCGTCCCGCGGCTACGAGAAGACGAGCCTGCGGGAGATCGCCGAGCAGGTCGGGATCACGAAGGCGTCGCTGTACTACCACTACTCGTCCAAGCAGGAGCTGCTGCAGGCGATCATCGGGACGTTCTTCGAGGACCTCAGGGAGGTCTTCGCGCTGGTCGAGAACCGGCCGTGGTCGCTGGAGCTGGAGCAGGAGCTGCTCGGCACCTATCTGGACGTGGTCATCAAGCACCGCGCCACCGGGCCGACCGTACTGCGTGACATCACCGCGGTGCTCGCCGCTTTCGACGATCAGCTGGATGATCTGATCGGTCAGAGCCGGCGCTTCCAGCTGTGGTTGGCGGGGCCGGATCCGACCCCGGCCGACCGGGTGCGAGCTGCTGCTGCCGTCGAGGTGGTCGGTGCCGTGCTGTCCACCGGTTTGGATCAAACGGCGGTCTCCGACGAGGAGATGCGCGCCATCCTGCTGGATGCTGCGACCGCCGTACTGTCTCGCAAGACCAACTAGCCGCCGCGCCGGATGCAGGTGATCCGGTGCGGTTGGTGAGCTAGAGCTGCTTGGTGTCCGACTTGCGGTGGGTGGTGGCGGCGTGGGCGGGTTTGCCTGGGCGGTCGGTGGTTTGGGCGGTGGGCTTGGCGTTCACCGCACCGTTGGCTCCGGCCATGCCGGCGAAGGCTTTGGCTGCGTCGCCGTTGGTGCGCGGGGTGTTGCCGGAGCTCTGCTGAGTCGCTGAACTGTTGAGCTGCGCGACGGTGGCGGCCTGCTGGGCGGGGCTCTGGTTGGAGAGCGTCTGGTGGAACTGCTTCACCGCTTGCAGCCGCTGACGCAGGTTGAGACCTTGAGCTTGGCCGGGCACGGTGGCGGGGGATTGGTTCGGGCCGGCCTGATGCGCGGCGCCGGCGCGGTGCCTGCCGGGGCCCTGCCGGAGCGCTTGGTAGCTCGCAGCAAGCTGCTGAGCCTTGCCTTGTTGCCTGTGCCGCCCGCCACCCTGTCCCTGAGCCTGCTCCCGATGACGCCCGGGCGTCCGCCCCACACCCTGCTGAGTCTGGGGCGATGGCTGTCCCTGCGCCACACCCTGCTGTGCTCCCGCCGACTGCTCTCCTTGCCCTGCAACCTGCGGCGTCTGCTGCCCAGCGCCCTGCCCGTTCTCCTGGGAGCGCTGGGCCGCTGCTGCCTCGGCAGGCGTCATCTGCGGTCGCGGCGGAGCAGCCTGGGCTGGCATCTGCCGGACGTTGTGCAGCTCAGGATTCACCTCAGCCCGAGCTCGCGCGCCTTGGTTCTGCAGGGGTGGTTGCGACGACTCCGCCTGGGCGGCGGACTGCTGCCTGTTCAGCGGTTGAGCCTGGGCGGCCGGCTGGGTCTGCAGGTGCTGCTGGAAGCGCGGCTGGACCTGGTACGGCGTTTGCCTTCCCTCCGGACGGAAGGTCTCCCGCATCGCCGCTTGGGAGAGGTTCTGCAGATCGGCTTTGGTGATGCGTGACCGCCCGATGCTCTCCCTGACCGCAGGGTCCATCCGCTTGACGTCTTTCGCGGCCTGCGCGTAGGCAGCCTTCAAAGTCGCCGTGCCCTGGCGGGTGTTGCGCCAGCGCGAGACGCGGTTGGCGACCTGACGGATCGGGTTGCGGTTGCGGACCACCGACTGGTCGGCGCGCATCGCCTGCGCGGCCGCCCGGCCACTGAGCTGGCGGGAGTACCCGCGTTGCCGCGGGTCGTAGGCGCCGGTGATGTGGGCCTCGGCGAGCGACTGCAGGTCGGCCTTGGTCAGGTTCGCCCGGCCGATCCGTTCCCGGACGGTCGGGTCCATCCGCTTGGCGTCCCGCGCGGCCTGGGCGTACATGCCCTTGAGCGTCGCCGTACCGCGCCGGGTGTTCTGCCAGCGGGAGACTCGCGCCGCCAGTCGCCGGAACGGACGGGTCACCCGGTTGCCAGGGGCTCCTGCCGAAGGTTCGCTCATGGCCGGTCTCCTAGTCGATGTAGACCGAGTAGTTGACCCCGACAGCCGTCGTCAGTGGGTCCTTGGTGGGCCGGTTGCTGTACAGCTGGTACTGCGCGCCCGGTCGCAGCCAGACAGCCAGATGCCGCCGCCCGGCGCCAGCGCCTTCTTCCCATTCGTCCTCGAACGTCGGGCTGCTGTCGTCGCCGACATAGTCCGGCTGTCCCCAGTACTGCGTCGCCAGCGCGAGGTGGTCCGGCCAGTGCGCGTCCAGCCCCGCCTCGGCGGCCTGGATGTCGTCCGGACCGATCTCGTACGCCGACCAGCCGCTGTCCGGGCAGTCCGCGAACGCCAGCCCGCCGAACACGATGATCGTGCTCCCACGAGGAGTGGTGAAACCCCAGGAAGCCAGCTCCGGCCCGATCACCTCGCCGGCCTCCAGCGGCCACGGCTTCCAGTTGGTCGCCGCCATCACGCGATGCACGAGCGCCCGGACCACAGCCTCGCCGGACGCGTCGTCGTCGGGCCCGGCGATCGGGGTCCAGTCGGCGACCTCGGCGAGGTCGGCCATCGCCAGGGCGTCCTCGTCCAGCGACCTGTCCTGCGTCTTCATCCGTGCCGCCTCCGCAAACTCGCTGTCCGGGGGTCCGAGCGCTGTCCCGGGGATCCAAGATTAAGTGACGGGCGGTGCCACTCGCCGGTTCCGGCCGGAGCCTGTGGACAACTTCCGGCCGGCGCCGGGAATCTGCCGTCCAGCGCCGTGGGACAGGGCTTGCCGTACGACCGGCGAGACTGTATTGGGGACTTGGCGAACCGGGCCGTAGGCTGGCTCGGTGAACTCTGAACACCACTACGGCTTCGAGACGCTCGCCATCCACGCCGGAAACGAGCCCGACCCCACCACCGGCGCGGTGGTACCGCCGATCTACGCGACCAGCACCTACAAGCAGGACGGTGTCGGCGGGCTGCGCAACGGCTACGAATACTCCCGGTCGGCGAACCCGACCCGGACGGCTCTGGAGGAGTGTTTCGCGGCGATCGAGGCCGGCACCCGGGGCTTCGCGTTCGCGAGCGGGCTGGCGGCCGAGGACACCCTGATCCGTTCGCTGTGCGTGCCCGGCGACCACGTGGTCTTCCCCGACGACGCCTACGGCGGCACCTTCCGGCTGTTCGCCAAGGTGCTCGGCACCTGGGGCGTCGAGATGACCCCGGCTGCGGTGACCCAGCCGGAGGCGATCCGGGCCGCGATCCGCCCGGGCAAGACCAAGGTGGTCTGGCTGGAGACGCCGACCAACCCGCTGCTGAACGTCGCCGACATCGCGATCGTCGCGCAGATCGCGCACGACGCCGGCGCGCTGCTGGTGGTCGACAACACCTTCGCCTCGCCGTACCTGCAGCAGCCGCTGGAGCTCGGCGCCGACGTGGTCGTGCACTCCACCACGAAGTACATGGGTGGGCACTCCGACGTGATCGGTGGCGCGCTGATCGTCCGCGACAGCGAGCTGGCCGACAAGATTGCCTTCCACCAGAACGCGATCGGCGCCATCGCGGGCCCGTTCGACTCGTTCCTGGTCCTGCGCGGCATCAAGACGCTCGGCGTCCGGATGGACCGGCACAGCGACAACGCCGAGAAGGTCGTCGAGTTCCTGCAGCGGCACAACAGCGTCACCTCGGTGCTCTACCCGGGTGTCGAGGGCCACCCCGGCCACGAGACCGCCGCCAAGCAGATGAAGCGGTACGGCGGCATCGTGTCGTTCCGGGTCAGCGGTGGCGAGCAGCAGGCGCTCGACATCTGCAACAAGGCCGAGGTCTTCACCCTGGGCGAGTCGCTGGGCGGCGTCGAGTCGCTGATCGAGCACCCCGGCAAGATGACGCACGCGTCGGTCGCCGGTACGCCGCTGGAGGTCCCGGCCGATCTGATCCGGCTCAGTGTCGGCATCGAGACGATCGACGACCTGCTGCAGGACCTCGACCGCGCGATGTCGTGAGCCTGTGGGTGGCGGTCGACTTCGGGTCGACCTTCACGAAGGCGATCGCGGTGGACGCCGGCTCGGGTGACCTGGTCGCCCGGGCCGAACACCGCACCACCGTCGACAGTGACGTGATGGACGGCTGGCACGCCTGCCGTACCGCGTTGCTGGCGGCGGATTCCGGCATCGCCAAGGCCGAGGTGCTGGCCTGCTCGAGCGCCGGCGGTGGCCTCAGGATCGGTGTCGTCGGCAACGAGGAGCTGGTCACCGCGGAGGCCGGCCGGCGGGTCGCGCTGTCCAGTGGTGGGCGAGTCGTTGCCGTGGTCAACGGTGGGCTGACGGCGACGTCCCTGAAGGCGCTGCGGGCCGAGCGTCCCGATGTCGTGTTGCTGCTCGGCGGCACGGACGGCGGCAACTCGGCGGTGATCACCAACGCGGCGGCGGTGCTGGCGAAGTACAAGTGGCGGCGGCCGGTGGTTGTCGCGGGCAACGTCGACGCGCAGGCGCGGATCCGCGAAATGTTGTCCGAGGCAAATGTTCCGCACGTGCTGGCGACCAACGTGGTCCCGGAGATCGGGGTGTTCGCGCCGGACGGTGCGCGGGCGGCGATCCGGGAGATGTTCCTCGCGCACGTGATCGGCGGAAAGAACCTGTCCCGCGACCCGGGGTTCGCGGCGATGGTCCGGGCGGCGACGCCGGACGTCGTACTGCGTGGCGTCGAGGTGCTCGCCGCCTTGCACGGCGACGTCGCGGTGGTCGACATCGGTGGCGCGACGACCGACGTGCACTCGGTGATCGAGCTCGACCCGGAGGACGCGAACCTGGGTCGCGAGGTGGTCGCCACGCACCCCGTCACGCGGACGGTGGAAGGCGACCTCGGGATGCGCTGGAGCGCAGTACCGGTGGTGGACGCGGGGATCGAGGCGGGCCTGCTGGAAGCCGGTACGCCGCTGGCGGCTGCCGCTGAGCGTCGGCACGAGGATCCGGCGTTCCTGCCGGACGACGCGACTGAGGCGTCGTACGACGAGACGCTGGCTCGGGTGGCCGCGACAGTGGCGCTCCGGCGGCACGCGGGCAGGCAGCGGGTGATCTTCGGACCGGGCGGCCGTGTGATCGAGCGTTCCGGGAAGGATCTGCGCGAGGTGGATCTGCTGGTCGGATCCGGGGGAGTACTGCGGCACAACGGCCCGGAGGTCGCGGCGCGGATCCTCGGCGGCATCTCGCAGGGTGCCCAGGAGGAGGGCTGGCTGGTGCCGGAGGCGGCTCGCACCTGCGTCGATTCCGACTATGTGCTCGCGGGCGTCGGGCTGCTGGCCGAGCTCGATCCGGAAGCGGCCGAAGGACTGGCCGCTCACATTCATGGAACGGTCGTCAGCGGGCACTAGTCTCGGGAGAACTGAGACCTCGGAGGTGTCATGAGCAAGCCGGACGAGCCGGTCGGGCGGGACGACTCGGCCGACGTACCCGGGCCCGGGACCGATATCCCCGAGGTCGGGCGGGACGAGGAGAGCCCGGTCGCGGACAACTCCGCCGTCGACGGTGTGAGCCGCACGGTGGTGGGAGACGACGACCAGCACCTGCTGGCCGCGTCCAGCAAGGGGACGGTCGACCTCGGCGTGACTCCGGGGATGCAGATCGCGAGCGCTTGGGCCTGGCGGTTCCTGGTGATCGTGGCCGCCGTGCTGGTGATCGCCTACGGGATGCGGTACCTGTCCGAGGTCATCGTGCCGGTGACCGTCGGCATCCTGCTCACCGCGCTGCTGGTGCCGGTGACGAACGGGCTGCAGAAGTTGCGGCTGCCGCGCGGTGCCGCGGCCGGGATCACGGTGATCGGCACGATCGCGCTGGTGGCCGGCTTGCTGACGCTGGTCGGGACACAGATCGCGGGCCAGTTCGACGAGCTGTCGGCCCAGGTCGGTGAGGGCGTGCAGCAGGTGCGCGACCTGCTCCGGATCAACTTCGGGCTGACCGAGAAGGACATCACCGACTCGCTGAACAAGCTGCGCGAGACCGTGATGAGCGGTGGCGCGATCGGTCAGCGCGCGGCCGAGGTCGGGACCACGGCGACGCACGTGATCGCCGGGTTGTTCATCGCGCTGTTCTGCCTGTTCTTCTTCCTGTACCAAGGACCGCAGATCTGGGCCTGGGTGGTGCGGTTGTTCCCCCGGCACGCGCGGGACAAGGCCGACTCGTCCGGCCGCAAGGCCTGGGTGTCGCTGACGGCGTTCGTCCGGGCGACGATCATCGTGGCCGCGGTCGACGCGATCGGCATCTCGCTCGGTGCCGCCATCCTCGGCCTGCCGCTGGTCAGCGCGATCGGCATCCTGGTCTTCGTCGGTGCCTTCGTCCCGGTGATCGGCGCCCTGGTCAGCGGCTGCGTCGCGGTGCTGGTCGCGCTGGTCGCCAAGAACGTGGTGGTCGCGATCGTCATGCTCGCCGTCGTGATCGGCGTACAGCAGCTGGAAGCTCACGTCCTGCAGCCGTTCCTGCTCGGCCGTGCCGTCAGCGTCCACCCCCTCGCGGTGATCCTCGCGATCGCGACCGGCGTGATCGTGGCCGGCATCGTCGGCGCTCTGGTGGCCGTCCCGGCCGCCGCGGTGATCAACACCATCGTCAACCACCTGGCCGGCAACGACGTCGACCCAGAACCCCCACGCCCCATCCCACGCCGCCGCCCACCGGCCCAACGCCAGGACCGCCCCGTCTGACCCCCGCCGGCCTGCATCAACGGGCCGGCGTTCCACCAATTCGCTCTCCCGTCAGGTTGGTCGATGGGATGAAGGGCCGGCTGAGGCCGGCCTGGTCTGCGTTGGCGCCGGGGGATAGGGAGCGGCGGGGCGTAGTGCGGACAGCGGAACAGCCGCCCCCGAGGCTTTCGGGGACGGCTGTTCGGGGAGTGCGGGTCAGTGCATCGCGGCGGCGGCCGAGGTTTCGATGTTCTCGTCCTCGGGCTTCGGGGCGCCGTCGGCGCGGCCGGCCAGGCGCTGCTCCGGGGTGATGACTGCGAGCACCAGGGCGATCGCCAGGAACGGCAGCGAGACCAGGAAGACGTCGTCCATCGCCTTGACCAGGCCGCTCAAGGCCCAGCCCTTCATCGGCTCTTGCAGGCTGTGCAGGGCAGGCACGCTGTTGGCGGCCTTCGCCAGTCCGTCGACCATGCTCTGGGTCGCGTTCGGCACGATGTCCTTCAGGTGGACGTCCAGCCGGCTGGTCAGGACCGCGCCGTACACGGCGGTGCCGATCGCGCCACCCATCGAGCGGAAGAAGGTCATCGTCGAGGTCGCGGTGCCCATGTGCTGCCGGGGCACGCTGTTCTGCGCGGCGGTGACGGTGATCTGCATCGACAGACCCAGGCCGGCGCCCATCACGAACATGTAGATCGCCAGCTGCCAGTACGGCGTGGTCATGCTGAGCGTGGAGAGCATGATCATCGCGCCACCGACCAGGATCGCCGAGATGATCGGATAGATCTTGTACCGGCCGGTCTTGCTCATCAGCTGGCCGCTCGGGATCGAGGCGCTGAAGATGCCGACGATCATCGGCAGCAGGGCCAGCCCCGAGCGGGTCGGGGACATGTCCTTGACGGCCTGCAGGTAGAGCGGCAGGAAGATCAGCGCGCCGAACATCGCGAAGCCGAGCAGGAAGGCGAAGCCGGCGTACCCGGAGAAGATCCGGCCCTTGAACAGGTCCATCGGGATGATCGGCTCGGAGACCCGGAGCTCGACGAAGACGAAGACGACGGCGAGTACGACGGAACCGATCAGCAGCGCCAGCGTGGTCGCGTTGCCCCAGCCGTTCTCCGGGCCGGACCAGGAGACCGCCAGCAGCAGCGCGGTCACGGCGCCGGTCACGATCGAGGCGCCCAGGTAGTCGATCTTGTGGCTGCGCTTCACGTGCGGCAGCTTCAGTACGGCGGCGACGACACCCAGGGCGACCAGGCCGATCGGCAGGTTGATCCAGAAGATCCAGCGCCAGCCGGGACCGTCGGTGAGAACGCCGCCGAGCAGCGGGCCGGCCACCGAGGAGAGGCCGAAGACGGCACCGAAGTACCCCATGTACTTGCCGCGCTCTCGCGGCGGGATCACGTCACCGATGGTGGCGAAGGCCAGCGACATCAGACCGCCGGCGCCCAGCCCCTGGACGGCGCGGAAGCCGATCAGCTCCTCGATGTTCTGCGACAGCGCGGCCAGCACGGAGCCGGCCAGGAAGGTGACGATCGCCGCGATGAACAGCGGACGGCGGCCGTACAGGTCGGAGATCTTGCCCCACAACGGAGTGGAGGCGGTCGAGGTCAGCAGGTAGGCGGTGACCACCCAGGACAGTTTGTCCAGGCTGTTGAACTCGCTGACGATCTGCGGCAGCGCCGTACCGACGATGCTCTGGTCGAGGGCGGCCAGGAACATGCCGGCCATCAGGCCACCGAGGACCACCAGGATCTGCTTGTGGGACAGGTAGTTCGGCGCGTCCGGATCAGGCGCTGCGCCGCCGCCGGCGACGGCGGGCTCTGGGGTGCTCATGCGTTGTTCTCCACGTTCTCTGGGTCTTGGGGACGAGCGGCGGCAGCGGCCAGGGCCCAGCCCTTGTCGGCCCAGGCCTTTCCGCCGTCACGCTCGTCGACGAGGTTGATCACGCCGTCGGCGAACCGGGTCATCAACTTCTCGAAGGTCTCGATGTCGGACTGGGTCCAGCCGTCCATCGCCTGGGACAGCAGTCCCATCCGGCGTTTGGCGTTGGCCTCCCACTCGGCGACGCCCTGCTCGGTCAGCTCGACCCGGAAGGCGCGGCCGTCGTCGGGGTCGGGGGAGCGGCGGACCAGACCCGTCTGCTCGAGCGACCGCACGTGCCGGCTGGCGGTGGAGGCGTCGATCTCCATCTTGCTCGCCAGCTCCGACAACCGCAGTGCCCCGTTGCACCGCAGTACGAACAGCACCAGGTGGGCGCTGTGGTCGATCGTGTCACCGGGTTGCCGGGACTTCAGCCGGCGGCCGATCCGGGTGAAGGCGTGCAGCACGCCCTCCACCGGCGACTGCGGCGCCCAGCCCTCATTTACATGCATGGTGCAAGCATATACATGCTTGCGTGATACATGCAACTGAGTTGCCGACCGGGGCGACCGGCGAGAATGAGACCTCGGCGACCGAGGTGGAGGACGGCATGCAGCAGGTGGCGGTGGTGACCGGTGGCGGTTCGGGGCTGGGGCGGGAGATGGCCCTGGCGCTCGCGGCGGCCGGATTCCAGGTCACGGTGACCGGGCGCACGGAGGCGAAGCTCCGCGAGACGGCCGAGGCCGCGGTGGCCGCGGTCGGTCCGGCCGGTGTCGGGGAGGTGCGTACCGCCGTACTGGATGTGGCCGACGGGCCCGCCGTCGGCGCCTTTTTCGAATCGCTGCAGCGGATCGATCTGCTGGTCAACAACGCGGGAACGGGAGCGCCGGCGGCCCCGGTGCAGGAAGTGACCGAGGAGGACTGGCGACGGGTTGTCGACACCAACCTGACCGGGTCGTTCCTGTGTGCCCAGGCCGCGTTCGCGTTGATGCTGCGGCAGCAACCGTCCGGCGGGCGGATCATCAACAACGGGTCGATCTCGGCTCAGGTGCCACGGCCGCAGTCGATCGCGTACACGGCCTCGAAACACGCGATCAGCGGGCTGACCAAGGCGCTGGAGCTGGAGGGGCGGGCGCACGGGATCACTTGCGGACAAATCGACATCGGCAACGCGGCGACCTCGATGACCGCCAGGATGGAGGCCGGAGTGCTGCAGCCGGACGGGTCGATCGCCGTCGAGCCGACCTTCGACCCGAAGGTGGTGGCCGACTTCGTGGTGCGGATCGCGCAACTGCCGCCGGAGGTCGCCGTGCCGCAGCTGACCGTGATGGCCGCCGGCATGCCGTACGCCGGTCGCGGCTGATCCGTCGCTCCCGAAACGACCAGAACATTGTCGGTGGGGCGGTCTAGGGTCGCAGGGTGGAGGAATCGCGGGAGTCACTGGTGCGGGCGCGGGGGTTGCGGAAGTCCTACGGGGACTTCGAGGCCGTCGCGGGGATCGACCTGGATGTCTGGAAGGGGGAGGCGTTCGGGTTCCTCGGGCCGAACGGCGCCGGCAAGTCGTCGACGATGCGGATGATCGGCGCGGTCTCGCCGGTCAGCGGCGGTGAGCTGCGGATCCTCGGCCACGACCCGGCCACCGACGGGCCGGCGATCCGGGCCCGGCTGGGAGTCTGCCCGCAGGACGACACTCTCGACATGGAGCTGTCCGTCCACGAGAACCTGACCGTCTACGGCCGGTACTTCGGCCTCAGCCGGGCCGAGTGCCGGCTGCGAGCCGACGAACTGCTCGAGTTCGTCGCGCTGACCGAGAAGGCGAAGGTCAAGGTCGACGACCTCTCGGGCGGGATGAAGCGCCGGTTGACGATCGCCCGCTCGCTGGTGAGCAAGCCCGACCTGCTGCTGCTCGACGAGCCGACCACCGGGCTGGACCCGCAGGCACGGCATCTGCTCTGGGACAAGCTGTTCCGGCTGAAGCAGGCCGGCGTCACCCTCATCATCACCACGCACTACATGGACGAGGCCGAGCAGTTGTGCGACCGGCTGGTGGTGATGGATGCCGGCACCATCGCGGCCGAGGGGTCGCCGGCCGAGCTGATCCGCGACTACTCGACCCGCGAGGTGACCGAGCTGCGGTTCGGGCCGGAGGTGATGAGCACGGATCACGACGCGCTGGCCGGCAAGGTGGAGGACCTGGCACAACGGATCGAAGTACTGCCCGACCGGCTGTTGCTCTACACCGACGACGGCGAGCGCACCGTCGCGGCGGTGCACGAGCGTGGGCTGCAACCGGCCGCCGTCCTGGTCCGCCGGTCGACCCTGGAGGACGTGTTCCTCCGGCTGACCGGCCGGACGCTGGTCGACTGATGACCGCCGTCGCGGTGGAGAACGGCCGCCGCCAGTTCGACTACTGGCTCACCGTCTACAAACGCACCTGGAAGGGCAGTCTGGTCAGCAGCTTCCTGCTGCCGCTGCTCTATCTGGCCGCGATGGGAATCGGGCTCGGCTCGTTCGTCGACGACAACGGGACGGGCGCGCTCGGCGGCGTCGGCTACCTGCAGTTCATCGCGCCCGGTCTGCTCGCCTCGACCGCGTTGCAGATCGCGGTCGGCGAATCGACGTACCCGGTGCTGGGCGGGATCAAGTGGCACAAGACCTTCTTCTCGATGGTCGCGACACCGCTGCGGCCGGCCGACGTGATGTACGGGCAGCTGGCCTTCATCGCCTTCCGGGTGCTGACCACCTGCACGGTGTTTTTGCTGGTGATCGCGGCCTTCGGTGGACTCGGCTCGGCCTGGGGCCTGCTCGGCCTGCCGGTCGCGCTGCTCACCGGGATGGCGGCGTCGGCCCCGGTCTGCGCGGTCGCGACCCGGCTGGACAACGACGCCGGCTTCGCGATGATCTTCCGCTTCGGGGTGATCCCGGCGTTCCTGTTCTCCGGCGCGTTCTTCCCCGTCTCGCAGTTGCCGAACTGGATCGAGTGGCTGGCCTACCTCAGCCCGCTGTGGCACGGCGTCGAGCTGTCGCGTGACCTCAGCCTCGGCACCGCGGAGGTGCTGCCCGCGGCCGGCAACCTGGCCTACCTGATGGCATGGTTCGCCGTCGGCACCTGGCTCGCGGTCCGCGGCCTGACCCGGAGGTTGATCAGCTGATGGCCACCCTGACCGCCCGCGTCGTCCCGCTGCCGATCAAGCCCGGCAACGGCCGGACCCTGGTCGAGCGGAACTTCCTGGTCTACCGCCGGTCCTGGATCGTCTTCGTCTCCGGCTTCTTCGAGCCGGTCTTCTACCTGCTCTCGATCGGCATCGGGGTCGCCCAGCTGGTCGGCGACTTCACCCTGGCCGACGGCACCGTGATCGGGTACGCCGCGTTCGTCGCGCCCGCGATGCTGGCCAGTTCGGCGATGAACGGCGCGATCTTCGACTCGACGTACAACATCTTCTTCCGGATGAAGTACGCCAAGCTCTACGACTCGATGCTGGCGACGCCGCTGCGGCCCTGGGACGTCGCGACCGGTGAGGTGACCTGGGCACTGCTGCGCGGCGCCTGCTACTCGGCGATGTTCATCCTGGTGATGCTCGCGCTGGGCCTGGTCGAGTCGTGGTGGGCGCTGCTCGCGCTACCGGCCGCGGTGCTGATCGGCTACGCGTTCGCCGGCGCCGGGATGGCGCTGACCACGTTCATGCGCAGCTGGCAGGACTTCGAGTTCGTCTCGCTGGCGACGATGCCGATGTTCCTGTTCTCGGCGACCTTCTACCCGATCGAGACCTACCCCGGCTACATCCGCTGGCTGGTGGAGATCACCCCGCTCTACCAGGGCGTCGCGCTGGAGCGAGCCCTCACCACAGGCCACGTCAGTTGGACGCTGCTGATCAACGCCCTTTATCTCGCGGTGATGGGCACAGCCGGTATGTACGTCGCCTCCCGCCGGTTGGGCAAGCTGCTGCTCAAGTAGCGGTCAGCCGAGCAGTCCGCGGAGCCACCAGACGGCTCCGCGGACCATCGCGTCGGCGGTCGGGCCGGACAGATGGTCGGGGAGATAGAGCGACGTCATCAACTGGTGCAGCGAGCCCAGTTGCTCGGCCAGCACGAGTGCCCGGCGCAGGTCGGCCGGCGAGGCATAGGCCTCCCACTCGGCCAGATACGCGTCCTTCACCCGAGGATCGGTCGAGAGCGGCGAGCGCTTCTCGACGAACGTCACCAGGTCGAGGAAGGGATGCGACACCGCCGCGTCGGTCCAGTCGAAGGCGAGCACCTGGCCGTCCCGGACGGCGAGGTTGCGCGGATGCAGATCGCCGTGCAGCAACGTCTCCGGTACGCCGATCGCCGCCAGCTCGGTGATTGCCTCGCGCAACTGATTCGCCCGGCGGGGCAGCTTCCTGCGCTCCGCCGGTTCGAGCCGGTCGGTCGCCGGGTTGGGCCCGAGCAACTGGTCGAGCTCGCGCTCCAGCACCGCGAGCCGGCGATCGACGCAGGTGAAGGAGAGCAGCCGCTCGGTCTGCCCCGCGAAGCCGCGCTGCAACCGGGCATGACCCCGCAACGCCTCGGTCCACAGCGAGAGGCTGGGCTCCAGGGCCAGCACCGGACCGAGATCCGGCAGCAGCATCCAGGCGCGTCGTTCGTCGATCGCCAACGGTGCGGGCACTTCGCCCGGCCGGGCCGCGGACAGCTCCCGCAGGAAGAGCGGTTCGTGCGCGAACAGCAGCGGCAACGCATCGGGCCGAGCCGGCCGGATCGTGGTCGAGTGTGCGAGCGCCTTGAAGTACACGTCACTCTTGGCGGTCGGGCAACGCAGTACGTTCGACAATCCCCAGCACCGCACCTGACCCGGTACGCCGGTCCGCGGGGTGCCCGCCGCGGCCAGCTGCTCGTCGATCCACGGCATCGCCTCGGAGTACCAGCCGGGTCTCGTCCAGGCCGGCGTGACGGGGGAGCCGGCCGGCCTGGCCAGCTGAGTTCTCGCGAGCTCGACGAGTCGGTCGTCGAAGGTGGGAACCCATCGTGCATCGGACGGGACGGAGCCGATGGCGATCATCAGGTAGGCGGTCTCGCCGGGCCGGTCGTCGAGGCAGCTCAGCACGCAGGCCTCGATCCCCAGCTGTTCGCGCAGCGCCCGGACCGCGGCGTCGACGTCGGGGAACCAGAACTCGTCCGCGACAGTGACTCTGGGAAGCCCGGAAGGCAACACCAGAAGGGCTTCGTCGGCTTCCCGAACCACTACGGCCGTGACTCTCACAGCACCTCCCGTCACTGTCTGCAGCGTAGATGATGAACGTTCGGTAGCCCATCGATTTGAATGCGGGGAATGGCCCGAGCGGTCTATACCGTGTCCTCCGTGCCCGTGCTCGCCGCCTTCAAAGCCCTCGCCGCCCGCAACCAGCGTTCCCTGGTGATCAACCCCGCCGTCAGCCCCGAACCTACGCCGCGTAAGCGGCGGATGCCGGCCGGTCACCGGCAGTGGATCGAAGACTCGATGGGCTGGCTGCTCGACGAGTTCGGTCCCGAACTGCTGAACCGCCCGATCCTCCAGCCGGCCGAACTGATCCCGGCCGGCTACGACGGCACCACCGACGCGGCCCGGGCGCTCTTCGTCCGGGTGTGCGAGCGGATGGCCGTCGACGCCGAGACGATCGAGCTCCGCTTCGACCTGAACGAACTGAGCGAGCAGCTCCCCGCCGACCTGCTCGAGCAGCGGCCGACCGACCAGCACCTCCACGACCTCGTCCAGGGCCAGTTCGGGCTCTGGCGCCGGACCGCCGACCGCAACCTGATCCGCGTCTCCGCGAGCCTGCTCGAACAACCCGAGGTACTGGTCGCGGTGCTCGCCCACGAGGTCGGGCACGAGGTCCTGCTCGGCTCCGGCCGGCTCGCCACCTACCGCATCGACCAGGAAGCCCTGATCGACCTCTTCACGGTCTTCGCCGGCTTCGGCATCTTCATGGCCAACGCCGCCCATCACTCGATCCCGGACGGTGACGAGGGCCGCCGGGTCGCGCGCTTCTACCTGCGCGAGCACGCCCTGTCCGACTCCCTCGCGTACTACGCGTGGCTGCGCGAGGAGGTCTCGTTGCCGGCCTGGCAGCAGCAGCTCGACTGGTCGGTGCGGATCCGCACCATCTCGCGGCTGCACAAGCTCAAGGAGGCGGCGCAAGCTCAGGAAGCGGCGCAGGTCGGTAGCTGACCCGCTTTCCGCGCTGCCCGCAGCCCGGCCGCTGGTGAAAATGTGCACCCGCCAAGGCGTCCTCGGCTTTAGTGTGGACAGGTGAGTATCACTGCGGCAGAGATTGCCAGAGCAGCGGATCTGCTGCACGACGTGGTGGCGCCGACGCCGCTGGAGTACTCGCGGTGGCTGAGCGACCTCGTCGGTGGCGACGTGTTCCTGAAGTGCGAGAACCTGCAACGGACCGGCTCGTTCAAGCTGCGTGGCGCCTACGTCCGGATGGCGCGGCTGTCGAAGAAGGAACGCGCGCTCGGCGTCGTCGCGGCCAGCGCGGGCAACCACGCGCAGGGGGTCGCGCTCGCCGCGCAGTTACTCGGGATCAAGGCGACCGTCTTCATGCCGCACGGCGCACCGATCCCGAAGGAGAAGGCGACCCGCGCGTACGGCGCCGACATCCGTTTCGCCGGTACGTCGATCGACGACTGTCTCGCGGCGGCACGTGAGTTCGAGGCCGCGACCGGTGCGATCCTGATCCACCCGTTCGACCACCGCGACATCGTCGCCGGGCAGGCTACCGCCGGGCTGGAGATCGTCGAGCAGTGCCCGCAGGTGCGCACCGTGGTCGTACCGACCGGTGGCGGCGGCCTGATCGCGGGGATCGCGCTCGCGCTGCAGCGCGACGGGATGCCGATCGAGGTGGTCGGCGTCCAGGCGAAGGGCGCGGCGGCGTACCCGGCCTCGCTGGCCGCGGGGGAGCCGGTGCAGCTGGGCCGGATGGCGACGATGGCCGACGGGATCGCCGTCGGTCTGCCGGGGCAAGTGCCGTTCGCGGCGGTCCAGCAGCATGTCGGCGAGGTGCTCACGGTCGACGAGAACTCGTTGTCGAAGGCACTGCTGCTGATACTCGAGCGCGCCAAGCTGGTGGTCGAGCCGGCCGGCGCCGCCGCGGTCGCCGCACTGCTGGACGAGCCGAAGCGGTTCAAGCCGCCGGTCGTCGTGGTGCTCTCCGGTGGCAACATCGACCCGTTGCTGTTGATGCGGGTGATCCGGCACGGTATGGCGGCAGCCGGCCGCTACCTGTCTCTGCGGGTCCGCATCCCCGACACCCCCGGCGGGCTGGCGACACTGCTCGCCCGGCTCGCCGAGGTGGAGGCCAACATCATCGAGGTGCTGCACGAGCGCATCTCGGAAACGCTCAACCTGGACGAGGTCGAGGTCGCGTTGCAGCTCGAGACCCGGGGTGAGGAACACCGCGAACGGGTATTGGCGGGTCTGAGCACTCATGGCTACACCTACACCCTGAACTGAGGAGTCCCATGAAGGTCACAGCGAAGGTCGTCGCGCTGGCCACGGCAGCTCTGTTGCTCACGGCAGCCTGTACGCCGGGCTCCGACAACCCCGGTGGCGCCGCGAGCGCGCCGAGCTCGGTGAAGACCGACGCGGCCTCGCTGGGCGACGTCGAGCTGACCGTCTGGGACCAGGAGGTCCGAGGTGGTCAGGCGGCGCAGATGGCCGAGCTGAACAAGCAGTTCCAGGCGAAGTACCCGAACATCAAGCTCAAGCGGGTCTCGCGGTCGTTCGACGACCTGAAGACCACGCTGCGGCTGGCGTTGTCCGGCAACGACGCACCGGACGTGGTCCAGGCGAACAACGGGCGCTCGGACATGGGGGAGTTCGTCAAGGCGGGGCAGTTGGTGCCGCTGGACAAGTGGGCCGACGCCTACGACTGGAAGAGCCGGTACCCGGCGTCGGTGCTGCAGTACTCGCGGTACTCGCCGGACGGCAAGACCTTCGGCGAGGGCGACCTGTACGGCATGCCGCAGGTCGGCGAGGTGGTCGGCGTCTACTACAACAAGACCAAGCTGGCCGCGCTCGGGCTGGAGCCGCCGAAGACCTGGGCCGACTTCGAGAACGCGCTCGGCAAGGCCAAGGCCGCGGGGGAGCTGCCGATGCAGTTCGGCAACCTCGACAAGTGGCCGGCCATCCACGTCTTCGGCACGGTGCAGGACAAGGTCGTACCGGCCGAGCAGATCACCACGCTCGCCTTCGGCCGGCCGGGCGCCTCGTGGAAGACGGCGGAGAACACGAAGGCCGCCGAGGCGTTGGTGTCGTGGGTGGACAAGGGCTACTTCAACCCGGGCTTCAACGGTCAGGGCTACGACCCGGCCTGGCAGGACTTCGGCAAGGGCAAGGGAGTCTTCCTGATCGCCGGCACCTGGTTGCAGGCCGACCTGCAGAAGGCGCTGGGCGACAAGGTCGGTTTCATGCTCCCGCCGGGCAACGAGGGTGACGAGAAGCCGGTCGTCACCGGCGGCACCGGGCTGCCCTTCGCGGTCACGAACAAGGCGAAGAACCCGGACGCGGCCGCGGCGTACCTGAACTTCATCACCAGCCCGGACGCGATGAAGGTACTCGCCGGCACCGGGAACCTGCCGATCGCCGACACCTCGGCCCAGCAGGCGCCGGCGGGTCTGCCGGCCGACATCTTCAACGCCTTC
Organism: Kribbella sp. CA-293567; assembly: GCF_027627575.1. Taxonomy (NCBI): domain Bacteria; kingdom Bacillati; phylum Actinomycetota; class Actinomycetes; order Propionibacteriales; family Kribbellaceae; genus Kribbella; species Kribbella sp. CA-293567. The sequence continues at coordinate 1,814,753 of NZ_CP114065.1, forward strand.
GGTACCGCGGTCGGCAAGGAGGGCCTGGTCCCGTATCTCGACTACGCGACGCCGACGATGTACGACACGCTCGGCGCCGCGCTGCAGGACCTGCTGGCGAAGAAGGCGACGCCGCAGCAGTTCATCGACAAGCTCGAGGCCGACTACAGCAAGTTCGCCGGCAAGTGAGTTCACCTCCTGGTGAGCCGCGCAAGATCGGCTATCTCTACCTCCTGCCGGCGCTGCTCGTCTACGGAGCCTTCCTGCTCTATCCACTGGGTCGCGCGGTGCATCTGTCGCTGTTCGAGTGGGACGGGATCACACTCGGCAAGTTCGTTGGCCTGAGCAACTATGCGGACGTGGTCGCGGACGCCGGACTGCGGGCGGCGTTCGGGCACGCGCTGGTGCTGATCGTCTTCTACTCGGTGCTGCCGGTGATCATCGGGCTCGCCCTGGCCTCGGTGCTGCAGCGGGCGCGGGTGCGCGGGATCGGCTTCTTCCGGACCGTGGTGTTCCTCCCGCAGGTGGTGGCGATGGTGGTCGTCGCCGTGTCCTGGCGGCACATCTATGCTCCCGACGGGCCGCTGAACGACGTACTGCGTGCTGTCGGGCTCGACTCGCTCGCCCGGGGATGGTTGGGGGACTACACCTTCGCCCTGCCGGCCGTCGGGGTGATCGGGACGTGGTTCGAGACCGGGCTGGTCACCGTGTTGCTGCTGGCCGGGATGGCGCGAATCCCGCGCGAACGTTACGAGGCGGCCCGGCTCGACGGGGCCGGTGCCGTCGCCGAGTTCTTCGCGGTGGTGCTGCCCGCCGTCCGGGGTGAGATCGCGGTCGCGGTGACGTTGACGGTGATCGCGGCGCTGCGGACCTTCGACCTGGTCTACGTGACGACGAGCGGTGGACCCGGGACGTCGACCAGCGTCCCGTCGTACGAGGTGTACCACCGGGCCTTCGAGCTCGGTCAGGTCGGATCCGCCGCGGCGATCGGGGTGTGCCTGACGGTGCTGATCTTCGTCATCACGCTGGGCGTCAACCGCCTGGCGGACCGGAGTACGGCGTGAGGGCGTCGCTGACCGAGCGGGTCGGCAACTACCTGCTGCTCACGGTCTTCGGGCTCTTCGCGCTCGGGCCGATCGTGACGATCCTGGTGGCGGCGTTCGGGCCGGACGACGGCGGCAGTGGGTCCAGCGGGTTCGGCAACTTCGGCAAGGCGTGGGAGATCGGGCACTTCGGCAGCTACCTGCGGACGAGCGTGCTGGTGTCGGTCTCGGTGGTCGTGGTGAGCGTGCTGCTGTCCGTGCTGAGTGGCTACGCGTTCGGGACGATGCGGTTCCGCGGCGCCGGGGTGCTGTTCTACCTGTTCCTGCTGGGGATCATGATGCCGACCGAGGCGATCATCGTCCCGCTGTACTTCGACCTGCGCTCGCTCGGGCTGACCGACACCTTCTGGGCGATCGCGTTGCCACAGGTCGCCCAATCGGTTGCCTTCGGCACCTTCTGGATGCGGGCCTACTTCCGCTCGTCCAGCCGGTCGCTGGTGGAGGCGGCCCGGCTCGACGGTGCCGGGCACTGGCGGACGCTGTGGGCGGTGCTCGTGCCGCCCGCCCGGCCGGCGCTGGTGACGCTGGTCGTGCTGGTGTTCATGTGGACCTGGAACGAGTTCCTGATCCCGCTGGTAATGGTGACGAGCGAGTCGCTGCGGACGGCGCCGCTCGGCCTGGCGTTCTTCTCCGGGCAGTACACGTCCGGCTTCACCCTGCTCGCGGCCGGTGCCGTGATCGTGGGTACGCCGGTCGTGCTGGTCTACGCGTTCCTGCAGCGCCACTTCATCGCGGGGATGCTGGAGGGCGCGGTCCGGGAGTAGCTACTCCCCGTCGCAGGACTTGAGCAGCGGAGCGTGCAGGCGGTCGGCCAGGACCCGGCGGTGAGTGGACGCGGCCTCGGTCTGCCGGATCAGGCCCTCGTCGGTCAGCCGGACGTTGATCGCTCGCCGGTCCTCGGTGCACATGTGCCGCTCGACCAGGCCGGCCGTCTCCAGCCGGCCGATCACGCGAGAAAGCGCGCTCTGGCTCAGGTGGACCGACCCGGCGATCGTCTGGACCTTGGCCGACTGCTCCGGCATCTCGGCGAGCCGCTCGAGCACCTCGTACTCGCTCATGCCGAGCCCATGGCTCTGCAGTTCGCGGTCCAGCGCGCAGCCGATGTCGGCGTGCCGGGCCAGCAACTCGCGCCAGACCCGGACGTCGGTACTGATCTCGCCGGCCGCGCCGGGCTCACCAGTCCCGGCGCTGACCTTCGTCTCGGTCATGAGGTGCAGGTTAGCATGCAGCTGCATTCAATGCAATTGCAATTAATGAGTAGACATTAGATGCAGGTGCATGCAAAGCTCTCTCCTCGTGACGCAAACAACAACGCTCCCCACAGCTCCGGATCGCCTGACCTGGGACGCGCGCCTCTGGGGCGCCCTCCTGGTGGTCTGCGGCGTGATCTTCCTCGACGGCCTGGACGTGTCCATGGTCGGTATGTCGCTGCCGGCCATCGGCTCCGACCTCGGCGTCTCGCTGTCTTCGCTCCAGTGGGTCGTCACCGGCTACGTGCTCGGGTACGGCGGATTCCTGCTGCTGGGCGGACGCACCGCCGACCTGCTCGGCCGCCGCCGGGTCTTCCTGATCGCGCTGGCCGTCTTCGCCGTGGTCTCGATGCTGAGCTCGCTGGCCACCAACCCCGAACTGCTGATCGCCACGCGGTTCGTGAAGGGCATCGCCGCGGCGTTCACCGCGCCGGCCGCGCTCTCGATCATCACCACCACCTTCCACGAGGGCCCGGACCGCAACCGTGCCCTCAGCATCTTCACCACCTGCGCCGCCAGCGGCTTCTCGATGGGCCTGATCCTCGGCGGCCTGCTGACCGAGGTCGGCTGGCGCTGGACCTTCCTGATGCCCGGCCCGGTCGCGCTGATCGTGCTGCTGTTCGCGATCAAGCTGATCCCGAACAGCCCGCGGGACGAGACCGCCGGCGGGTACGACGTACCGGGTGCCGTCACGGTCACCGCGGGGATGCTGATCCTGGTCTTCGCGGTCGTCGGCGCCGAGGGAGCCGGCTGGGGCTCCTTCCGCACCATCGGGCTGTTCGTGCTGTCCGCCGTCCTGCTGGCCGCCTTCGTCGCGATCGAGCTGAGGACCAAGCACCCGCTGGTCCGGCTCGGCATCTTCCGTCAGGCCAACCTGCGGCGCGCCAACCTGGGCATCATGGCGGTCTTCGGCGCGTACGTCGCGTTCCAGTTCATCGGCACGCTGTACCTGCAGAACCTGCTCGGCTGGTCGTCGTTCGAGACCGCGCTCGGCTTCCTGCCGGCCGGCCTGCTGGTCGCCTTCCTGTCGCCGAACGCCGGCAAGGTGGCCGACCGGATCGGTACCGAGCGGATGTTCGCGGCCGGGATGGCGTTGTTCGTGGCCGGCTACGCGTTGTTCCTGCGGATCGGCCCGACCTCCGACTACACCGGCACCATCCTGCCGACGATCGTGCTGATCGGTCTGGGCTTCGCGATCACCTTCCCGGCCTTGAACATGCAGGCGACCAACGGGGTCGACGACAACGAGCAGGGGCTCGCGTCGGGGCTGTTCAACACCTCCAGCCAGGTCGGTGGCGCGATCGTGCTGGCCGTCACCACCGCGGTGATCGGCAGCCAGTCGCACGGGGTGACCGCGCCGAGCGGGATGTTGTCGGCGTACAAGCCGGCGCTGGTGGTGGTCACCGGGATCACTGTCCTCGGGCTGCTGATCGGGCTGTCCGGTCTGCGCGGTCTGGGGGCCCGCCGCGCGGCCCAGGCCCGGGAGCTCGCCGAACTCGAAGCGGTGCAGAAGGAACTGGCGAAGGAGGAGATGACTCCGGTCGCCTGACCACAGCTGCGCGGTGCGGGTCACGGGCTACTCCGCCGTGACCCGCACTTGCGCTTGACCGGGATTGCGCTCGGTGGGCCTGGGCACCGGTAGCGGATGCGCAGCGAAGAGTCGGACAGTCGTCTCCTGGCCGGTCGGTACCGGCTGCTCGAGCTACTCGGTAGGGGCGGCATGGGCGTGGTGTGGCGCGCCCGGGACGAGGTACTCCACCGTGAGGTGGCGGTCAAGGAGATCCTCCTGCCGCCCGAACTGCCGGATGAGGAACGCGACGTACTGCGGAGCCGGACCCTGCGGGAAGCTCGTTCGGCCGCCCGGCTGAGTGATCCGAACGTCGTAGCGGTGTACGACGTGGTGGAGGAGGAGGGGCGGCCGTGGATCGTGATGGAGTTCGTCAGGTCCCGGACGCTGGCGGACGCCGTTCGGCAGGAGGGCCCGCTGCCGTTTCGTCAGGTGGCGAAGATCGGGCTGCAGGTGCTCGGCGCTCTGGAGGCGGCGCATCCGGCGGGAGTGCTGCACCGTGATGTCAAGCCGAGCAACGTCCTGCTGGCCGACGACGGCCGGGTGGTACTGACCGACTTCGGCATCGCCACCCTGGAAGGCGAATCGTCGCTGACCCAGTCGGGCACGCTGGTCGGCTCACCGGCGTACATCGCTCCCGAGCGGGTGCAGGCACGAGGAGCCGGGCCCGAGTCGGACCTGTGGTCGCTGGGCGCCACCCTCTACACGGCCGTCGAAGGCCGCCCGCCCCACGATCGCGGTACTGCGCTCACCACCCTCACCGCCGCCGTCACCGAGCCCCCGGACCCGCCGAAGCTGGCAGGACCGCTATGGCCGGCGCTGGAAGGCCTCCTGCGCAAGGACCCGGCGGATCGTCTCAAGGCGCCCGCTGCGCGCCGGCTGTTGCAGCAAGCCGCGACTGCCGTCTCGCCGCCGACTGCTGGTTCGTCTGCTGCTCCGGGGTCGGCGGCTTCGGAGTCAACCGCTCCCGGCTCAGGGCCTGTGGGGGCAGCCGCTTCGGGGTCCACAGTTCCGGGGTCCGCGCCTTCGGATCATGGGCAAGGTACGCGGGTGCTGCCGGTGGCGCCTGCGGCTGCGCAGGCTGCAGCTGCGCCTGCTCCGGTGGCGCCGGCCGCTGCGCGAGCTGCAGCTGCGCCTGCTCCGGTGGTGGAGCCTGCCTCCCCGGCTGCTCCGGCTGCTCCGGCTGCTCCGGCTACTTCGGCACCCTCGGCTGCTCCGGCTGTGGCGACGTCCTCTGGTCGTTGGGGGTCCAAGGCGAGTGCCGGCTTGGCTGCAGCCGTGTTGCTGGCGGCTGGTCTTGGGGCTTGGACTGCATTCGGACCGGAGGAAGACAGCAAGCAGGGCGAGGGCCAGTCGCCAGGGGCGTCCAGCGCAGCACCTACGGCGGCGCCCAGTACCCAGACGCCGCGTAGTACGCCGACTGCATCCGAGAAGAGCAGCGCGCCTCAAAGCAGCGCCCCTCAGAGCACTGTGCGGTCGCCATCTGTCTCCTCGCCTCCAAGCAGCCGGACAACAGAGCCGAGCACGCCGCCAGGCGCAGTACCGGCGGGATTCAGACGGCATACCGACCCGACGGGGTTCTCGCTGGCAGTGCCGAGCAATTGGACCGTACGGCGTGAGGGTGGCCGCGTGTACTTCCGTGAACCCGGTGGATCGCGACTGCTGCTGATCGACCAGACGGACCAGCCCAAGGCGGATCCGGTGGCCGACTGGCGGCAGCAGGAACAGGCGCGGCGGGACGGCTACCCGGCGTACCGGCGGATCCGGCTGGAGGCAGTGGACTATTTCCAGAAAGCTGCTGACTGGGAATTCAGCTATGGGGTGAAAGGCGGGCGGCAGCATGTGCTGAACCGCGGAGTGGTCACCAGCCCGGACCAGGCCTACGGAATCTACTGGTCGACCCCAGACGGGCAGTGGGCGGCCAGTCAGGACACCTTGCGCGCCATCACCGCCAGCTTCCGCCCTGCTTCCTGACCGTGATCGCCGGGCGGATCAGGGGTCGCGGGGGAGAGGTCCGGGCCATCCCCCATTGGTTTCGACCCGTCCGGGTGCTGGACTGGGGGACATGAGCGATCAGAGCAGCAAGAGCGACTACGACCGCAAGGTCAAGGCAATCCTGGACCGAGTCGCCGCCGGCCACCTCACCTCCGACGAAGCCGCGACCCTGATCGCTGCCCTCTCCAGCACCTCAACGCCCGCCGCGGCCGGCAGCTCGAGCCCCGCTTCCGCAGGCATTCCTGCAGCCGACTCGGACGTGCCCTCGCCGTCTGTCTGGGCGGAAGCCGTCGACTCTCCGAACCCAGGCGCCTGGCCCAGCACCAGCTCGGGCAGCCCCGCCGCGACGAGCACCGGCACCTCCACGGCCACGGGCTCAAGCAACGCCACCTCGGGTGACTCTGCCAACACCAGTACCAGCAACTCATCCGCGACGGGCACTGGCAACTCCGCAGCCACGGACTCGAGCAACTCCGCCGCGACCGACTCGGCTGACTCCGCCGCGACCAGCGCCGAGCCGACTCGTACTGCGGCCGGCAGCACCGGCGAAGGCACCGTGGTGGACGACTCGGCCGTCGTACCGGAGCCTGCTGAGCCGGTGCTCGAGCAGGAGACGCTGCACAGCGACCTGGTGGTGCCGTCCGGCGTACGGCGAGTGACGATCCGCGCGATCGGCCGCCGGGTTCGCTTGGTGGGGGAGCCTGCGGTGACCGGGGTCGCCGTGGACGGCCCGCACGTGATCAAGCGGGACGGCGACACCCTCTCGATCAACAGTGAAGGCGACATGGGCGTCTCGATCGACGGGCTGAGCATGCTGCGCAACCCGACCGACCTGAAGTCCCACGTCAACGGTCTCGCGAAGGAGCTGTGGATCCGCGTCAACCCGATGCTCGACGTCGAGGTCGAGGTGACCGGCGGCAGTGTGCAGGCCGAGCGGCTCCCGGGCCTGTCCCGCGTCCGCGTCACCGCCGGTACGGCGAAGGTCACCGACGTCGACGGCCCGATCGATCTGCTCGTCCAGGCCGGTACGGCGACCCTCGACGCCCAGATCACCAAGGGACGCTCCCGGGTCCGGGTCGAGTCCGGCTCCGCCAACATCACGCTGCGCCGAGGCTCCGACGTCCGCGTCCACACCGAGGCCCAGCTCGGCCGCGTCTCCTGGACCGGCGCCGTCTCCGGCCAGTCCAAGGACGTGGAGATCGGCCGCGGCCGGGCCGCGCTCGACGTCGAGGTGCTGGTCGGCAGCGCTCAGATCACCTCCGACTAGGCAGCGGACCGCCACCACTGACCAACCTGCCCGGCCGGCCCCGGCGCCCGCTCAGCGGGGCGCCGGGGCTGTGCTGTCCACGGCGTTGGTGTGTGGTGCGCGTCCGGCTTTTCGTGCGTCCGGGGTTAATGACTCGAATCTGTCGGTGACGTCCGCCAGGATGATGACCTGCATCACATCCCTGGAAGGAGCGGCTTCGATGGCTGCAATCGAGGCGACTGGCCTCGTGAAGACGTTCAAGGCCCGGAAGAACACCGTCAGGGCCCTGGACGGGATCGATCTGGAGGTTCCCGAGGGCTCCGTGCTCGGATTGCTGGGGCCCAACGGCGCCGGCAAGACGACTGCTGTCCGGGTGCTCACCACGCTGATGCGGCCGGACGCCGGCAGCGCGCGGGTGCTCGGGCACGACGTGGTGAAGGAAGCCGACACCGTGCGCGGGCTGGTCGGACTCTCCGGGCAGTACGCCGCGGTCGACGAGCTGCTCACCGGCCGCGAGAACCTCTGGATGTTCGGCCGGCTCTACCGGCTCACCAGCCAGCAGGCGAAGCAGCGGGCCGACGAGCTGCTCGAGATCTTCGACCTGACGGAGGCGGCCGACCGGACCCTCAAGACCTACTCGGGCGGGATGCGCCGCCGGCTCGACCTGGCCGGTTCGCTGGTCGCCCACCCCAAGGTGCTGTTCCTCGACGAACCGACGACCGGGCTCGACCCGCGCAGCCGGCTCGACCTGTGGAAGATCATCCGCGACCGGGTCAGCGAGGGCGTCACGATCCTGCTGACCACGCAGTACCTGGAAGAGGCCGACGAGCTGGCCGACAGCATCGTCGTGGTCGACCACGGCTCGGTGATCGCCCGCGGTACCGCGGACGAGCTGAAGGCCAAGGTCGGTGGCGAGCGGATCGAGGTCGTCGTGCACGATCCGGCCGAGACCGGCCGCGCGCTCGAGTTGCTGACCGCGGCGCTGCAGATCACCGATCCCGAGTCGACCACGCTCGAGCAGCACAGCAAGCGGCTGACGATGCCCGCGCCGGGTGGTTCCGAGGCGCTGGTCGGCGTGATCCGCACGCTCGACGGCGCCGGCATCCGGATCGCCGACATCGGGCTGCGCCGGCCGACGCTGGACGACGTGTTCCTCAGCTTGACCGGGCACGCGACCGACAACCCGGACACCAGCACCGACGAGACCGCCGTACCGGGCTCCGGTTCCGGCACCGGACAGAAGAAGGTGAAAGCATGAGCACGACCGGTACGCCGGCCAAGGTGAGCCCGTTCGGCCGGGCGGTTTCGGACGCGGGAGTGCTGGCCTGGCGCAGCCTGAAGCGGATCCCGCGGACGCCGGACATGCTGATCTACGCCACCATCCAGCCGATCATGTTCGTGCTGCTGTTCGCCTACGTCTTCGGCAACGCGATCCCGATCCCCGGCTTCCCGGGCGCGCGGGCCTACCGCGAGTTCCTGATGTCGGGGATCTTCGCCCAGACGATGGCGTTCGCGGTCGCCTCGGCCAGCGTCGGCCTGGCCGACGACATGTCGAAGGGCCTGATCGACCGCTTCCGCTCGCTGCCGATGGCGCGGTCGGGGGTGATCGCCGGCCGGGTGATCGGCGACGTCGTGTTCAACGCGTTCGTGATGCTGGTGATGGTGATCTGCGGTTTCATCGTCGGCTGGCGCTGGCACAACGGTTTCGGCAACGCGCTGGCGGCGTTCGGGATCCTGCTGCTGTTCGCCTTCGCCATGCTCTGGGTCGGCGCCCTGATCGGCCTGTCGGTGGGCGGTCCCGAGGTGGCGGCCTCGGCCGGCCTGATCTGGCTGTTCCCGCTGACGTTCCTCTCGAACGCCTTCGTCCCCACCCCCAACCTCCCCAGCGGCCTCCAACCGGTGGCCGAGTGGAACCCGATCTCCTCGATCGTCGCCGCCTGCCGGCACCTCTTCGGCAACCCCAGCCCGTTCGCCAGCCCCGACGGTTTCCCGGCCCAGCACCCGGTCTGGCTGTCGCTGATCTGGTGCGCGGTCATCATCGCGGTCTTCGCCCCGCTCGCGGTCAACAAATACCGCCGCGCCACCGGCCGATAGAAGCCGGCGGAAAAGGCACAAGAAAAGCACCCCGGGCCGGTTCGGCCCGGGGTGCTTTTGTGAACTGGGTCAGCTCTTGAAAGGCACCGCGGCGACGATCTCCACCGTGACGGGCTTGCCGTTGGGCGCCTCGTAGGTGGCCTTGTCGCCCTTCTTCTTGCCCAGGATCGCCGAGCCGAGCGGGGACTGCGGGGAGTAGACGTCGATGTCGACCGAGGCGTCCAGCGCCAGCAGTTCGCGGGAGCCGAGCAGGAACGTCTCGACGTCGTCGTCGCCGGCGAACTTGATCGAGACCTTCATTCCGGGCTCGACGCTGCCGCCGGCCTTCGGGGTCTCGCCGACGCGGGCACGGCGCAGCATGTCCTCGAGTTGCCGGATCCGCGCCTCCATCTTGCCCTGCTCGTCCTTGGCGGCGTGGTAGCCGCCGTTCTCCTTCAGGTCGCCCTCGTCGCGGGCGTCGCTGATCCGCTGGGTGATCTCGGTCCGGCCGGCGCCCTTGAGCTCCTCCAGCTCCGACTTCAGCTGCTCGTAACCATCCTGTGTCAGCCAGACAACGCTGTCCTCATCGATCTTCTGCGTCATTGGGCTGCTCCTTTGTCGATGGGATGGGGGTGAAAATACAACAGGGCCGCCGTCGTCGACGGCGACCAATCCACTGAGCCTAGCAAAACAGCGCTCAGAACCCCACAGTTCTTCGCCTTCTCAAATACTCGGCAAGCGATTACCGCGGCTTTCGAGGCAACCGTTTACCTTCGGCCGAATCGGGTAGCTCAGTTCGGCCTGCGGGCGTCCGCCGTCGTACAGCCGACCAGTACGACGGCCGTCGCGGCGCGCTGCGTGGTCAACGTCGCCTCGACCGACTGCTGCCTCGGCGAATCCGGCGTCACCGTGACCGTGATCTCCCCCACGATCGAGAAGTCGGCCGCCTTGGCCTGCAGCCGGCACTGCGCCTCGACCGACTTGCTCCGGTCGACCTGGATCGTCGCCGTCGCCGAGGTCGGCGAAGTGATCTGGAAGCCGATCAGCCGGGATGCGACCGGTGGGTTGGCCGAGAGGTTCGCGACCCACAGCAACCAGACCAGCGCACCCACGGCGAGGACGCCGATGACGCCGATCAGCAACGGTTTGCGGCTGCGGCCGGTCCGGCCGTACCGGGCGTCCAGGACGGCACTGGAGTCGCCGGTCCGGACGGCAGGGTGTGGGTCGGTCACTGGTTCTCCTCGGGCTTGGAGCACCATTGTGTCTTGTGACCGAAGATCTCCGTCTGCTGCATGTCCATGCCCACCCCGACGACGAGTCCAGCAAGGGCGCCGCGTCGACCGGCCGGTACGTCGCCGAAGGCGTCGACGTGATGGTCGCCACCTGCACCGGTGGGGAGCGTGGCTCGATCCTCAACCCGAAGATGGATCGGCCCGACGTGCTGGCGAACATCACCGAGATCCGCCGCCGCGAGATGGACACGGCCCGCGAGATCCTCGGCGTCCGGCAGGAGTGGCTCGGCTGGGTCGACTCGGGCTTTCCCGAGGGCGACCCGCTGCCGCCGTTGCCGGAGGGCTGCTTCGCCTCGCTCAAGGTGGAGGACGCGGCCGCGCCGCTGGTGAAGCTGATCCGTAAGTTCCGTCCGCAGGTCGTCACGACGTACGACGAGAACGGCGGCTACCCGCACCCCGATCACGTGATGTGCCACCAGATCACGGTGGCGGCGTTCGAGGCGGCCGGCGACCCCGACGCGTACCCGGAGCTCGGTACGCCGTACCAGCCGCTGAAGCTCTACTACCACCACACCTTCCACCGCGAGCGGATGAAGGCGCTGCACGACGCGATGGCCGCGCGCGGCCTGGAGTCGCCGTACGCCGACCGGCTGAAGGACTGGAAGCCGGACCCGGAGAACGAGAAGCGGATCACCACCCGGGTGGAGTGCGCCGAGTACTTCGGTCTGCGTGATCGCGCGCTGCTCGCGCACGCGACCCAGATCGATCCGGACGGCGCGTGGTTCGCCGTACCGCTGGAGGTTCACCAGCAGGCCTGGCCGACCGAGGACTACGAGCTGGCCCGCACGCTGGTGGACTCCGAACTGCCTGAGGACGACCTCTTCGCGGGGTTGCGCTGAGGGCGGGAGCAGACGGTGAGACACTGGAACGGTGACAGCGACGACCCCTCTTCTGAGCATCAGCCTGCCGACGGCCGAGATCGATCCGAACACGGTGAAGCCCGGCTGGGTCGCGCTGCTGATCGTGCTCGGGCTCGGTGTCGCCACGTTCCTCCTGTGGCGCAACATGGCCAAGCAGCTGAAGCGGATCAACTTCGACCCGGACGCCGGTGCGCGCGACCGAGCACCCTCCGACGTCCCGCCGCCCAGCTCACCGGACCAGGATGGCGCTGCCGGGCCGGCGCCGACCGAGACGACGACCGGGCCGACGACGACGGCCGAGCCGGCGACGACAGTGCCGACAGCGAAGACTGAGCCCGCGAGCCAGGACCGGACCGGCGACCGGTAAGTCGATGCCCCAGGCAACGGACAGCGCCTGGGGATAGCCGAAAGTCACGCTCTGGCAACCGTTTGCGGTGATCTGGTCACGAGATGGTGTCATGCACGGACTCTGTTAGATAGCTCACCTATAGTGTGCGCGTGTCCATCCATGGCCCCGAGGGCGGGAACGCTCTGTGACCGCGACCCGCGCCGCCCGGCATCGTATGCCCG